>NZ_JBANLK010000056.1:0-36229 GCF_054968425.1 Paraburkholderia sp. AV2
TTCACGGGAAAGTAAACAGCCCTTCCGGGCTCTTTTTGAACTGGCCTTTAAGGAATAAGCCGGTTCCACAACTGAGTGTCTGAGAGCACGCGCGTTCCGGTGGCAGTCCGGATGTAGCATCTTCAGGTTACCGACCGCATCCGTGCCACCGTCGATTTTACGAATCTCGTGGAACAGACGCCACCCACTGGATTTCGTAATCATCTGACAGCAAACTGGACAGGCCCGGTCCTGTGCGAGCCACAACCGGATCAGCCGCGTCCGGCCTTTGAGGGAGTCCGCCATCATGTTGCCAAGTCGAGCTTCAAAATAGCTTTCCCACTGCGGGTCGAACGGGTTAGCGACCGCCTGGATTTTCCGGTGCCGCCGGATCGGCGTGCTGGCAATATCGTATAGCGTCAGGAGTTCAGGCTTTCCCGTGCTGAGCGTTTTGCCGGTGGTCGTTCCAAAAACCCAGCGCTGTGCACCAACGGTCCAGAAATATTTCCGTTGTACCCAGCGTGCGCCTTTGTTCGGATGCCGACGCCGCGCCCAGCGCCATAGACACTGCCAGATCGCGTGACCAACTGCGCTGAAGATCTGTTTCGCCACAACTTGAC
The DNA here is from genome assembly GCF_054968425.1 of Paraburkholderia sp. AV2. Taxonomy (NCBI): domain Bacteria; kingdom Pseudomonadati; phylum Pseudomonadota; class Betaproteobacteria; order Burkholderiales; family Burkholderiaceae; genus Paraburkholderia; species Paraburkholderia sp. AV2. Next base: position 600 of record NZ_JBANLK010000056.1, read on the forward strand.
GATGATAGTTCGCCCATCCGCGAATCAGTGGATTGAGCACACGGATCAGTAGATCCTGTCGTAGCGCCGCGCTGCCTTTCACGACTCCCCGCAGCTTGCGCAGGAAGCGCTGAATGCTCTTTCGGGCAGGCTTGATCAACAGCTTGCCACCATACTTGCGAACATTCATGCCGAGGAAGTTGAATCCCTCGTCGATATGCGTGATCCGGGTCTTCTCCGGCGATAGTGACAAGCCACGTTGCGCCAGAAACTGCTCGACCATCGGACGAACTTCATTGACCAGCACGTCTTTCGTTGCACCGGTGATGATAAAGTCGTCTGCATACCGAATGAGATTGACCTTGGACGCATCGCGAACGTGCTTGCGGAACTTCGATAGCAGCATCCGTTCTAGTCCATCCAAAGTCATATTCATTAACGTCGGCGAGATAATGCCCCCTTGTGGGGTACCCGCTTCCGTTGCGTGAAAGACATGGTTGTGAAGGTAGCCAGCCTTCAACCACCTCAGCAGAATCGCTTTGTCCATGGGGATGTGGGCGACCAGCCAGTCGTGCGAAATTTCGTCAAAGCAGCTACGGATATCGGCCTCCAGAATCCACCGCGCGCACTCGGGGCGGCCCAGCGCAATGAAGCACTGCTCGATTGCATCGGCGGCGGATCGGCTGACGCGGAATCCATAGGAATTCGGGTCAGCCTCGGTCTCCGCAACGGGCTCCAGGGCAAGCAGATATAGCGCCTGCTGCGCCCTGTCGACCATGCATGGAATTCCTAGCGGCCGCATTTTTGTCCCATCGGCCTTGGGGATATATATCCGTCTCAGCGGACGCGGCCGGTAGCCACGCCGTTTGAGTGACGACACTGCTTCGAGTCTGGACTTCGGTGTGGACCATGTGATGCCGTCCACGCCCGGCGTCCGTTTTCCCTGATTCTCAGTCACCCGTCTGACGGCGAGTGCCTTGCCGCTGAACGAGTGGGTCAGCAACCACTGTAAGGCTTTCACCTTCCCGCGCTTGCCGTCCTGTGTAGCCTTCACAATACGCGCCTGCAGCCGTCGGACCTCGCGATAACATCTGGCCCAATCAATGCCGTGCCAGTGAATGGCTAGATCGGAGGACGCACCTGTGCGGAACTTCTGCCCAGTCATCTGCATCTCCTCCTTTGACGGTTACTCAAGCTCTCTCGTGACGAAAGACCATGCAGAAGTCTGCCCGCTTTCGCGTGGGATGATGTTGCCTCGCGACTCAATCCCTATCCGTCCGGTTACAGGACAGCGTTCGCTTTCTCTGCACTCCCATGCCCGCATCACCAACAGTTTTCCTTACGGTTAACCTGCCCAATGGGCGGCGATACGGGGTTTCCTTGTTCCGCGTGGTTCGCACGAATGGTTTAGGTTCTGTCTGTCCGCCGGTAGTGCTGGTGTCCGTGCTGCCCCATTCAAGAGAGAGCAGTCCCACTACTTCCCATGTTGGGCGGGGCCTATCAGTACCTTTGGCCCTTCAAAGTGACGACGTTTAGCGACAGTTCACGTGTGTTAACCATGCCATCCAGCCTTGCACCCCATCCGCATTGGCACTAGCAGACGCGCATCAGCCTCACGACTCAAGCGTGGCTTTCGCCGGGTTACTTTGTCCCGGTGGCTTCACACCAGATCGTTACCAATCTCGCATGCACCGGTAGGCTACGGGCAACGGAATGCCCGGTTTTCTGTCGCCAGACTTCGGCGATAAAACAACGAACTACGCGACCTCAAGTCGCAACTCGAAGGCCTTGCCAGTGGTGATTCGTGGACCTGCTCCGGTTGATCTCGTCGTCGCCTGAGCGCTGTCGGCCAATTGGTTCGTTCGCGCGTTTGTCCGATAAGGGGGGCAGACGTGTGAGCGCATCGGGGCTTAAGCGCGACAAGCACACAGACGGTCGCTTGTTGATCTTGCCTTCTGCACGTACGGTCTGAGCTGCCTGTCGCTCGATGACAGACTTCCAGATGCTCATACGTCCATCATTTGACATGCGGGTTTATGACGAGGGTGATTACCGTGGATTCACTGAGTCTGGCTGATTAAGGCGATCACGGTTTGCCGAAAAGCCTGGCTTATGGGGCGCTTAACTGATTCAGGCGATGATTGGGCATAATCTTTTCGCCAGTTGCAGAGGCGATATCCCTTTTCACACCAATCAGCCAGAAAGACGTGGCCGCATCGCACTCGGCCGTGTGGGGTATCTCTACGAGATGCCGTGGGGATTGGGATGTCAGCATATTCCGTGTCGAGAAACAGCAGCATCGAGCTTACTCACTGCGCCGGCCGGCAGTGTCGAGCACGATCGCCGTTTCGTCGGCCACGAACGGGCCATCGACCAGTGCATCGGCCCCTTCGTGAGCGGCATCGGCCATTGACGCGCGAGCCGCACGCCGGATCGGCTCGGCGTACACGGACGCCAGATCGGAAAACCCGCCGTAGAAGTGCGGTACGACCACCCGCGCATCGGGTGAGAACCGGCCCAGCTCGGCAATCAGTTCGGCCACGGTCATCGGCTTGCCCTCGAGGCTGTAAGGCGTGGTTTGTTCAGCCGTCGATTCGGCACGGCCCTGCAGCGTGTCGGCCACAAACGCAGACGGCAATTCTGGGTTGTCGCGAGCAGCCCGCGCGAGCGGGGCCTCGTCAGGTTTGCGTGCTTTCGTCATGGTCGAGTCTCGCTGACATGAACGTTTGAGAAAAGGTGCCCCGAAGCGGCCCGGATTCCAACAGAAGTCGACACGACTCAGGCTGAGTGATCCGCAAGCGAAAGCCACGAGGGCCGCGTGATCCGCAGCCACGGGCCGAGCGTTTCCTTCACGCACTGCTGGCACAGATCGATTGCGACCGGACAACCATCGCCAAAGATCGACCCATAGCCGCCCTGGAACGCGATCGACAGCTTTTCATGCCAGTCCGGATCGTCGGGCGTGATGCGGCGCTGGCAGCGATCGCAGGTGCAGGCCGCGACTTCCTGCACGACCCTATCCTGATATTCGAGCATGGCAGATATCCTCCTGAAAGGGTCGACCCTATCCAAACACGTAGTGTACGGCCCCGCGACGTGCAAGGTTTATTGCTGATTTTTCTTCTCGACATGCACCCGGGTAGTGAGAGAGACACGTACGCAGTTCGCAATTTTGGAACCTCGCGCATTCGTGGTTGTGTCAGAAGTTAGCGAGAACGTGGTGCCGCACCGGTCACGTCAGAACGCAGCGCGTGTCTTTAATGTTAGGAAAATTGCTTTCAAAAGGCCTTCGCCTGGACGAGATTCGAGCGGCAGTCTCAGGACATACTTAAATTGTTATATGTACGTCGCCTAAGTATGCGCCCGGCCATATGTTGAAGTGCCAACTGATGGTCGCGGCAGCGAAGTAGGCATTGTGTTCGTCACAAACATTAGCGCGCTGCATTCCAAACTTTTTTGTCACTAGACAGTCGCCCTTTCCGCGGTCCGTGCCGCCTTGCGCGGCACTCGCAAAAAAGCCCTCGATTTTCAGGTCGAGGGCTTTTTCATTTGCACGTTCAGATCTTCAGCCGAGTGCGTCGATCACCTGCTGCGTCGAGCGCACATGTCCCATGTACGGGAACAGCTTCTCGAACGTGAAGCGATGCATGTCCTCGGCGAGGCTCGACGTGGCGTCTTCGACGAACACGAGCCGGAAGCCGCGATCGTAGGCCGCGCGCGCCGTCGATTCGACGCCGAAGTTCGTCGCGATGCCGCCCAGCACGATCGTGTCGATGCCGCGCCGGCGCAGTTGCAGTTCGAGATCCGTGCCGTAGAACGCACCCCACTGGCGTTTCGAAACGACGAGGTCGCCAGCTTGCACGCCGGTTTCCGGCACGAGCTCCGAAGCCTCGGCGGGCGCGGGCGGCGCGTCGGGCGCGCGCATGGAAACGTCGGCCTGGGGGAAGTGCAGTTCATTGAGCAGCACGCGTACCCATACGATGGCCGCGCCCTTGGCGCGCATCGCGTCGGCAAGCTGCTTCGCGTGCGCCACCACCTGCTGGCCGCCATACGGCGCGAGCGGGCGGCCCACGATGCCGTGCTGGAGATCGATCATCACGAGCGCCGTGCGGCTCGGGTCCAAAGAGAGGGCTTGCGTCATGGGGCACCTGTATGTGAGGATGGGCTCAGATAATGATACACCAGATGTGAGGGAGGCTTCAGATATGGCGGCAGGTCCGGCGGACGATCCCACCGCTTCGCGGCGCGTGCCGCGCCAGGAACGCGCGGCGCGCACGGTCGAGGCGCTGCTCGACGCGGCGGGGGACGCGTTTGCGCAACGCGGCTTCGAAAGCGCGACGATGACGCAGATCGCGCAGCAGGCCGGTGTGTCGATCGGCGCGGCGTATCAGTACTTTCCGAACAAGGAGGCGCTGGCGTTCGCGCTGCGCAAGCGCTACGGCGACGAGATCGACGCGCGCTGGAGCGCGCTAATCGATGCCGAAGGCACGCATCCTGGGCGACTGCCGCTCGCCGAGCTCGTCGAGCGGCTCTTCGACATGATGGTCGAGCTGATGGCCGACTATCCCGCGTATCTGCCGCTGCTTTCGGTCCCGCTGGGCTTCCGGCGCGACGCGGCGGCGCGCAACCGCCTGCGCGAGCGCTTCGCGGCGCTGTTCGCGCGCTACGACGAAACACTCGCCGCCGACGAGGCCTTCCGCGTCGCCGAGGTGATGCTGCAGATCATCAAGAGCCTCAATCCGCTCTACGCGGCGGCGAAGCCGAAGGAGCGCAAACTGCTCGTTGCCGAGTACAAGGGCGTGCTTTCGGCGTGGCTCGCCGCCAGGCTCGGTTGAGCCGCGTGAGCCGGTCGAGCCCTGGGCGCTAGCGCGCAAGCTGCTCGTCGCGCGAGCCGATCACGCGGTCGATCAGCCCATATTGGGCGGCTGCCTCGGCGGACATGTAGTTGTCGCGGTCCGTGTCCTTCACGATCTGCTCGATGCTCCTGCCCGTGCGTTCGGCCAGCATGGCGTTCAGGCGCTCGCGCTGGTACAGCACCTCGCGCGCCTGGATTTCGATGTCGGCGGCCGTGCCCTGGCTGCCGCCCGAAGGCTGATGAATCATGATGCGTGCATTTGGCAGTGCGTAGCGTTTGCCGGGTGCGCCCGCGGCAAGCAGAGAAGTGCCCATGCTCGCGGCGAACCCGGTGCATAGCGTCGAAACGTCGGGCTTGATGAACGCCATCGTGTCGTAGATCGCGAGACCGTCGTACACCGAGCCGCCCGGCGAATTGATGTACAGGCTGATGTCCTTTTCCGGGTTCTCGGCTTCGAGAAAGAGCAGTTGCGCGACGACGAGGCTGGCCGTCTGCTCGTTCACGGGCCCCACGAGAAACACGATGCGCTCGCGCAGCAGGCGCGAATAGATGTCGTAGGCGCGCTCGCCGCGCCCGGACGTTTCGATGACGGTGGGCACGAGATTGAGCGCGCTCGGGCGCATTGAAGCATGATGCGTGTTATGGGGGGGCATGGATATCCTCGCGGTGGAAGGGAGCGGCGTGATGTTTTGCGTCGCCGCTGCCATGACGCGTGGCTAGTGCGCTTCGTGACGAGAATATTTTTCCGGCCGCCTGTCACATCCGGGCGTCGCCAGACGTCTCATGCGTGGAACATCGGCAATCCTCTTGAGGCGAAGGAGCAATGCGAATGACGCAGAGTGCAGACGAAACCCGCGAATCGGGCGCCGGGCGCGCGGCCGCCACCTTTGACGCCCTGCGTGCCCGGCTGCTCGCGCTGGCGGCGCGGGTGCTGGGCAGCCGCGCGGAGGCCGAGGACGTCGTGCAGGACGCCTGGCTGCGCTGGCGGGAAGCCGACGCCGAAAGCGTGCGCGCGCCGCAGGCCTGGCTCACGACGGTGACGGTGCGCCTCGCGATCGACCGGTTGCGGCGCCTGCGCCGCGAGCGCGAAGGCGAGGCGCTCGCGCGGCTCACGCAGCCGTGGCTCGACGACGTCGCACCCTCGGCCGAGGAGGCGGGGCTGCGTGCCGCGCGCCTCGCCGAAGCGTGGCTCACGCTGCTGGCGCGGCTTGGCCCCGTCGAGCGGGCCGCGTTCGTGCTGCGCGAGGCGTTCGAGTGCGATTACGCCGAGATTGCGGCGCTGGTGGGCTGCACGAGCGCGCATTGCCGCCAGATCGTGCATCGGGCGAGGGCGCGGCTCGCGCGGGCTCCGGAGGTGCGCCGGGCGTCCGAGGCGCCGGCCGACCCCGCACAGCAGGCGCGCGTGGTGGAGCGGCTACGCGAGGTACTCGAAGCCCAGGACCGGGCGGGGCTGATGGAATTGCTCGGGTTGGCGGTTGCGGGGCCGCAGCGCGTGGAAAAGGCGGCGGTGCTCGACGTGTCGATGACGGCCATGGAGCAAGGCGCGCTGCATGCCGAGGCGCTGACGCTCGAAGGCGAGCCGGGCATCGCGCTCGTCGCCGAAAACGGCGAGCTGACGGCGTGGCTGCGCGTGCGTGTCGCGACCGCTGGCTCTGCCGAACCGATGCTGTGCATTGAAATGAGCGTGAATACAACCGCGCTGCAGGAAGCCAATCGCGTCTTCGGGGGCGCGGCGGTGCGCCGGTTGCTGGCGGAGGTGGCGTCGGGCAGCGGTGCGGCGCCGCTGGTGGCGCAGCCGCCGGCGCTGGGCGTCGGCGGCGTGCTCGTCGGCTAGCGGTACCTTGGGGCGCGCATTGTTGGACGCGTCTTAACCGCGCTGGGCGGTCACTTCCCAGTTGATGTCCACGCACAGTACCTGCAGGCCGTGCGGCGTCTGCGCCGCGATCGACGCGGTCACGCACAGGTGCGCTTCGTTGATCGACAAATAGGGCGGCGTGAGATGCACGCTGCCCGGCGCGCGCATCGCGCCGATGAAGTAGGGGCGCCGCTCCCAGCTCGCGCCTTCCGAATGCAGCAGCGGGCGAAAGCGCTTGGTCCGCTGCGTCGTGCGGCCTTCGGGCACCACGTTGTCGCCGATCTGGCGGCCCGACGCGTCCAGCAGGAAGCAGCGCGCCGTTTCCTGGAGTTCGAGCAGCCCCGGTGTGGCGTCGTTCATGGATGCTCCCGCGTCGAGCTTTGCGGCAGCCGCTTCCATGGCGCTCACATAAGGCGCGAGGCGCAGCGACTGCGCCCGTTCGCGCTGGGTCACGCGCTCGCGCAGCGCTGCCGAGAGCTCGTCCATCAGCCGCGCGGCCGTGGTCGGCGGCACCGGCTCGACTTCGGGGCGCGCGAAATACGCGCCCTGCACGAAGTCGGCATTGCTTTCCAGCGCGATCAGCGCGTCGCGCTCCGTCGAGAGCCCGCCCACCAGCACGAGCTGGCCGGACTCGTGCAGCATCGAGACGAGGCCGGGCAGCACGCGTTCGATGTGCGCGTGGCGGCTTGCCTGCATGAGCAGGCTGCGGTCGAGCGTGACGATGTCGGGGCGTAGCTGCCAGACGCGGTCGATGTTCGAGTGCTTCGCGCCGAAGCCGTCCAGCGCGATCACGAAACCGCTCTTGCGCAGCCCGTCGATGATTTCCGCAAAGCGCGAGTTTTCGCCGCCCGCCTGCTCCGACACTTCGAGCACCACGCGCTGCGGCTGCAGCCCGAGCGTCTTGAGGCCGGCGAGCAGGGCGTCGCCATAGCTCGTATCCATGAGCGCGGCGGGGTGCAGGCTCAGGAAGAGCCATTCGTCATGCGAATCGAACGCATTGAAGTTGCCGAGGTGCAGCGATTCGGCGAGACGGCCGAGCTCCAGCAGGTCGCCGCGGCGCGCGGCCTGCGTGAACACTTCCTGCGACGGCACCTGCATGCCGTGCTCGTCGTGCGCGCGCAGCGTGGCGTGATAGCCGATCGCGCGGCGGTGGGCAACCGAGAACACCGGCTGGAACACGCTGAACACGGTGTAGCTGCTGTACAGCACGGTGCGGCGGGCGCCTTCCACGCCCGCGACAGGGCGCGACTGGAAGCCGGGGGGATCGAGGTCGATCATGCTCGTCGTCATATCGAGGGAAGGCGTGCGCTCGGGACGCTACGCCGAAGCGTCAAGTTTACAGGATAGGTCAGCAAAAAGTATGCGCGTTCGGGAACAGGCGCGCCGGGCGGCATGCTGCGGTACCGCACGGCGTGGCGCCTGGCCCGCGCGTCGAGCATCCACGCACCGCGCAGTCGCTGCATGCACTGCAGCGGTGCGCGGCGGCTGTGCGCACAACGATGTTCTTACGCCTCTCCTGCGCGTCTTCCATGCCCGCTAGGTCCGCTCGGACGGATCGGTTTTCTTCGCCGTGTGCCGCAGGTCGGGCGCGAGCTGCCCGAAGATCCACGACGAAGCGGCCGTGATGATGCCCACACAGATGAACGTGGCGTGGAAGGCGGGAACCACGCTTGAGCCCGTGGCGTGGCGGACGAGCCCGGTGAAGGTCGTGAGAAGCGCGCCGGCGACGGTCACGCCGAGGCTCATCGAAAGCATCTGCACGAGCGAGAACAGGCTGTTGCCGCTGCTCGCGCCGCCCGTGCCGAGATCCTTGAGCGTGAGCGTGTTCATCGCGGTGAATTGCATCGAGTTCACGCTGCCGAAGATCGCGAGCTGCACGATGCGCAGCCACAGCGGTTCGCCGGGCGTGGAGAGCGCGAAGCTCGCCATCGCGAGTCCCACGAGCACGGTATTCGCCACGAGCACCTGACGGTAGCCGTAGCGCATGATGAGGCGCGTCACGAGCCGCTTGGAGAACATGCCGGCGGCGGCCGTGGGCAGCATCATGAGGCCCGCTTCGAACGGCGTGTAGCCAAGCGCGACCTGCAGCAGGAGCGGAATCAGATACGGCATCGCGCCGCTGCCGATGCGCGCGAACATGTTGCCGAGCAGCCCCACGCTGAACGTGTGGATCTTGAAGAGGTCGAGCGAGAAGATGGGGCGCGGCGTGCGCACGGCGTGCAGCCCGTAGGCGACGAACGCGGCCAGCGAGAGGATCAGCAGCACGAGCACGGCGGCTTCCTGGATGCCGAGCTCGGCGCGGCCGTCGAGCGCGAACGAGATCGTCACCATGCCCGTCACGAGCAGCAGGTAGCCGGGCAGGTCGAAGCGCGGCGTGTCGGGGTTGCGGCTGTCGGGCATGAAGATGAACGTGGCGATGCAGCCCACCACGCCCACGGGCACGTTGATGAGAAAGATCCAGTGCCACGAAGCGATCTGCACGAGCCAGCCGCCCAGCGTCGGGCCGATCAGCGGGCCGATCAGGCCGGGAATCGCGACGAACGAGAGCGCGGGCAGATAGCGTTCGGCGGGAAAGGTGCGCAGCACGGCGAGCCGTCCGACCGGCAGCAGCATCGCGCCGCCCACGCCTTGCGCGATGCGCGAGAGCACGAGCTGCATGAGCGTGTGCGAGCCCGCGCACAGCAGCGAGCCCACCGTGAACACGAGGATCGCGCCGAGGAACACGCGGCGCGTGCCGAGCTTGTCGGCGAGCCAGCCGGAGACCGGGATCATCACGGCCATCGTCAGCGAATACGCGATCACGACCGACTGCATGCTGAGCGGGCGCTCGCCGAGGCTCGTCGCCATGGCGGGCAGCGCCGTGTTGACGATGGTCGAGTCGAGGGTCTGCATGAAGAAGCCGGTGGCGACGAGCCACAGCATGACGGACAGCGAACGGGGCGAGGGCGTGGCGGCGGGCGTCTGGCTGGCGGGGGCGGACATGGGGCGGCGGGGGCGCTCAGGCGGTTGGCTGGCAGCCGCCATTGTAGGGAAAACGGCGTACGGCCGCAGTCGGGCGGGACGCCATGGGGGCTCGGGGAACGGTCGCAGCCTGGAGTCAGGCGTCCAGCCTCGCCGCCGCCGTGAAGAACGCCTGGGCGCGCGGATCGAGCACGAGCGCCGCATTGATGCGGATCCACGGGCTTGTCTCGCCGTGCGGCCGGAAGTGGCTACCCGGCGACACGGTGACGCCGAAGGCCTCGGCGCATGCCGCGAGCTTCGCCGAATCCTCGATGTGCGGGACGCGCGCACAGACGAACTTGCCGCCGAACTTGCCGGTGAAGACGCCGCCCGCCGGCCGGGCGAAGAGTTCCCAGCCGTGATCGTCCAGCGTGCGCGTGGCGTTGCCGAGCGCCTCCGCCATGCGCCGCCGCAATCGTTCGAGGTACTTGCGATAGGCGCCGCGCTCGAGCAGCGTGGCGGCCACGGCCTGGGTGAAGCGCGAGCCGCTGATGGTGGTGAGCGCCTTGATGGACGCGAGATCGCGCGTCACCTCGGGGCGGGCGACGACATAACCCACGCGCAGCGAAGACGACAGCGTTTTCGACAGCCCCGCCACGTACACCACGTGCTCGAACTGGTCGAGTGCGGCGAGGCGGTCGGTGGGATCGGCCTGGAAGTCGGCGTAGATGTCGTCCTCGACGATCGTGAAGCGGTGCTCGCGTGCGAGCTGCAGCAAGCGGAAGGCGACGGGCGGCGTGATCGTCGTGCCGGTCGGGTTATGGAACACGGTGTTGACGAAGTACGCGCGCGGCCGGTGTTCGGCCAGCATCGCATGCAGGTGGTCGAGGTCCGGACCGATGGCCGTGCGCCGGATGCCGACGAGCTTGACGCCGTGCAGCTTCAGGAGGCCGTAGAGGTTGTAGTAGCCGGGGTCTTCCACGAACACCGTGTCGCCGGGCTTGAGCATGTAGCGGATCAGCAGATCGAGGCCCTCGCTCGCGCCTTCGGTAATGAGGATCTGCTGCGTATCGGCGACGATGCCGAGCGGTGCGAGCCGGTTGCGCAGATGCTCGCGCAGCGTCGCTTCGCCGAGCGGCGAACCGTAGTCGACGAGACTCGTCGGGTCGGTGCGCGAGACATGGCGGATCGCCTGGCCGATCGCATCGAGGTCGCGCCAGGCCTGCGGGATCGAGCCGCTGTCGAGCTGCAGCACTTCGCCGGGCCGGTTGAGCGCGGAGAGCAGGTGGCCCGATTCGTCGGCGGCGTTCGCGGGGTCGCAGGTGCCCATGCCGGCCATGCCCGCCTGGGCGTGTTCGCTCACGTAGAAGCCCGAGCCGTGCCGCGAGTCGAGATAGCCGAGCGAGACGAGACGGTCGTAGGCCTCGATCACGGGAAAGCGGCTGATGCGGTAGTCGGTGGCGAACTGGCGGATCGACGGCAGGCGTGCGCCGGGATGCGCCGAGCGCGAGCGGATCCAGTCCTGCACGCCGGCGACGATCTGGTCGGTGAGCGGAACCTGGCTTGCGCGGTCGAGTTCGAGTTTCATGCGGGCCTCGCGGCTTCAGCCGGCAGCGGGATAACTGTCCGGTTTTTTGACTGCACAGTTCCGAACGAACTGTTCGGAACTGTGCATGGGTTACGGTGGCGCTGACCGCAATAATGCTTCAACCGGGAAGGGCATTCAAGGAGCGAAGCGATGCGCGAAATCCGTGTTTTCGAGCTGGAACATCAGGAGCCCGTGCAGACCTGGCGGCTGGCGCAGCCGCTGCAACTGCATGTGACCGAAGGCGAGCTTTGGCTGACGATGGACGGCGATGCGAGCGACTACTGGCTGCGCAAGGGCGAATCGCTGGAGCTTGCGGGCGGGATCGCCGTGCGCCTCAGCGCAGGGAGCGCGGGGGCGCGCTTCATGATGGCGTTGGGCGGTGCGTCGGGGGCAACGCGCCCGGTCGAGGTGCCCGGCTTCGCGGCCACGCTTGCCGGGGCGTTGCGCGGCTGGGCCTCGCGTAGCGGCTGGCGCACGCGGGCAGCGGGCTAGCCTGTGGGCCAGGTAGCCAGGTAGCCACGTAAGCGCCTGGCTCGCCGCCTGGGCTCCGCTTCAGCCCGCTTCGGCAAACTCCCCCACATAGCGCGCGCGAGGACGGATCAACCGTCCATCGGCAATCTGCTCCAGCGCGTGCGCGATCCAGCCCGTTACGCGGCCCGCGGCGAACAGCGTGAAGGCCGCGCCGCGCGGCAGTTCGAGCACGCGTTCGATAGCTGCCAGCGCGAAATCGAGGGTCGGGCGAGCGCTCGTGGTTTCGGCCACGGCTTGTGCAAGCGCATCGATCTCGCCCATCGCCGAACGCGCCGGCGCGCGCTGCGCAAGCTGGTCGAGCAGCAGCCGCGCGCGCGGATCGCCCTCCGGATAAAGCGGATGGCCGAAGCCGGCGAGCCGCGCGGCCATGCCGTGCTCGTCGGGCACGAGGCGCTCCGCGAGAAAGCGATGCAGGTCGCCGGCGCGCGCGGCGTCGTCGAAGAGCGCGGCCACGCGCACCGTCTCGCCGCCGTGGCGCGGGCCCGCCAGCGCCGCCAGGCCGCCTGCCGCGGCGCCGAACAGATGCATGCCGGTCGAGACGATGCAGCGGACCGAGAACGTCGAGGCATTCAATTCATGATCGGCGCACAGCACCAGCGCCGCGCGCAGCAGCTCGGCCTGCGCGCGCGATCTCAGGCCCCAGGCCGACGCAAGCTGGCGGTGCAGCGGCTCGTTCGACGGCGCCGCGGAAATTAGCGCGGCGGCCAGCAGGCGCATCAATATCGAACCCGTATCGATCTGCGCGTCCCGGCCTTGCGCCCAGACGCGCGGCATCTGCGCGGCGGCGGCCGGCAGCAGCACGAGCGCGCGTTCGACCGGCGTATGCGCGCTCCAGAGCTTGAGCCACGCGGCCCATTGCGCCGCCGTGATGGGTGTGGGCGGTGCCTCCATGATCCGGCGCGGAGAGCATTCCCAGAGCAGCGCGGCGACTTCCTCTAGCGTGGCGTGCCGGGCGAGTTCGACGGCGTCCTGGCCGCGATAGCGCAGCTTGCCGTCGGCGATGAGCGTGATCGACGATTCGAGCACGGGCACGCCCCAGTCCAGCACTTTCTGCGCGACCTTGCCGGCGCGCTTGCCGTCGGCCTTGCGGCGCGCGAGGCGGCGCACTTCGGCGGCGGAGTAGCGGTTCTGGCGGCCAACGGCCGCGGGCGCGGAGGAGAGCAGCCCGCGGCTCACGTAGGCGTAGAGCGTGGCCCGGCTGATGCCGAGCGTGTCGGCGGCTTCGGCTGCGGTCATATAGCTGGACATGGTGGCTCGCGTGGGAAAACCCGAAAAATCAATCTATATTGATTATATTAATCAAGATTGATTGCTTGTCCACCATGAAACTAGACTCGGTGGCACTTCCCACGAATTCGAAGGAGTGGCCGCCATGACGCCCCGCGACGCGCTCGAACACCTCTGGATGCTGGCCGATTGCGATCCTGCCGCGCTCGACATGCTGCAGATCGAGGGTGAAGACCCGGGACTGCCATCGGTATTTCGCGTCGGCACGCTGGCGGCGGCGACGATCGGCGCGGCGGGGCTCGCGGCGGCGCAGCTTCACCGCATGCGCAGCGGCGAGGCGCAGCGCGTGGACGTCGACGTGCGCCGCGCGCTCGCGGCGTTTCGCAGCGAGCGCTATCTGAGCGTGGAGGGCGGGCCGCCGATCGAACTGAGTCATCCGGTGACGGGCTACTTCGCGACGCGCGACGGCCGCTGGATTCAGCTTCATGCGAACTTTGCCCACCACCTCGAAGGGATTCTGCGCGTGCTCGGCTGCACGGGCGAGCGCGAGACCGTGGCCGCGGCCATCCGCGGCTGGGACGGCGCCGAGCTCGACAGCGCGCTCGCGCAGGCCGGCCTCTGCGCGGCGCTCATTCGTTCGCCGCGCGAGTGGGCCGCGCTCGAGCAGGCCAAGGCCATTGCGAACCTGCCGCTGTTCGAGATCGAGCGTATTGGCGATGCGCCGCGCGAGATGCCCAGGGCACCGTTCGAGCGCGCAGGCCATGCGGACCGCTTGCGTCCGCTCGAAGGCGTGCGCGTGCTGGACCTCACGCGCATCATCGCGGGGCCGGTGGCAGGCCGCACGCTCGCCTCGCATGGCGCCGACGTGCTGCTCGTGAACGGCGCGCATCTGCCCAATATCGCGCCGCTCGTGATCGACAACGGCCGCGGCAAACGCTCCACCACGCTCGATCTGCGCGAGCGCGCGGGATGTGAGGCGCTGCGCGAGCTCGCGCGCGACGCCGACGTTTTCCTGCAGTCGTACCGCCCCGGCGCGCTCGCCGCGCGCGGCTTCGCGCCCGAGGAGCTGGCGCGTTTGCGGCCCGGCATCGTGTGCGTTTCGGTCAGCGCCTATGGCCATCGCGGGCCGTGGCGCGAGCGGCGTGGCTTCGACAGTCTCGTGCAGTCCGCGAGCGGCATCGTCTGGGCAGAGAGCGTGGAGGCTTCGCGCGGCAGCGGTGTCGAGCCGTTCGAGGCGCCGCGGCCGCTGCCTTGCCAGGCGCTCGATCATGCAACGGGCTATCTGGCGGCGTTCGGTGCGATGGTTGCGCTCGCGCGTCGTGCCACGGAAGGCGGCAGTTGGCACGTGCGCGTCTCGCTCGCGCAGACGGGGCGCTGGCTGCAAACGATGGGCAGGGTGGAGGAGGGCCAGCGCGTGCCCGACCCGCAGGCGCAGGACGTGGCCGATTGCCTCGAAACCATGGACTCGCCGTTCGGGCGGCTGCGGGTGGCGGCCAGCGCCGAGCGGCTCTCGCTCACGCCGGCGCATTTCGCCCGACCGCCCGTGCCAATCGGCACCGATGCGCCCGCGTGGCCCGGCTGCTCCGCCTGAAGCCTACTTGCGCAGCTCCGCAACGAAATCGTAATAGTCGTTGCGGCAGTAGGTGTCGGTGAGCTCGATGGCGCGCTGGTCGGCCGTGTAGCCCACGCGCGTGATGAGCAGGAGCGCTTCGTTGCGCGCGATGCTCATCTGCTGCGCGATTTCCTCGCTCGCATTGACGGCGCGAAAGTGCTGCAACGCGCGCACGATCGCAAGGCCGCGCTGTTCCAGAAAGCTGTAGAGCGAATCGCCGATCGCGCCCGGATCGGGAATCAGCGCGGCCGGAAAGGTGGAATTTTCCACGGCCATGACGATGCCGTCCGCGAGCCGCAGACGTTTCAGCCGTGTGACAGCGGCCGCGGGCGAGAGGCCGAGCTGGATCACTTCGTCGCGGCTGGCCGGCTGGATTTCGCGCGAGAGCCAGCGCGAGCTGGGCGTGAAGCCGCGCTGGCGCAGCATCTCGCTGAAGCTCGTGAGGCGCGAGAGCGGATCTTCGTAGCGCGGCGTGATGAAACTGCCTGCGCCCTGCGTGCGGCGGATCAACCCCTGCTCGACGAGGAGCGCAATCGCCTTGCGCGCCGTGATGCGCGAGACGCCGAGCGCGTCGGCCAGCACGCGCTCGGACGGCAGCGCCTCGCCGGCGTTCCAGCGGTTCTCGTGAATGGCGGTGCTCAGCTTGCGTGCGAGCTGCAGATAGAGCGGCGTATCGTTGTCCGGGTCCGGGCGCAGATCGCGCCAGCGGTCTTCCGTGAGTGCGTTCATGGGAAACGGGCATGAAAGGCGAACGGCAATTTTATGACATAGGCGCATCAGTTCGCTAATGGGCGAGTTACGGAGGCGCGCATGATCCGGTGCTGTGCGAGGCGCTACACTGGTTCCTTACGCGATACTTCGCGTGTCTTCGCGCTCGACCGTTGCCGCTTTTCGCCGCGCAGGCGGTTCGGGCGCGGTGCAAGGAGCCAGCCAACATGACTACCGAACTGCCCAGCGTCGCACTGCCCGATGGCGAACGCATTCCGAAGCTCGGCCAGGGCACGTGGGAGATGGGCGAGCGCGCCGCGCGACGCGGCGAAGAGATCGCCGCGCTGCGCGAGGGCATTGCGCTCGGCATGACGCTCATCGACACCGCCGAGATGTACGGTGACGGCGCAACCGAACTGCTGGTCGGCGAGGCCTTGCGGGGCCTGCGCGACGAAGCGTTTCTCGTGAGCAAGGTGTATCCGCACAACGCGAGCCGGCGCGGCGTGCAGACGGCCTGCGAGGCCAGCCTCAAGCGCCTCGGCACCGACCGGCTCGACCTCTATCTGCTGCACTGGCCCGGCGGCGTGCCGCTCGAGGAAACGGTCGAGGGCTTCGCGGCGCTCGCGCGCGCGGGCAAGATCCGCCACTGGGGCGTGAGTAATTTCGATACCGGCGACATGGAAGCGCTCTTCGACGTGTCAGGCGGAGAGGCTTGCGCAACGAACCAGATTCTCTACAACGTCGCGCGGCGCGGCGCGGAATTCGATCTGCTGCCCTGGAGCGCGGAGCATCGCATGCCGGTGATGGCGTATAGCCCCGTCGATCATGCGCGGCTGCCGAAGCGTTCGCCGCTCGACGACATCGCTCAGGCGCACGGCGTGTCGGTGTATCAGGTCGCAATGGCCTGGGTGCTGCGTCAGCCGGGCGTGTGTGCGATTCCCAAGGCGGCGCGCATCGAACACGTGCGCGACAATCGCGCGGCGCTCGATCTCGTCCTGAGCCCGCAGGACTACGCTGCGCTCGACACGTACTTCAAACCGCCACGCGGCAAGCGGCCGCTCGAAATGCTCTGAGAATGCTTTAAAGGCGATTCAGACGAAAGCGCGTTGCGAGCAGACAGCAGGGGAAGCCGGCATCCGGTCCCCGGCGGCGGTTCCCGGCCGGGGGACCGGGAGACCGCCGCCGTTGCCTGGAAAGGCGCGATCGGCCATCGCGCCCATTCGGGGGAGCTGAGGTGGTGCGTGCGCACCGCCGTGCGAGGTCAATGACCACCGCCGCCGCCGTGACCGCCGCCGTGGCCACTGCCGCCGCCATGGCCACTGCCGCTGTTGCCGTGGCCGCTGCCGAAACCACCACCAAAGCCACCGCCGAAACCGCCACCGAAGCCACCGCCAGCGCTGCCGCCAAACCCGCCGCCGGCTGCGCCAGCCCCTCCTGCCGCGCCACCGCAACCGCAGCCGCCGGAACTGCCGGAGCTACCGCCTCCACCTGAGTTGCCGCCGCCGCCGGAGTTACCACCACCACCGGAGCTACCGCCGCCGCCGGAACTGCCGCCCCCACCACCGGAGCTACCGCCGCCGCCAGAACTGCCGCTCCCACCGCCGGAGCTGCCTCCGCCGCTCGACCCTCCGTGCCCTGCGCTGCCGCTGCTGCCGGCCGCGCCTGCCGAGCCGCTGGAACCTGCGCCGGCCGCACCCGCGCCCGCGCCGCCACCGCTGTTGCCCGATCCACCCGATCCGCCCGATCCGCCGCAGCCGCCTCGCTTGCCGGCGCAGGTGTCGTCTAGCGCGAATACCGCGGCGACGTCTGCGGCCAGCGCGCCGGAACCGGACGCCCCATCGGCGCCGGAAGCGTCGGTCTGGGCGATTTGCACCACGGGGGACGTAGCTTGCGCGCCGCTCGCCGTCAGCGCGGGAGCGGCGCCGATGATCAGTTGCGCGTCGACGTCTTCGCTATCCCCGGCGTGCGCCGCGAGCGCGGGCAGCAACAGGCTCGCACCGACCACGCACGCCGCGGCTCCCCGGGTTATCCGATAGTAGTACTGATGAATGGTCGTATTGTTCATTGCTTTCTCCCGGGAGGCAGCGGCATGTTGCAGCCGTTGCCTCTCGTGCGCCTTATGTCTGGCAGCGTGCGGTTGCGCACACACGCCGACCCCCGTCAGGTCGTGATCGCACGGCGCCAGCATGCGCAGCATAGCCGGCGGGAGCGGTCTGCAGGACATCCGGCCGACGAATCGGCGGGCGGCCGGATAGGCAGGACTCCTTGCTGGTTGTCGTAGCCCGCGGGGGCGGGGCGGCAGAAAACAAGTGCATCGTGCTACCGGCCATCCGCTGGCCTGACCTGACGACCCGCGGTATCACGTCAAGGGCAGCGGCCGGATGCCTGAAAACGATATAGCGAGTTCCATGCCATCGGCCGCAGACCCGCCCCGCAGCGCCACTTAACAATGTTTGTAGCGCTTGTGTGCAGGAAAAATCGCTGAAAACGTTTCGACGATGAAACGCGGGCGCGTGGCGCGAGTGTTTTCGTTGCAGACGAGCACGACGCCGCCCGCTTCGGCGCTACTTTTGCGCGGCGTTCGCGTCGTCCTGCAGCACGCGCAGTTCGGCGACGGGAATATGGCAGCGTATGAGATGTCCATCGCTCGCTGGCGCGAACGGCGGCGCCTCTTCATCGCAGATCGTGCCGATGCGGCGCGGGCATTGCGCACAGAAGACACAGCCGGTCGCCGGCGCCCGTGCATCGAACGCCTCGCGTTCGCGCAAAGCTCGCGCGGCGAGCAGCGTTTCTGTATACGGATGGCTCGGTGCGCCGAACAGCGCGCCGGTCGGGCCTATCTCGACCACCTGGCCCGCGTAGAGGACCATCACGCGATCGGCGAGGTAGCGCACGACGTCGAGGTCGTGCGAAATGAAGAGATAGCTCACGCGGCGTTCGCGCTGCAGGCGCGCAAGCAAATTCAGGATCGCGGCCTGCACCGAAACGTCGAGTGCCGAAGTCGGTTCGTCGCAGATCACCACGCGCGGCTCGCCCGCGAAAGCCTGGGCGATCGCCACGCGCTGCCTGAGGCCGCCCGAAAGCTGGCGCGAGCGCGCCGTGAGATAGCGCAGGGGCACGCGGACCGCGTCGAGCAGGGCGGCGAGCCGCGTTTCGTCGGGAGCGTCGGTTCCGGTGGTGCGGGCGAGTGCCCGGCCGATCAGGCGTTCGACCGGCAGCGCGCGATTGAGCGAGGCATCCGGATGCTGGAACACGAGCCGCAGCGCTTCGAGCTGCTTCTTGCTGCGCCGCCCGACGCGGGCCGGCAAGGTCTCGCCCGCGAGTTCGATGCGCCCGCCCGAGTCGGGCGCGTAGAGGCCTAGCAGCAGCTTCGCGAGCGTGGTCTTGCCGCTGCCCGACTCGCCGACGAGGCCGAGCGTCTCGCCCGAGCGCAAGTCGATCGAGACGCCGTCGAGCGCGCGCACGGCCTCGCTGCCCTGGCCGAACGTATGCGATACGTCGACTGCGCGCAGGACCACCTCGGGTTCGGCAGGGGCAGCCGGCGCGTGCGTGCTCGCCGGTTCGGCGGGCGGCAGCTCCATGGCGCGCTCGTGATAGTGGCAGCGCGCCATCTGCGCGCCATGCGGCGCGTCCAGGCGATGTGGGGGCGGCGCCTGCTCGACGCAGCGCGCGTCGGCAAGGCGGCAGCGCGGCGCATACACGCAGCCGTGCGCCAGCGTGCCGGGCGCAGGGGGCTCGCCCGCAATCGTGTCGAGCGGCCCTTCGTCCTTGCTGCGTCCGCGTGTGGGCAGGCAGCGCAGCAGGCCCACCGTGTAGGGATGGCGTGCGCGCGCGAAGACGTCGCGCGTGTCGCCTTCCTCGACGAGACGTCCCGCATACAGCACGCCGACGCGCTCGCACATCTTGCCGATCACGGCCAGATCGTGGCTGATGAGCAGCACCGCCATGCCGATCTCGGCGCGCAATTGCGCGATCAATGCCAGCACTTCGGCTTCGACGGTGGCGTCGAGTCCGGTGGTGGGTTCGTCGAGAATCAGGAGCGACGGGTTCGACGCGAGCGCCATCGCGATCACCACGCGCTGCTGCATTCCGCCGGAAAGCTGATGCGGGTAGCTCGCCATCACGCGTGCCGGATCGGCAATACGCACGCGTCCGAGCATCTCGGGCGAACGCGCGAGTGCGTCCGCCGGGCTCGCGCCCGCTGCCTCGAAAGCCTCGCTCAGTTGGCGCGCGATCGTGAGCGAGGGATTGAGCGCACTCGCGGGGTCCTGATAAACCATCGATACGGCACCGGCGCGCAAGCGGCGCAGGCCGTCGGCGTCGAGCGCGAGCACGTCGGCGCCGGCGATCGCGATGCGCCCGGCCTTCACGCGGCCATTGCGCGGCAGATAGCGCAGCGCGGCGAGCGCGACCGTCGACTTGCCGCAGCCCGATTCGCCGACGAGCCCATAGGCTTCGCCCTGGCGGATGCGCAGCGAGACGTCGGTGAGCACGTCGCGCTCGCGGCCTTTCACGCGATAGGCCACCGTGAGGCCGACCAGCACGAGGGCATCGTCTTTGGCGCCCCCGCTGTTGTGCCGCGCGTTCATGATTCGAGCGCCTCGCGCAGGCTGTCGGCGATCAGGTTCACGGCCACCACGAGCGAGGCGATGGCCAGCGCGTCGAAGGCGACGGTCCACCACGCGCCGCCCGCGAGCAGCGCATACGATTCGGCGAGCGCGAGGCCCCAGTCGGCTGAGGGCGGCTGGATGCCGAAGCCGAGGAACGAGAGCGTCGCGACGGCAAAGATCGCGTAGCTCAGCCGTACCGTCGCCTCCACGACGATGGGCGGCCACACGTTAGGCAGGATCTCCGCGAACATCACATAGGGAGCGCGCTCGCCGCGCAGACGCGCCGCGGCGACGTAGTCCAGGTGACGCTCGGCCAGCACCGCGGCGCGCACCGTGCGTGCGATCAGCGGCGCGAAGGTAAGGCCGATCACGAGAATCACCGCGAGATTCGAGGCGCCCACGGCGGCGAGCACCATCAGCGCGACGATCACGAGCGGCAGCGCGAGCACCGCGTCGAGCATGCGCGCAATGAGGCTGCCCGCGAAACCTTCGAAGTAGCCTGTAACGAGACCGAGCGCGGTGCCTGTCAGGGTGCCCGCGAGCGTGGCGAGCGGTGCGATCGTAAGGATGTCGCGCGCGCCCGCGATCACGCGCGAGCAGATGTCGCGGCCCAACTGATCGGTGCCGCACCAGTGCGTATGATCGGGCGGCATGAGCGAGCCGAGCGGGTCGGACGCATAGGGGTCGAACGGCGCGAGCCATTGCCCCGCGAGCGCGCACACGATCCACCCCAGCACGATCAGCGTGCCTGCGACGAATGCGGGGGAGCGCAACAGCTCGCGCAGGAGACCGAAGCGTTCGGCGGCGTGGTCGGGCGGAGCAATCGAGGAGTCGGTGACGGTGTCGTTCATGCGTGTCCTGTCGTGCGCAGCCGCGGATCGAGCAGTGCGTGCAGCGCATCGGCGCCGAGGTTGGCCAGCGTATAGACTGCGCCGATGGCCAGCACGCCGGCTTCCAGCAGCGGAAAATCCTTCGCTCGCGCGGCGTTGTAGATCAGCGAGCCGATGCCGGGATAGCGGAACAGCGTTTCCACGACGACGAGCCCGCCGATCAGATAGCCGAGCTGCGTCGCCGCGACGGTGACGGTGGGCAGGAGCGCGTTGCGCAGCACATGCCGCATGATCACGACGCGGCGGGGCAGGCCTTTGAGGATCGCGGTGCGCGTGTAGTCGGCATCGAGTGCGCCCAGCATGCCCGCGCGCGTCATGCGCGCGAGATAGCCGAAGAAGACGAAGACCAGTGGCAGCACGGGCAGCAGCAGATGCCGCAGCGTTTCGAGCACACCGGCGCCGGGCGGCGCGACGGCTTCGATGGGCAGCCAGCGCAGCCATACGCCGAACACGAGGATCAGCACGATCGCCGAGACGAACTCGGGCACGGCGCTCGCGCACAGGCCGAGCGTGCTGATCGCGCGGTCGAGCCAGCGGCCCGCGTGCAGCGCGGCCCAGACCCCGCCGCCGATGCCGAGCGGCACGACCACGACGAACGCGCAGAGGCCGAGCCTGGCCGACTGCAGCAGCGCCGCGCCGACGAATGGGGCGACCGGCTGGCGGTAGCTCCACGACATGCCGAAGTCGCCGCGCAGCGCGTGGGCCATCCAGACGAGGTACTGCCCGATCGCGGGGCGATCCGCGCCGAGCTGATGATCGAGGGCCGCGACGGCGCGCGCGTCGGCGAGCGGTCCCAGCACCGCTCGGCCAATGTCGCCGGGCAGTAGCTGGCCGCCCGCGAACACGAGCACGGAGAGGAGCCAGAGCGTAAAGAGCGCCCAGCCTGCGCGGCGCGCGAAAAAGCACAATGCGCCCGCGGCGCGTCTCGTACGGGTCGCCGTCCGTGGCGAATGAGGCGATCGGGGCGGACTCGTCAACTGCGTAGCCATCGGACTCCAGGAGCGGTCGGCGCGGGGCGCCGTGGGCGGATCATGCAGCGAGCGTGGCGCGGTCGAAGTAGAGCTGCGCGAGCGCCGTGAAGCGCATGCCTTGCAGCGCGGTGCGCTGCGCGATCAACTGGTCGTAGAAGTATGGAATGATCACAGGCGTCTCCTCGAGCAGCAGCGTTTCGATCTGTGCCGCGACCTTTTTCTGCGCCGCGACGTCGAGCGTCGCGACGAAGTCGGCCACGAGCTTGTCGTACTGCGCGTTGCGAAAGTGCGCAGCATTCCACGTGCCGCCGCTCGTGAGCGGCGCGTTGAGGAACACATTCGGCACGCCGCGATGGCCGTAGTCGGTCATGCCGAGCGGCGAGTCCAGCCAGTCCGATTTGCCGTACGTGCCTGCACCGTAGTACTGCCCCTGGCTCTCGACCTTCAGCGCGATGCGCACGCCGATCGCTTTCGCCGCGTTCTGCACAACCACGGCCAGGTCGGGAATCTCCATGTACTTCTCGGTCGTCAGCGTCACGTCGAAGCCGTTTGCCACGCCGGCCTGAGCGAGCAATTCGCGTGCCTTCGCGACATTCAGCGCGCGCTGCGGCACGGTGGTCGCCGTCGACGGGAACACCGGTGCGAACGGGCTGTCGTTGCCGACCACCGCGCGGCCCTTGAAGAGCCCGCGCACCATCACGTCGCGATCGAGCGCGAGAGCCAGCGCCTGGCGCACGCGTTTGTCGCGAAAGGTGGGCACGTCGTTGCGCATGTGGATCTGGCGGTGCGCGCTGGAGCGCACGCCGATCACCTTGAAGTCGGGATTGTTCAGGATGCCGAAACCACCCTGTACGGTGAACGTGCCCATGACGTCGGCCTGCTGGCCCTGCAGGGCGAGGATCTGGGCCGGCTCGTCGGCGTAGAACGCGAACTGCACGCGCGCGGGCAGCGCCTTTTCGCCCCAGTAGTCGGGATTGCGCACGAAGCTCGCGCCTTGCCGCGGCTGGTAGTGCTCGAGCTTGAACGGCCCCGTGCCGACGAAGCTCTTCTCGTAGTTGCCCGCGTAATTCGCCGGCAGGATCACGGCGTTGTAATTGTCGGAGGAGACGTAGTAGGGGAAGTTGCCGTTCGGTGCGTCGAGATGGAACTGGACCGTGTGGTCGTCGAGCACTTTCGCGGCTCCCTTCGAGAGCACGCCCTTTAGCACCGATAGTGCCGCCGAGCCGCTCGCCGGGTCGGCGAGACGGTCGAACGTCGCCACCACGTCTTTGGCGCCGAACGGTTGACCGTCATGAAATTTCACGTTCGGGCGCAGCTTGAAGGTCCAGACGTCCGCCTTGTCGTTCGGCTGCCATGAGAGCGCGAGGGCGGGCTGGAGCCGGTCGTTGGCGTCGTCGTTCAGCAGGAACTCGCCGGTCTGGTTGAGCAGGCAGAGACCGCCCGCGTCGGTGACGGTGAGCGGATCGACGGCGCCCGCCGGCATCAGGTGCGCCACGCGGATGGTCTGGTTGGTCGGCTGTTGCGCGGCGCGCGCCGTGCGAGGTGCGAGCGTGGCCACGAGGCCCGTCAGGCCCAGCACGCCTGCGTAGCGCAGCAGTTCGCGGCGCGTGAGGCGGCCGGCGAGGTATTCGTCGATAGCGTGGTTGCCGTAATCGCCGGCATTGCGCCGTGACGTGCCGAAGGAGTCAAAGGGGGCGAAGGCGGCAGACGGCGGTCGTTTCATCGATGCGGGTTCCCGTGCGGTTCCGTGAGTGGGCGCGCCCAGGCCCTCTGGACTGGCGCGACGGCGGCATGCGGTGCGGCAGACGACGAATTCGGGTCCAGTTTAAGCGATCCGGCGGGGCCTGCGCCAGGCGGCGCGCTTAGTGATCGTCCTGGTGATCGTGCGGATGGCGGTGGATGGGATCGACCCAGTAGACCGTTTCCGGCGCTTCGACGGCATCGATGTTCAGATTGACGACGACGGCTTCGTTGTCGCTGCGCACGAGCACGCATTCGAGCGGGTCGTCGGTACTCGCATTGATTTCCTGGTGCGGCACGTACGGCGGCACGAAGATGAAGTCGCCGGGTCCGGCTTCGGCCGTGAATTCGAGGTGTTCGCCCCAGCGCATGCGCGCGTGCCCGCGCACCACGTAGATCACGCTTTCGAGCGCGCCGTGATGGTGTGCGCCCGTCTTCGCATTCGGGTGAATCGTGACGGTGCCGGCCCAGATCTTCTGCGCGCCCACGCGAGCCGCATTGATGGCGGCCGCGCGGTTCATGCCGGGTGTCTGCGCCGTATTGGCGTCGAGCTGGTCGCCGCGGATGACCTTGACGCCGTGCTCGCGCCAGTCCACCGGGCCGGTGGGCGCCGCGTCGTCGCGATGGTGGGTGTGATGGTGGGGGTGATCGTGGCTCATCGTCCTGTCTCCTGTCCGCTCTCGATCGGCGGTTTATCCATTGAAAAAGCCCGTCCCGCGAGGGACGGGCTTGCGGTGAGGAAAAGCCGGAGTGCTTAGGTCTTCTTTGCGTTGATGACCGCTTCGGCCACGTTCTGCGGCGTTTCGGCGTAGTGCTTGAACTCCATCGTGTACGTGGCGCGGCCCTGCGTGAGCGAGCGCAGCGACGTGGAGTAGCCGAACATTTCGGAGAGCGGCACTTCGGCGCGCACGATCTTGCCGCCGCCGCCCGCGATGTCCTCCATGCCCTGCACGATGCCGCGGCGGCTGGAGAGGTCGCCCATCACGTTGCCCATGAAGTCCTCGGGCGTTTCCACTTCCACGGCCATCATCGGTTCGAGCAGGATGGGCTTCGCCTTGCGCATCGCTTCCTTGAAGGCCATCGAACCGGCCATGCGGAAAGCGTTTTCGTTCGAATCGACGTCGTGGTACGAACCGAACGTGAGCGTGACTTTCGTGTCGACCACCGGATAGCCCGCGAGCACGCCTGCCTTGAGCGTCTCCGCGATACCCTTTTCCACGGCCGGGATGAACTCGCGCGGAATCACGCCGCCCTTGATGGCGTCGACGAACTCATGGCCCTTGCCCGGCGGCTGCGGTTCGAGCGTGATGACCGCGTGGCCGTACTGGCCGCGCCCGCCCGACTGCTTGACGAACTTGCCTTCCACGCCCTCTACCTTGTTGCGCACGGTCTCGCGATAGGCCACCTGCGGCTTGCCGACGGTCGCTTCCACGCCGAACTCGCGCTTCATGCGGTCGACCAGAATTTCGAGGTGCAGCTCGCCCATGCCGGAGATGATGGTCTGGCCGGATTCCTCGTCGGTCTGCACGCGGAACGATGGGTCTTCCTGCGCGAGGCGATTGAGCGCGATGCCCATCTTCTCCTGGTCGGCCTTGGTCTTCGGCTCGACGGCCTGCGAGATCACGGGCTCCGGGAAGATCATCTTTTCGAGTACGATGGCGTGGGCCGGATCGCAGAGCGTGTCGCCCGTGGTCGCTTCCTTCAGGCCGACCGCCGCCGCGATGTCGCCCGCGCGCACTTCCTTGATTTCCTTGCGCTCGTTCGCATGCATCTGCAGGATCCGGCCGAGACGCTCCTTCTTGTCCTTCGTCGCGTTGAGCACGGTGTCGCCCGATTCGACCACGCCCGAGTAGACGCGGAAGAAGATCAGTTGTCCGACGAAGGGGTCGGTCATGATCTTGAACGCAAGCGCGGAGAACGGCTCGTCGTCGCTTGGATGGCGCTCGATTTCCTTGTCGTGAAGGTCGTGGCCGAGAATCGCGGGGATGTCCACGGGCGAGGGCAGGTAGTCGATTACCGCGTCGAGCATCGCCTGCACGCCCTTGTTTTTGAACGCGCTGCCGCACAGCATCGGCACGATCTCGTTCGCGATCGTGCGTTTGCGCAGCGCGCCCTTGATTTCCTCTTCGGTCAGGCTCTCGTGATCTTCGAGGTACTTTTCGAGCAGCACTTCGTCCGCCTCGGCGGCGGCCTCGACCATCTTCTCGCGCCATTCGTGCGCCAGTTCGACGAGATTGGCCGGGATGTCCTCGTACTCGAACTTCACGCCCTG
Source organism: Paraburkholderia sp. AV2 (assembly GCF_054968425.1). NCBI lineage: Bacteria > Pseudomonadati > Pseudomonadota > Betaproteobacteria > Burkholderiales > Burkholderiaceae > Paraburkholderia > Paraburkholderia sp. AV2. The sequence continues at coordinate 26,378 of NZ_JBANLK010000056.1, forward strand.
GCTCTCGTCGTCCCAGACGATCGCCTTCATCTTCACGAGATCGACCACGCCCTGGAAGTGATCCTCGGCGCCCACCGGAATCTGGATCGGCACGGCCACGCCCTTCAGGCGCTCGCCGATCTGCCGCTGCACGCGAAAGAAGTCCGCGCCCACGCGGTCCATCTTGTTGACGAACGCGATGCGCGGCACCTTGTACTTGTTCGCCTGGCGCCACACCGTTTCCGACTGCGGCTGCACGCCGCCCACGGAGTCGTACACCATGCACGCGCCGTCGAGCACGCGCATGGAGCGCTCGACTTCGATGGTGAAGTCGACGTGCCCCGGGGTGTCGATGATGTTGATGCGGTGCTCGGGGTAGTTGCCGGCCATGCCCTTCCAGAACGCGGTGGTCGCGGCCGAGGTGATCGTGATGCCGCGCTCCTGTTCCTGTTCCATCCAGTCCATGGTCGCCGCGCCGTCGTGAACCTCGCCGAGCTTGTGATTCACGCCGGTGTAGAACAGGATCCGTTCGGTCGTGGTGGTTTTGCCGGCATCGATGTGAGCGCTGATCCCGATGTTGCGATAGCGCTCGATGGGAGTCTTGCGAGGCACGGTGATCTCCTTGGAATACGCGCCGTGGAAGGTGCCGGACGCCGCGCGGCGCGAGCTGCGCGCGCACCCGGCGCAACGCGCGGCGCCCAGGGCGCCGCGCAAGCCAGAATACTAGGATAGCGCCTCGGCGGCGCTTTTGCTGGAAGCGCGTCAGGTACGCCGGGTTGCGCCGCAGGGGCCGCGGGCCTACGCCGGCCTGGTGCGGACAGGCGCGTTGGGCGGGGAGCCCGCGAGCGTTCCGAAACGGCAAGAAAAAACCGGCGCCGCGGGAAGCGGGGCCGGCCGGCAGGATGGGGAGCGGCGGCGCGCCCGGGCAGTTCCGCTGCGAGCGCCGCAGCGTTCGCCGAACAAGCGCTGGCGTGCGTCAGGCGGATCTCACTGCACGGGCGGCAGACCTTCGATCTTCATGCCCGGCTTGATGCCCTTCGACGTGAACCATCCCTGGCTCATTTCGAGCGCGTAGTAGCCGTTGTTACGCGGACAGTGGTTGTTGGTCGTTTCGGCCTGCATCTCGTCGATGTCGGTGACCGTGCCGTCCTGGCGGATGAACGCGATCGACAGCGGGATCAGCGTGTTCTTCATCCAGAAGCAGTGCACGGCGTTTTCGCCGAACACGAACAGCATGCCTTCGTTCGGCGCGAGCTGGGTGCGATACATGAGGCCCTGTTCGCGGTCCGCGTCGTTGGCAGCCACGGCGGCATCGATCACGAACATGCCGGCAGTCAGCTTCACGCGCGGGAAGTCGCCGGGCTGCTTCGCGCCGGGAGGCATCTGCTGGGCGTGGGCGACGCTGGGCATGGCGAATGTGGCCGCGGCCAGGCTCGCGGCGGCGGCGAACGGCAAGGCAATGGCGAACGCGTAGCGCGCAAATAGCGGCACGAGAAGCGACCCGACAAGCGGGCGCAGGGAAAATCGCACGACAGGACTCCTTGCTTGAGATTAACTCGCGCATGTTACGCGAGTAAGTCGAAGCGGGTCAAAGCGTGTCGGCTACGAACGATGACACGCCATGCGCGGCACGGAAAAACGCGCGGATTGCAGCGCCCAAAAACAAAAAGGCAGAACGCCTTGCGACGCTCTGCCTTTCAACGCGATGAAGAGCGGCAACGAATGCCGATCGTCGATGCGCCTTACAAAAAGCTTACTCCGAAGCGCCCGAAGCGGCTTCAGCAGCAGCGGCCTTCTTGTGCGACTTCTTGTGCGACTTCTTCTTCATTGCCTTGTGAGCCGACGAAGCAGCAGCAGCCGGAGCAGCCGAAGCAGCTTCCGGAGCCGAAGCTTGTGCGAATGCAGCCGTTGCGAAGAGGCCAGCGATCAGAGCAGCGATCAGTTTGTTCATGTTGTGAATCCTCAGCTTGAGTTAATTAACCAAGTGACCCGGTTATTGGATCAGGTCGGTAAACGTGCCATCCACCTTTCGGTTGACAGGCGCGGTCGAGAAAATCGAATGAATTCGCGAACGCATCTGCCAGCGGTCCGGACCACGTCATGACGGCTTGCGCGCGCAAGGCGGGTACCTGAAGGCTGAATGCCGGATAGCTTCGGAGGGCATCTGCGTCGAATAACGCGCGGTCTCGCGAGGCGGTTGACGCGAAATTTCTATTTCGCTTGCAAATCACTGCAACGACAGCGAGCACGACGTCGCGCTATTTGCGTCGAATCAAAAAGTGCTTACGCAACAGTCATTTGGACGAGGGCGTGCGGCGTGCAGACTGCCATGGCGCGTCGGTGGGAACCTCGATGCTTGCGCCGGGGGCGAGGTCGAGCGAAAAAATATCGAGCGCACCGATCGCGACGCGCACGAGCCGCAGCGTGGGAAATCCGACGGCCGCTGTCATGCGACGGACCTGTCGGTTCTTGCCTTCGCTGATCGCGAGTTCGACCCATGTCGTGGGAATCGACGCACGGTAGCGAATGGGCGGGTTGCGCGGCCAGAGAGGTTCGGGGGAGGCAATCACCGTTGCGCGACAGGGCTGCGTCACGAAGTCGCCGAGATCCACGCCGCGTTCGAGCGTGGCAAGCGCCGCGGCATCGGGCTCGCCTTCGACCTGTGCCCAGTAGCGCTTCACGAGCTTGCGCCGCGGTTCGGCAATGCGTGCCTGGAGTGCGCCGTCGTCGGTGAGCAGCAGGAGCCCCTCGCTGTCCGCATCGAGCCGGCCGGCCGGATAGACGCCCGGTGTCCTGACCCAGTTGGCCAACGTCAGACGGGTTTCGTGCGGCGAAAACTGGCAAATCGTACCGAACGGTTTATTGAGGGCGATTAAGCGCATGGAAAGCGGGCGAGTCGTGAGTGATGGCTGTGGGGCGCGGCGGAATCTTAATGCATAACCCGCCCGATCGTATCGCGTGTCTTCTATAAGACATAAGACATCGACGTCTGCGCGGGAGTCCTGCCGGGTGGCACGCCATTGCAGGGCGTGGGCTAGAATAACGCCCAGACCGTCACGCGGACGGGCGGTGCGCAGCATGCGACGCTACATCTTCTCGCCGCGAGCATCGACCGCGCCGGCCGCGCAGCGCACGATTCGCTACTGCTACTACCAGCCAGGTCCCTAACTGGAGTCGATCATGCCGTATCAGCACATCAAGGTTCCGACGGACGGTGACAAGATCACCGTCAACGCGGATTTCTCGCTCAACGTCTCCGATCAGCCGATCATCCCGTATATCGAAGGCGACGGCACGGGCGTCGACATCACGCCGGTGATGATCAAGGTTGTCGACGCGGCGGTGGCGAAGGCCTACGGCGGCCAGCGCAAGCTGCACTGGATGGAGATCTACGCGGGCGAGAAAGCCACGCGTCTCTACGGCCCCGACGTGTGGCTGCCCGAGGAGACGCTCGACGCCGTGAAGGAGTATGTCGTCTCCATCAAGGGGCCGCTCACGACGCCGGTGGGCGGCGGCATCCGCTCGCTGAACGTGGCGCTGCGCCAGCAACTGGATCTCTACGTATGCCTGCGCCCCGTGCAGTACTTCAAGGGCGTGCCCTCGCCGGTGCGTGCGCCGGAGAAGGTCAACATGGTGATCTTCCGCGAGAACTCGGAAGACATCTACGCGGGCATCGAATGGCCGGCCGAATCGGAAGGCGCGAAGAAGATCATCAAGTTCCTGCGCGACGAGATGGGCGTGTCGAAGATCCGCTTTCCCGAGTCGTCGGGCCTCGGCATCAAGCCGGTCTCGCGCGAGGGCACCGACCGCCTCGTGCGCAAGGCGATCCAGTACGCGCTCGACAACGAGCGCCGCTCGGTGACGCTCGTGCACAAAGGCAACATCATGAAATTCACCGAAGGCGCATTCCGCGACTACGGCTATGCGCTCGCGCAGCGCGAGTTCGGCGCGGAACTGATCGACGACGGTCCGTGGATGAAAGTGAAGAACCCGAAGACGGGCGGCGACGTCGTCATCAAAGACGTGATTGCCGACGCGTTCCTGCAGCAGATCCTGTTGCGCCCCGCCGAATACGACGTGATCGCGACGCTGAACCTGAACGGCGACTATATCTCCGACGCGCTGGCGGCCCAGGTGGGTGGCATCGGCATTGCGCCGGGCGCCAACCTCTCGGACTCGGTGGCGATGTTCGAGGCCACGCACGGCACCGCGCCGAAGTATGCCGGCAAGGACTACGTCAATCCGGGCTCGGAGATTCTCTCGGCCGAAATGATGCTGCGCCACCTCGGCTGGACCGAGGCCGCCGATCTCATCATCGCTTCGATGGAGAAATCGATTCTCCAGAAGCGCGTGACCTATGACTTCGCACGCCTGATGGAAGGCGCGACGCAGGTGTCGTGCTCGGGATTCGGCCAGGTGATGATCGAAAATATGTAAATGAAATCGATGTGATCCGAAGAAGTCCGGTAAACCCCGATGTACACTATGTGTCGTCGGGGTTTTTGTTTTTCTTAGTCCGATAGCGTGTAGGGGAATCCATGTTTTTTGGAGGGGAAGTTGGCGGGGATTTACGCGCTAATCCACCTCCATTCACTCCATTGGGAGGGGGTATGAGCCGGGGCAGGCACTTCAATTATGTCTTGACGCCAACGCGCCTGAACAACGCGAAACCGAAAGAGAAGGCGTACAAGCTGGCTGATGGGGGCGGGTTGTTTGTGATGGTCCAGCCCGGTGGATCCAAGACGTGGGCATATCAATATCGGATGGACGGCAAACGGCGGGAGGTAACGATAGGCCGTTATCCTGAAATTGCCGTTGCCGACGCGCGTGACCGCCATGCGGAATATCGGGCAATGCTGGAGCAGGGGCAGGATCCGGCCGCGCACAAGCGAACCGACGAGGCTGAGAGGAAGGCTCGGGCGATCCTGACGGCCGGCGAAGGGCAGTTTAAGGCGTTCTCGCTCAAATGGCTGGACGAACGATTAGGTGGCAAATCCGACGGTTACCGTGCGCAAATGCGCTCGCTATTGGATCGGTTCGTATGGCCTGACATTGGCAGCAAGGCACTGGAGGATGTGAAGCCCGCCCATGTACTTGCAATTATTGAACAGAGGCGTGAGACCCCGAACACGGCGGAGAACGTGCGGGTGCTCATTCAACAGGTCTACAACTACGCGATCCAGAAACTGTTGGTTGAATCGAATCCGGCATTGCCGCTGTGCGGTGTCATCCGGGTTCCGAAGGCCGAGCACCATCGGCATCTGAACGAATCGGAACTGGGGGCCTTCTGGCGGGCGTTGGGCAAGCAGGGAGCGTATCCGTCCACAACGGCGGCGGCAAGATTGCTGATGTATAGCATGTGTCGCAAGGTTGAAGTGTTGCGCGCGAAGTGGCGGGAGTTCGACATCGACAAAGCGCAGTGGGATATCCCGGCCGAACGCATGAAGTCAAGACGCCCGCATCGCGTGTATTTGTCTGGTCAAGCGCTGGAGCTACTTGCTGTGCAACGGGCATTGACCGGTGACGGCGAGTATGTGTTTCCGTCCGCGTTCCGGGCGGTCGTGCCGATGGCTGATGCGACTCTCAATCACTTGTTCAAGCGTTTGGACTTTGGCGTTCCGGAGTTTTCCCCGCACGGCACGCGCGGTACCGCAGCGACGCTGTTGCGCGAACATGGCTTCGGTCGCGATGTAGTCGAGTTACTGTTGGCACACGCCGAGCGCAGCCTGACGGCCGCGAGCTATCACCATCACGAGTTGGAGATGGAACGGCGGCGTGCGTTGCAGTATCTGGCGGACGAGATTGACCGCCAAACGGCGATTTCTATGGCGGGTAACGTGGTGAGCATTACGGCGAGAAGCGCTTGAGGTCGATGAGCCGAAGGCGAGAAGTATTTGGCACGTGCATCGATCGAGGAGGCGTGAATGCCCGGATATGTAAAGTATGCACCGGACACATTGATCAAGCGTTACGACACAAAAGTCATAGGGAGGGGACGAGACATTCTTGAGCGCCTGATTACCCGTGCGGAAATGGATGGCGCATGGCGCACGCTCGGTAAACACGCGAGACACGCCGACCACGCCTGGTTGTTGTTTAGGGAAATAGTCGTCATTGAGGATGCAAGCCGCAAGCCGCCGACCAAACTGCGCTCGGCCGAGCGTGACGATTATTTGAAGATCGCAGGGCAAGCACAGGAGTTGTCGCTCGCCATAGCTGATGGTGCATTGGATCGGCGTGTATATGAGTTCTTCTCTTCTGAGGCAATGGATATCAATGGAATCGCCGGCTGGGAAAACTTGGACGGAATGACTCGCGTTACGTGTGCACACTCCCTGCTGCGCGAATGGCCTCCCATAATTGACATCTTGGACGCGCTCGCTCGTCAAGCTGAAAATCTCGCGAGCGAAGCGATGTTGAAATCCCGCGTTGTGGAGCGAGTGTCTGGGCAGTCAGATGACTTCCGCAAGCTGTATTTTGTGCGTGAACTCGCGAAATATATTGCGTCGGAGTATGCCAAATCGCTGCATAGCACCGTAGCGGATATTACCAATGTCGTTCTCGATACGAGTCTGATCGGGGTTGAAATATCGAAGATTGTCAAGCCCCCTAAGAAGGGCTAACTATGTGGTCTTGGGCGGATAGAGTGCCGAAGTCCGCCCCAATACGATGGTGCCTGTCTTCAGCCAACAACGGACGGCATCTATGTACCAACTACCTGAAACTGGCTATCTGCGCCTACGTCAGATCATCGGCGACTCGCGCGCTATTCCTCCAGTCCCAGCAATTATTCCCGTCAGCAAATCCACTTGGTGGGAGGGAGTTCGAACGGGGCGTTACCCGCCCGCAGTCAAGACGCTTGGCGTTCGGATCACGGCGTGGCGCGTCGAAGACATTCGAAAACTCATTCGTCAAACGGAAGGGGGCGGAGAATGAAGCATTCGAAACGTCTTCGCTCGGGCTACACCGCACAAAACTACGCGGATGATGTCGTGGCGGTGCTGCCGTTCGCTTTCACCGATTTGCATGAGTCAGGACGTATGACCACGTGCGCACATTGCGGGGACGTGCACGACGGATTCTGTTTTGCGATCCACAAAAGCGTAGACCAAGGGGTTATTACGGCAATCGAGATCGTTGCCGTGTGCGATATGTGCGCAGTAGATCCGCTGATTTCACCGCCAGAGCGGTGGCGCCACGTCGGGGAGACAAGCGGGTTATTCGTGGCTGAGGAGAACTGGCAGCTGTTCGCTGAACTGCTCAACGCCCTTTATGCTCCCGCGCAAGACAGAACGTGGAGGCTCGTATGACTACGGCCTCGGGTCGTCAGCGCGATGAACGCAAACTGGCCGTTATGCGTTACGCCGGTGAGACGGATATCACGGGCAAGCAGAACCATGGAACGTGGCTCCAAGTTTCGACGCTGTTGGCGAAGCGCGATATCCGTGTGAGGAAATCAGGTGCCGCGTTTGCACCAGTGAAGATGATGCCGGGGGCGACCAGAGCTAAAGACAACGTTGGGGCAATTTCGATGGCCGTCGCCGACATTGACACCGAGGGGCAGAAGGATAAGACGACGGGGCTAATTGTGTCTGTGACGAAGCGTGCGCCTATGCTGGAACTGCTTCGCCCCAACATCGACGGCTACACTTGGATCGCGCATTCGTCTCATGGGCACGAACCCAGGCGGCTCAACGGTATCGTCAAGTATCGGATCGTATTCCCCCTTTCCCGCGATTGCACCAAGGAGGAGTGGCCGGAGGTTTGGCAGGGGCTTAACGCCCTTCTCGATGGACACTGTGATCGCCAGTGTCGAGACCCTTCGCGCTTGTACTACTTGCCGAGTTGCCCGCCAGAAACGGCGTCCGACGCGTTCTGCGAAAGCAACACGGGGGCATGGCTCGATCCTGATTATTTGATCGCGCTTGGCCGCTCGATGGCCCCGCCGGCCCATGTGTCGTTTCCCGCGAATAACTTGACGGCGGGAGCAGGCGTTTCGGCTCCATTGGAAACGCCGGAGGAGATCGGGCGGGTCGAGTCGATGGTGGCGAGAATACCGGCAAATTGCGATCGTGAGCAGTGGCGCAATATTGTCTGGGCAATCGCCGCGACTGGCTGGAGCTGCGCCGAGAGCATCGCTCGCGAATGGAGCAGAACCGTGCCGGAGGTTTTTGACGAGGCCGAATTCGCGAAGATTTGGAAGTCTTTTAGACCGAATCGGGGCATCGGATTTGGCTCGTTGGTTCACTATGCGAAGCTTGCCGGTTGGCAAGCGGAGGGGACGCCGCAACGCGTTGCCGAGATTGATGATGGTGCCACTGGCGACATCCGAAACGGAAAGATTTACGCGCATCTGAATGTGAACAGATTGTTGTTTGTCCACGAAACCGATGACGTTCTGAGCTTTGAAGACGGCGTTGGCTGGGTGCATGCGTCGCCGGGTGAGGATGTACGAGCAGCTAAGTCGGCAATTGCTGAACTTCGTTCCTATGCCGCCCAACGATGGCAGGCGGCCCCCGATGACGTTAAGACCAAGCGCCTTATGGCGCATGTTGAGCGAAGCAGCACCGAGCAACGAATTAATTCGATGGTCAAGCTGGCGCAGTCTGAACCGGGCATGACCGTTCGACTGAACGAGTTGGATGCTGATCCTATGTTGCTCGGCGTGGCGAACGGCGTGCTTGATCTCCGATCCGGCCAGCTTTTGGCGGTTGTCCCATCGTTGAAAGTGACCAAGCGTTGTGCCGTTGCGTTTGATTCAAATGCTGTGGCACCAACCCTTGACGCCTTCATCGAGCGTATCACGAGGGGGAAGCCGGATCTTGCGCCGTTTCTCCGGCGGCTCGCAGGATATTCCTTGACTGGCGACGTGCGTGAGCAGTGTTTTGCGTTTCTGTACGGTCTGGGCCGTAACGGAAAGACGACATACGCCGAGCTACTTCGTTGGCTGCTGGGTGACTATGCCGTTGTGCTTCCGACGACGACTTTGATGCTTGCGAAGCGTGATCCCGGTGCCGCCAGCCCGGATCTCATGTTGCTCAAGGGGCGTCGTCTCGCGCTCGCATCGGAACTGGAGGAAAGTGCTCGCTTTGCTGAGGCCACGATCAAGGGTATGACCGGCGGCGATACGATGCAGGCGAGAAATCCGTATGGATCGTATGTTGAGTGGGCACCGACGCACAAGCTGATGATTGTCGGCAACCACCGGCCGGTTATTTCGGGCGGTGATCATGGGATATGGCGTCGAGTCCGATTGGTTCCGTTTGAAGAAACTATCAGCGACGCCGAGTGCGACGAGAAATTATCGGAGAAGCTGCGCGGAGAGGGTGCGGGCGTTTTGAACTGGGCGCTAGCCGGGTTGCGGGACTGGCAGCGGCAGGGGTTGAATCCACCAGCGGAGGTGAGAGCCGCTGGGGCCGCCTATCAGACTGACATGGACATGCTCGGGCAGTGGGTTGATGAGCACGTGGATTTCGTTGCGGGGGCGATCACGCCGACGGCTGAACTCTACAGGGCATATTCGGTATGGGCGCGCGAGTCGGGCTACAAGCATCCGATGACACGGCAAGCCTTCGGTCGGCGGCTGGTGGAGCGGAATATTCCGATAGTTAAGGCAGGCAGCGGCAACAAATGCGCCAGCGGGATTGCGTTGAACAGCGCGGGCAAACAGGCGGCCATGCGAAACCTCTGACTCGCCGCCGGATGATCCGGATGATTTTCTCGTGTTTCAGGATCTTTTCTCTATGTCTTTCTCATAGGGGAGTTACTGAAAATGGCATGAAATCGTCCGGATCATCCGGAGGAGGGGCGTCATTGAAGAGTTATCGTCGGAAGTGGTGTATGCGGCGTAGGGAGGAGGCAGGAGAAGGCGGT
>NZ_JBANLK010000057.1:0-36160 GCF_054968425.1 Paraburkholderia sp. AV2
GTTTCCCTCCGGCGGCCCCGCTGCCCGTACATCTGAACTGCGAAGGGGGCGAATCCTACCGCCCCTCCGCAGCATCACGCAAGGGGATACGAGAAAAATTTTGCCTGCCGCCAACTCGCAGCGACAGGCCCACCGGCGTCACTTGTTCTTGAAGGCCGGCTTGCGCTTCTCCATGAACGCGGCCATCCCCTCTTTTTGATCCTCTGTCGCAAAGAGCGAATGGAACATGCGGCGCTCGAAGTGCACCCCCTCCGCCAACGTAGTTTCGTAGGCGCGGTTCACCGACTCCTTCGCCATCATCACCGCTGGCAGCGAGTATTCGCTGATCGTGGCCGCCGCCGCAATCGCCTCGCTCAGCAAATCGGCAGCCGGAATCACGCGTGAGACAAGGCCGGCACGCTCAGCCTCGGCGGCATCCATCATCCGGGCGGTCAGACACAGATCCATTGCCTTCGCCTTCGAAACCGCGCGCGGCAGGCGCTGCGTTCCGCCCGCCCCGGGGATCACACCAAGCTTGATCTCCGGCTGGCCGAACTTCGCCGTATCCGCCGCAAAGATGATGTCGCACATCATCGCCAGTTCGCAGCCGCCGCCCAGCGCAAAGCCGGCGACCGCAGCAATGATCGGCTTGCGGATCGTGCGGATCGTCTCCCAGTTCCGCGTGATGTAGTCGCCCTTATAGACGTCCATGAAGGTGTAGCTCGCCATCATGCCGATATCGGCGCCGGCTGCGAACGCTTTTTCGCTGCCCGTGATGACGATCACGCCGATGCCCTCATCCGCGTCGAATGCCTTCAGCGCCGTGCCAAGCTCGTCCATCAGGGCATCGTTCAACGCGTTGAGCGCCTTCGGCCGGTTAAGCGTAATCAGGCCAACTTTGCCGCGTGTCTCGACCAGAATGTTCTCGTACCCCATACATCCTCCTTACCTCTAAGAAAAGTCCCCAAAAAAACTTTCACGCCAAACTTTGACTAATGCTAACATTTGCCAACCAACCGGTCGGTTAATTAATCGGCGCGGGTCTAGTCCAACCCCTCAATCTACGTTTGCCCCATGACACATCCCTTGTTTGCCCGGCACGAAAACGTGCTGCAGAAGGCGGTCGCCGCCATCGAGACTCGTGGTTACTGGAGCCCGTTTGCCGAAATGCCCAGTCCAAAAGTGTACGGGGAAACCGCCAGCGCCGACGGCGAAGCCGCGTTCAAGGGGCACCTGAACCGTACGTTCGAACTCGACCAGCCGACCACCAGTGAAACCGTAGGCAGTGAGGTCTCGCCGTTCGGCTTTGCAATCGGCGCCCGCTATCCGAAGGCGACGCCCGACCAGCTCATCGCTGCCGCGAGCGAGGCGCAGCGCAACTGGCGCGCTGCGGGCCCGCAGGCATGGGTGGGTGTCAGCCTCGAAATTCTCGAACGCCTGAATCGTGCGAGCTTCGAGATTGCCTATAGCGTCATGCACACCACCGGCCAGGCGTTCATGATGGCCTTCCAGGCAGGCGGCCCCCATGCGCAGGACCGTGCGCTCGAAGCTGTCGCGTACGCCTGGGACCAGTTGCGCCGCATCCCGGCCGACGCGCATTGGGAGAAGCCGCAGGGCAAGAACCCGCCGCTCGCCATGCAGAAGCGCTACACGGTCGTACCGCGCGGCACGGGCCTCGTGCTCGGCTGCTGCACGTTCCCGACCTGGAACGGCTACCCCGGGCTTTTTGCCGATCTCGCGACCGGCAACACCGTCATCGTCAAGCCGCATCCGGGCGCGATCCTTCCGCTCGCGATCACGGTGCGCATCGCACGCGATGTGCTGCGCGAGGCCGGCTTCGACCCGAACGTGATCACGCTGCTCGCCACCGATCCCAACGACGGCGCGCTCGTGCAGTCGCTCGCACTGCGCCCCGAGATCAAGCTCATCGATTTCACCGGCAGTACGCAAAACGGCGACTGGCTCGAACAGCACGCCCATCAGGCCCAGGTTTATACCGAGAAAGCGGGCGTCAACCAGATCGTGATCGATTCGGTGGACGATCCGAAGGCCGCAGCACGCAACATCGCCTTCTCGCTCTCGCTGTACTCGGGCCAGATGTGCACCGCACCGCAGAACATTTACGTCCCGCGTGACGGTATTCGTACGGCCGAAGGCCACATGAGCTTCGAGGCCGTCGCGCAGGCAATTAGCGGCGCCGTCCAGAAGTTCGTGGCCGATCCGGCCCGCGCCGTGGAAGTACTTGGCTCGATTCAGAACGAAAGCGTCACGGCACGCATCGACGAGGCACGCCAACTGGGCACGGTGCTGGCCGACAGCCAGACGCTCGAGCATCCGCAATTCCCCGGCGCACGCGTGCGCACACCGCTCGTGCTCTCGCTCGATGCCGCCCGCGACGCAGCATCGTTCACGCGCGAATGGTTCGGCCCGATCTCGTTCGTGATCGCCACCGACTCGACCGCGCAGTCGCTCGAGCTGGCCGGATCGATCGCCCACGACCACGGCGCGCTCACCCTCTCCGTCTACAGCACCGATGACGCCGTCATCGACGCGGCCCACGAAGCCTCGATCACTGGTGGCGTGGCGCTTTCGATCAACCTGACAGGCGGCGTGTTCGTCAATCAGTCGGCGGCGTTCTCGGACTTCCACGGCACGGGCGCGAACCCCGCTGCGAACGCAGCGCTGGCCGACGCCGCATTCGTGGCGAACCGCTTCCGTGTGGTTCAGAGCCGAGTCCATGTTGAACCGAAAGCGGCACCGGTCGTAGTCGGCTGAACGGCCTATGCCGTTTGGCCGAATGGCGCCCGATCCCCTGTCCCTCTAGCATGAAAGGCAGGGCGCACTTGCGCGCTCCGCCTCCAGGAACTCCGAGATGACCGAAGCCTATATCTGCGACGCGATTCGCACTCCGTTCGGCCGCTACGGCGGCGCACTGAAAGACGTCCGCGCGGACGACCTCGGCGCCGTGCCGATCCGCGCGCTCGTCGAACGCAACCCGGGTGTGGACTGGCGCGCGCTCGACGACGTCCTTTACGGCTGTGCAAACCAGGCCGGCGAAGACAACCGCAACGTCGCGCGCATGTCCGCCCTGCTCGCGGGCCTGCCAACGGACGCACCCGGCACCACGATCAACCGCCTGTGCGGCTCGAGCCTCGACGCCGTCGGCAGCGCGGCACGCGCGATCAAGGCGGGTGAAGCGCGACTCATGATCGCGGGCGGCGTGGAGAGCATGACGCGCGCACCTTTCGTCATGGGCAAGGCGGCTTCGGCATTCGCGCGCGACGCCAGCATCTACGACACCACCATCGGCTGGCGCTTCGTCAACCCATTGATGAAGCGCGAGTACGGTATCGATTCGATGCCGGAAACCGCCGAGAACGTCGCAGTCGAGTTCGGTATCAGCCGCGCCGACCAGGACGCCTTCGCGCTGCGCAGCCAGCAGAAGGCGGCCCGCGCGCAGAGGGACGGTACGCTCGCGCACGAAATCGTTCCGGTGGACATTGCGCAGAAGAAAGGCGATCCGATCCGCGTCGCGCTCGACGAACATCCGCGCGAAACGTCGCTGGAAACGCTCGCGAAGCTCAAGGGCGTCGTGCGCCCCGACGGCAGCGTGACGGCAGGCAACGCGTCGGGGGTCAACGACGGCGCCTGCGCACTGCTCATCGCCAACGAAGCCGCCGCCAGCCAGTACGGCCTGCGCCGCCGCGCCCGCGTGCTTGGCATGGCGACGGCCGGCGTTGCGCCGCGCATCATGGGCATGGGTCCGGCACCCGCTACGCAGAAGCTGCTGAAGCAGCTCGGCATGACGCTCGCGCAATTCGACGTCATCGAGCTGAACGAGGCTTTCGCGTCGCAAGGGCTCGCTGTGCTGCGCCAGCTCGGGCTGAAGGACGACGATGAGCGCGTCAATCCCAACGGCGGCGCGATCGCGCTCGGTCATCCGCTCGGGGCCTCCGGCGCGCGGCTCGTCACGACGGCGCTGTATCAGCTCGAGCGCACGCAAGGACGGTACGCGCTTTGCACGATGTGTATCGGCGTCGGTCAGGGTATTGCCCTCGCCATCGAACGAATCTGATCGGAGACAACCGATGTCCTACGAAGCGATCCGCGTCGAGACCGACGCCTCCACCGGCGTGGCAACGATCACGCTGAACCGCCCCGACAAACTCAACAGCTTCACCCGCGCAATGCACCGCGAACTCGCAGCCGCGCTCGACGAGGTCGTCGCCTCGGGCGCGCGTGCGCTCGTGCTGACCGGTGCCGGTCGCGGCTTCTGCGCAGGCCAGGACCTCGCCGATCTCGACTTCACGCCTGGCGCCATGACGGACCTCGGCACGCTGATCGCAGAGTATTTCAATCCACTGATCAAGCGCCTCCAGGCGCTGCCGATGCCCGTGATCGCCGCCGTCAACGGCACCGCAGCCGGCGCCGGCGCGAATCTGGCGCTTGCGTGCGACATCGTGCTCGCGGCACGGTCGGCCAGCTTCATCCAGGCCTTCGTGAAGATCGGCCTCGTACCCGACTCCGGCGGTACGTGGTTCCTGCCGAAGCGCGTGGGCATGGCGCGCGCCCTCGGCCTCGCGATGACTGGCGACAAGCTCCCTGCCGAAAAGGCCGAAAGCTGGGGCCTCGTCTGGCAGGTGACCGACGACGCCGAACTCGCCGCCACGGCCGCCGCATTCGCCGCGCAGCTCGCGAAGCAACCCACGCGCGCGATCGTGGCAACGCGCGAGGCAATGCGCGCATCGGCTTCCCGGACGCTCGACCAGCAGCTCGATCTCGAACGCGATCTGCAACGCGAACTCGGCGCCTCATACGACTACGCAGAAGGCGTGAAGGCGTTCATCGAAAAGCGCGCGCCGCGCTTCGAGGGCCGCTGATATGTCCACGCAAACGTCAACGCCCGCCGCCATGTCCCCGGACGAACTCGCACGCGCCACGGCGCAAGCCATGTACGACGCCGACGCTTGCAGCCGCGCGCTCGGCATGAAACTGCTCGAAGTGCGCGCGGGCTACGCGCGCCTCTCCATGGCCGTGCGGCCCGAGTTTCTGAACGGCCATCAGATCTGCCACGGCGGCCTGATCTTCACGCTGGCCGACTCGACTTTCGCGTTCGCCTGTAATTCGTACAACGTGAACACTGTCGCCGCCGGCTGCTCGATCGAATTCCTGCGCCCGGTCCAGCCCGACGACGTGCTCACGGCCGAAGCGATCGAACAAATTCTTTCGGGGCGCAACGGCGTCTACGACATCCGCGTAACGAACCGCGCGGGCGAGACCGTCGCGCTTTTCAGGGGCAAGTCCGCGCAAATTCGAGGCACCGTCATTCCGGTCGCGGAGTGAGCCGCGTCCGCCCGCTCGATTCCTCACGCCCTCACGTAACACACCCAAGATCCAGGAGACACCGATGACTACCACGCTGCCGCTCGAGCCGATCGAAACGGCGAGCCGCGACGAACTTGCGGCGCTTCAGCTCGAACGGCTGAAATGGTCGCTTAATCACGCTTACGAGAATTCGCCGGTCTACCGCCGCAAATTCGACGAAGCGGGCGTGCATCCGTCGCAGGTGCAGTCGCTCTCCGATCTCGCGCGCTTTCCGTTCACGACCAAGAAGGATCTGCGCGACAACTATCCGTTCGGGATGTTCGCCGTCCCGCAAGAACAGATCTCGCGCATTCACGCTTCGTCGGGCACCACGGGCAAGCCGACCGTGGTCGGCTACACGGCGCGCGATATCGACACCTGGGCGAATCTCGTCGCGCGTTCGGTGCGCGCTTCCGGCGCCCGGCGCGGCGACAAGGTCCACGTGAGCTACGGTTACGGGCTCTTCACCGGCGGCCTGGGCGCGCACTACGGCGCCGAGCGCGCCGGTCTCACCGTGATTCCGTTCGGCGGCGGTCAAACCGAAAAGCAGGTCCAACTGATCCAGGATTTCCGGCCCGACATCATCATGGTCACCCCGAGCTACATGCTCGCGATCGCCGACGAAATGGAGCGTCAGGGCATCGACCCGGCCAGTTGCTCGCTGCGCATCGGCATCTTCGGCGCCGAGCCCTGGACCAACGACATGCGCACCGCCATCGAGCATCGTATGGGCATCACCGCGGTCGACATCTACGGGCTTTCCGAAGTCATGGGTCCAGGCGTCGCCTCGGAGTGTGCCGAAACCAAGGACGGCCCCACGATCTGGGAAGATCATTTCTATCCCGAGATCATCGATCCGGAAACGGGCGAAGTGCTCCCCGACGGCGAGTTCGGCGAACTGGTGTTCACGTCGCTCACGAAAGAGGCGCTGCCGATCATCCGCTACCGCACGCGCGATCTCACGCGTCTCTTGCCCGGTACCGCGCGCACCATGCGCCGCATGGAAAAGATCACCGGGCGTTCGGACGACATGCTCATCATCCGCGGCGTGAACGTGTTCCCGACGCAGATCGAGGAGTTGCTGCTCAAGCAGCACGCGCTCGCGCCGCACTACCAGATCGTGCTCACGAAGGAAGGGCCGCTCGACGTAATGACGCTGAACGTCGAGCCGTGCCCGGAAAGCGCCCCCGACGGCGCCGCGCTCGAGAAAGCACGCGACGCGCTGGCCTACGAGATCAAGGCACTGATCGGCGTGACCGCCAGCGTGAACGTGCTCGACGTAAACGGCATCGAGCGGTCGGTGGGCAAAGCGAAGCGCGTGATCGACAAACGTCCGAAGTAATATCCAGCCGCCGCCCGGACGCGCTCTCCAGGGCGAAACCTGGACAAAGTGCGTACCAAACGAAAAAGCCGGCAAATCACCGGCTTTTTCACGTGCATCGAAGCACACGCCAATCTTACGAATTCGGGAACAGCAACCACATCCGGCCGCCCTGCTTCATCTTGCCGGCAAGGTCGCCCGCGTCGTCGCCAAGTCCCCAGAAGTAATCGGCGCGCACGCCGCCCTTGATCGCCGTTCCGGTGTCCTGGGCAAACACGAGACGGTTGAGCGGCGTATTCGTGAGCGGCCGCGTGGTCTGAAGAAAGACCGGCGTGCCGAGCGGGATCGACGACGGATCCACGGCAATCGAGCGCTCCGGCGTAAGCGGAACTCCAAGTGCGCCGATCGGACCATCGGCGCCACCCTGTTCCGCCCCCTCCGACCCCGGCATTTCGCGGAAAAAGACGAAACGCGGATTCGTATCGAGCAGCGCATCCACGCGCGTCGGGTTCTCCCGCGCCCAGGCCTTGATGCCCTGCATCGTCGCCTGCGCCGGCGTCAGCTCGCCGCGGTCGAGCAGCCATTTGCCGATCGACCGGTACGGCTGGTTGTTGGTCCCGCCAAAGCCCACCCGCATCACGCTGCCGTCTTCCATCGTGATGCGGCCCGAGCCTTGCACCTGCAGGAAGAACGCCTCGATCGGATCGTCCACCCACACCAGTTCGTTGCCGTCGAGCGCGCCAGAACGTTCGAGCTGCGCGCGCGGCGGCAGCGGGGTGCCCGCACGATAGCCCGACGGCCAGTGATAAAGCGCCGTCTGATAGATCCCGTGCCGCGTGCGCGAACCGCGCAGCAGCGGCTCGTAGTAGCCGGTCACGAGGCCGTCGAGCGTGCCATCGCTATTGGCGAACTGGTAGGGCGTGAAGTAGGTTTCGAAGAACGCGCGGGCAGCGGACGCGTCCAGGTCGTCAAGCTGCCCGGCTGCCGCGCAGGCGCGCTGCCAGCGCGGATCGCGTGCGAGACGCGAGCAGTTCGCACGCAGCGCCGCCGTCACGCCGATCAGCGAATCGTCCTGCCAGCCCGGCACCTGCTGCCAGGAGACCGGCGTGAGGCGCGCCGCCGCAATCTGGCCGGGCACCAACGGCGTTCCGGTGGGCGGCGCAGTCCGCACGTAGCTCGGGCCGCCGCACGCGGCAAGCAGTGCAGCCAATGCAATCGCACCGAGCCAGCCTGCCATGCGGCCGGCATGCAAACCTTGCCCACGCCTGAATCCGGGCATCGGCCCGGAAACATACCCCGAATCGCGCCTACAATGCTTGTTCTCGATGGATGCCGCCATGTCTGATCTGTTCGACGAATACCCGATGCTCATGTTTGGGCTGGAAGCGTTGCTCGCGCTATTCCTGTTGATTTTCATCGTTGTGTGGACCGCGTCGGGCAGGAAGAAGCGTGACCCGCACGACCGGCGTCAGGAGTAGCTGACTGCCAATGCGCGCCACGGTTCAATGCAGCGTGCGCGGCATGCGCAAAACGAACTCCGGCACGGGCGCCTCGAAGCGCCCGGCGTCCTCCGCCACGCAGAAATACTCGCCGCGCATGGTGCCCACGGGCGTCGCGATCACGGCCCAGCTCGTGTACTCGAACTGCTCGCCCGGCTTGAGCAGCGGCTGGTGCCCGACCACACCCAGCCCCTTCACTTCCTGTACGTGATTCTCGCTGTCGGTGATGACCCAGTGGCGGGCGATCAGTTGCGCGCTCACCTGTCCGGTATTACGAATGGTCAGCGTGTAGGCGAACGCGTACTGCCGACGCTCCGGGTCCGATTCTTCGGGCAGGTAGCGCACCTGCGACGTCACGCTGAATTCGTACTGGCTCATCCTGGTTCCGGTCGATAAGGCGGGCACGGCAAACGCCGCGAAGCCCCGCAAACCCGACGCACCAAGGCGGCGCAGGCGTCTCCCCCTGTCGGGCATATGGTTTCGCATTCTGCTTGATGCAGCGGGTGCCCGCAACCCGGCACGCATCGAGGAATCGCCCTGGAGTGCCCCTGTCCGGCATGCCGCCGGTCCGTGCCGCCGCGTCCGGCAAAGGCCGCCGGCCCGGCCGTGCGCAGCGCCGTCGGCGCCCCGCCAGCGGCGGTAAAATGGCGTTTTTCCGTCTATCTGCATCCGATTTCGCCATGACGCAATTCCGCATCGCCCCCAGCATTCTCTCCGCCGACTTCTCGCGCCTTGGCGAGGAAATCCGCAACGTGGTCGCGGCAGGCGCCGACTGGATCCACTTCGACGTGATGGACAACCATTACGTGCCGAACCTGACCATCGGGCCGCTCGTGTGCGAGGCGATCCGCCCGCACGTCGACGTGCCCATCGACGTCCACCTGATGGTGCGTCCGGTGGACCGTATCGTGCCCGACTTCGCCAAGGCGGGTGCGAACGTGATCAGTTTCCACCCGGAAGGCTCGGATCATATCGACCGTACGCTCTCGCTGATCCGCGACCACGGCTGCAAGGCCGGCCTCGTCTTCAACCCGGCCACGCCGCTCAACTACATCGATCACGTCATGGACAAGCTCGATCTCGTGCTGATCATGTCGGTGAATCCGGGCTTCGGCGGCCAGTCGTTCATTCCCGAGGCACTCAACAAGCTGCGCGAGGCGCGCGCGAAGCTCGACGCCTACCGCGAACGCACGGGCCGCGAGATTCATCTGGAGATCGACGGCGGCGTGAAGGTCGACAACATCGCAGAAATCGCGGCTGCAGGCGCGGATACGTTCGTCGCGGGTTCGGCGATCTTCGGCAAGCCCGACTACAAGGCCGTGATCGACCACATGCGAGCACAACTGGCGACGGTCGGCCAGCAGCAATGAATACGCCGATCACTTTCGCCGCGCCGCGCATCGAGGCGGCGCTGATCGACCTGGACGGCACGATGGTCGACACCGCCGACGACTTCGCGGCCGGTCTGAACGGCATGCTCGCCCAGTTCGACGCCGAGGAAACCACGCGCGAGGAAGTGATGGGCTATGTCGGCAAAGGCTCGGAGCACCTGATCAAGAGCGTGCTCGCGCCGCGCTTTGCCGCCGCCGAGGCCCAGTCCCGCTTCGAAGAGGCCCTCGCGCTCTACCAGGACGAGTACGCCAGGATCAACGGCCAGCACACGCGCCTCTACCCGGAAGTTGCAGAAGGCCTTGCCGCGCTGCGCGAGGCCGGCGTGAAGCTCGCCTGCGTGACGAACAAACCGCACCGCTTCGCCGTGGAGTTGCTGCAGCAGTATGGTCTCGCGCCGTACTTCGAAGTCGTGCTGGGCGGCGACAGCACGCCGCAAAAGAAGCCCGATCCGCTGCCGATGCTGACCGCCTGCGCCCAGCTCGGTGTGGCGCCCCAGTCGGCCGTCGCGATCGGCGATTCGGAGAACGACGCACTCGCGGGCCGCGCGGCCGGCATGGCCACGCTTACGGTGCCTTACGGCTACAATCACGGCCAACCTGTTCAAAATATCGAATCGGATGGTATAGTGGCCACGCTGCTCGACGCCGCCAAGGCGATCGCAGCGCACAATCACCTGACCTGAAAGTCTCTTTTCCTCATGTTTCTGAATAAAAAACGGAGTCTGAGCAGCATCGACCGGGGAGCTTGGCCCTGGCGTCGCTGGTCGCACTAACCTCTCCCGAGGTTTGCTGAGGTTTGCTCATGTTGAGTGAAAATTTGTCTTCAGCCCCGTTTTTTATGTCACTGCGCCTACGCGCGTGTCTCGTTTCCAAACTGTTGCGGTAACCCACCCGTCGGCTGACTGGCCGAGGTAATCCGTTGTCCTGCGTGTCGTTTCGCCTTACCCGGCGTGACGCGCGACGCAAGAACGGATCGCCGTGTCCAACGGCCGGGTAACATCCGCACATCGGCGCCCTGCCATCGGGGTACCGGGAACACGAGCGAGCGCCAGCGCAACCATGCACCCAACAGCCGCCATCGCGCTCACCGCCCGCGCCCTTTTCGAGCCGCGACCGGCCCGCACGAACAGGATCGGAACATGACCGAACTCGAATTCCAGTCCCTCGCCAACGAGGGCTACAACCGCATCCCGCTGATCGCCGAAGCGCTCGCCGATCTCGAAACGCCGCTCTCGCTGTACCTGAAGCTCGCGCAGCCCGAGCGCGGCGGCGCCAACTCGTTTCTGCTGGAGTCCGTGGTGGGCGGCGAGCGCTTCGGGCGCTACTCGTTCATCGGCTTGCCGGCCCGCACGCTGATCCGCGCCCGGAGCGGGCCGAAAGGCGGCGTGAGCGAAGTCGTCCGCGACGGCCAGGTGATCGAGACGCACGAAGGCGACCCGCTCGAATTCATCGCGCAGTTCCAGGCGCGCTTCAAGGTGGCGCAGCGCCCCGGCCTGCCGCGCTTCTGCGGCGGCCTCGCCGGTTACTTCGGCTATGACGCGGTGCGCTACATCGAGAAGAAGCTCGCCGACACCGCCCCGCCCGACGACCTCGGCCTGCCCGACATCCAGTTGCTCGTGACGGAGGAAGTGGCGGTCATCGACAATCTGGCGGGCAAGCTCTACCTGATCGTCTACGCCGATCCGCAGACGCCCGAGGCCTATACGAAAGCGAAGCAACGCCTGCGCGAACTGAAGCAGCGACTGCGCACGACGGTGCAGCCGCCCGTGACCTCGGCGAGTGTGCGCACCGAGATCTTCCGCGAGTTCAAGAAAGACGATTACCTCGCGGCCGTGCGCAAGGCGAAGGAATACATCGCCGCCGGCGAGCTGATGCAGGTACAGGTGGGCCAACGCCTCACAAAGCCGTATCGCGACAATCCGCTTTCGCTCTATCGCGCACTGCGCTCGCTGAATCCCTCGCCGTACATGTACTACTACAACTTCGGCGATTTCCACGTGGTGGGCGCCTCGCCGGAGATTCTCGTGCGCCAGGAGCAGCGCGGCGAAGACCGTATCGTGACGATCCGTCCGCTCGCGGGCACGCGGCCGCGCGGCAACACGCCCGAGCGCGACGCCGAGCTCGCCACCGAGCTGCTCAACGATCCGAAGGAAATCGCCGAGCACGTCATGCTGATCGACCTCGCGCGCAACGACGTGGGCCGCATTGCCGAAATCGGCTCGGTGACCGTGACCGACAAGATGGTCATCGAAAAGTATTCGCACGTTCAGCACATCGTGAGTTCGGTCGAGGGCAAGCTCAAGCCCGGCATGAACAACTACGACGTGCTGCGCGCGACATTCCCCGCCGGCACGCTATCCGGCGCGCCGAAGGTGCGCGCGATGGAACTGATCGACGAACTGGAGCCCGTGAAGCGCGGCCTCTACGGCGGCGCGGTCGGCTACCTGTCGTTCAACGGCGAGATGGATCTCGCCATCACGATCCGCACCGGCCTCATTTACAACGGCAATCTCTATGTGCAGGCCGCGGCGGGCATCGTCGCCGATTCGGTGCCCGAGTCGGAATGGCAGGAGACCGAAAACAAGGCGCGTGCCGTGCTGCGCGCCGCCGAGCAGGTGCAGGACGGCCTCGACAGCGACTTCTGAGCGGGAGAAAAGACCATGTTGCTCATGATCGACAACTACGATTCGTTTACCTACAACATCGTCCAGTACTTCGGCGAGCTCGGCGAAGACGTCCACACGTACCGCAACGACGAAATCACGCCCGACCAGATCGCCAGGCTGAACCCCGAGCGCATCTGCCTCTCGCCGGGCCCGAGCAATCCGCAGCATGCGGGCATCACGCTCGACGTGCTGCGCGAGTTCGCCGGCAAGACGCCTATCCTCGGCGTATGTCTCGGTCATCAAGCGATCGGCGAAGCGTTCGGCGGCCGTGTCGTACGCGCGAAGACCATCATGCACGGCAAGGTGAGCCAGATCGAAACCGACGGCAAAGGCGTGTTCGCCGATCTGCCGAAGCACTTCAACGTGACGCGCTATCACTCGCTCGCCATCGAACGCGAGTCGTTGCCCGACTGCCTCGAAGTGTCGGCATGGACCGAGGACGGCGAGATCATGGGCGTGCGCCATCGCGAACTGGCTGTCGAGGGCGTGCAGTTCCACCCCGAATCGATCCTCTCCGAGCACGGCCACGCGCTCCTCGAGAACTTCCTCAAGCAGTCGAAGCGCGCCGTTACGGCGCGTAGCGCATAAGAACGGAGGCGAGATCATGATCACCCCGCAGGAAGCACTGCAACGCACGATCGAGCACCGCGAGATCTTTCACGACGAGATGCTGCACCTCATGCGCATGATCATGCGCGGCGAGCTTTCGCCCGTGCAATCGGCGGCCATCCTCACAGGCTTGCGCGTAAAGAAGGAAACCATCGGCGAGATCGCCGCCGCCGCGACCGTGATGCGCGAGTTCGCGAATCACGTCGAGGTGCAGGACAACTCGAACTTCATCGATATCGTCGGCACGGGCGGCGACGGCTCGCATACCTTCAACATCTCCACCGCGTCGATGTTCGTCGCCGCCGCGGCGGGCGCGAAAGTCGCCAAGCACGGCAATCGCGGCGTGTCGAGCAAGTCGGGCAGCGCGGACGTGCTCGAGGCGCTGGGCGTGAACATCGATCTGCAGCCGGATCAGGTGGCCGCCTCGATCGCGGAAACGGGCATGGGCTTCATGTTCGCACCGAATCATCATCCGGCCATGAAGAACATCGCCGCCGTGCGCCGCGAGCTTGGCGTGCGGACGATCTTCAACATTCTCGGCCCGCTCACGAATCCGGCCAGCGCGCCGAACCAGTTGATGGGCGTATTCCACGCCGATCTCGTCGGCATCCAGGTGCGTGTGATGCAGCGCCTTGGCGCCAAGCACGTGCTCGTCGTCTACGGCAAGGACGGCATGGATGAGGTGTCGCTGGGCGCCGCAACGCAGGTCGGCGAGCTCAAGAACGGCGAGATCCGCGAGTACGAGATCCATCCCGAAGACTTCGGCATGCAGATGGTTTCGAACCGCACGCTGAAGGTCGAGAACGCCGAAGAATCGAAAACCATGCTGCTGGGCGCGCTCTCGAACGAGCCTGGCGTCGCGCGCGAGATCGTCGCGCTCAATGCGGGCACGGCGCTCTATTCGGCGAATGTCGCGAACTCGATCGCCGACGGCATCGCGCTTGCGCGCGAGACCATCGCGAGCGACCGCGCGCGCGCCAAAGTCGACGAACTGGTACGCTTCACTCAACAGTTCAAACGCTGATCGAACACTGTTTTTGCAGACCATCATGAGCGACATTCTCGAAAAGATCATCGCGGTCAAGCGCGAAGAAGTGCGCGCCGCCGAAGCGAGCGCGCCGCTCGAAGAGTTGCGGCTCGCGGCGGCGTCGCGCGATCTGCGCGACTTCGTCGGCGCGGTGCGCGCAAGGCACGCGAACGGCCAGGCGGCCGTGATCGCCGAAGTAAAGAAAGCCAGCCCCTCGAAAGGGGTGCTGCGCGCGCACTTCGTCCCTGCCGACATCGCACGCTCGTACGCGGAACATGGCGCGGCCTGTCTCTCGGTGCTGACCGACGTGCAGTTCTTCCAGGGCAGTGCCGCCTACCTCGAAGCCGCGCGCGCCGCCTGCGCGCTGCCGGTGCTGCGCAAGGACTTCATCGTCGATCCGTACCAGATCCTCGAAGCCCGCGCGATGGGCGCCGACGCGATCCTGCTGATCGCCGCCGCGCTCGAACCGGGCCAGATGCGCGAACTCGAGGCCTACGCGCATTCGCTCGGTCTCGCCGTGCTCGTGGAAGTGCACGACCGCGACGAGCTCACGCACGCGCTCACGCTGAAGACGCCGCTCATCGGGATCAACAATCGCAATCTGCGCACGTTCGAAACGACGCTGCAAACGACCATCGACATGCTCGACGACGTGCCGGAAGACCGCATCGTCGTGACGGAGTCGGGCATCCTCTCGCGCGCGGACGTCGAGAAGATGCGCGCGCTGTCCGTGCACACGTTCCTCGTGGGCGAGGCGTTCATGCGCGCCGAACATCCGGGCGCGGAACTCGCGCGCATGTTCTTCTGATAGCGGGACGCAGCCATGGCCATCGAACGGGAAATCAAGCTCGCACTACCACGCAACCAGGTAGACGCGGCGCTGCGGTTTTTCGAAAAGCGCGCAGGCACAGCGGGACGCGCCGTGCGGCTGGAAAACGTCTATTTCGACACGCCGGCCCTCACGCTCGCGCGCGCAAAGAGCGCGTTGCGGCTGCGCCGCACGCCGGATGGCTGGCTGCAGACGTTCAAGACGGTCGGCGTCGCCCGGAACGGCCTGCATGCGCGGCACGAATGGGAGATGCCGGTGGCGGGCGAAGCGCTCGAAACCGACCGCCTTCTGCGCGAATGCAACGAAGCCGGTGTCGCGACGGCGCTCTCCGAAGCCGCGCCCGCGCTGATCGCCCTCTTTCGCACCGACTTCACGCGCACGCTGTGGATGCTATCGGTCGAAGGCGTGCAAATCGAGGCCGCCATCGACCAGGGCGAAATCACGGCGGAAGTGGACGGCGAAACGCGCCGCGCGCCGATCTGCGAAATCGAACTGGAACTGAAGGGCGGAGACGAAGCCGCGTTGCACGTGCTCGCCGCGCAACTCTCGGCAGAGCTGCCGGGCCTCGCTCCCGACGACATCAGCAAGGCGCAGCGCGGCTACCGGCTGCGTGAAAGCTAAACCCGAGGGCTGAACGCCAGGACGGCGGGGCGTGCGCCGCATTGAAACGCCGCGCGATTGCTGCGAAACTTCCCGCCCATGACTTCCACGAAACGCACGCGCGCTGCGGAGCCGGTGCAGGCCTCGCTCTTCGACGACGACCTGCCGGCCACCGCGCAGGACACGCTCGACGAGCCTCCCGCCCCCGAAATCGATCCGCGCCAGATCTCGATCTTCTCGCTGCTCGATGACGATTCGCCGGCCGCCCCAGCCGCCAACCAGGCCGTATCCATCATGCCCCACGCCACCCAAGCGCCTGACCAGCGCCTCGAAGACCAGTTCGACGCCCTGCCCGCCGCCTGGCGCAAGCTGCTGGAGCCGTTCACCGCCAGCGACGCGTACCCGCCACTCTGCCGCTTCGTCGACGAGGAGCGCGCCGCGGGCAAGACCGTCTATCCCGCCGATGTGTTCCGCGCCCTGCGCCTCACCTCGCCCGACGACGTGAAGGTGGTGATCCTCGGCCAGGACCCCTACCACGGCGAAGATCGCGGAACGCCGCAGGCACACGGCCTCGCGTTTTCGGTGCCACCCGCCGTGCGGCCGCCGCCGTCACTGCGCAATATCTTCAAGGAAATCGCGGCAAGCCTGGGGATCGAAGCGCCGGACCACGGCTGCCTCGACGCATGGGCGCGCCAGGGTGTGCTGCTGCTCAACACCGTGCTGACCGTCGAGCGGGCCAATGCGGCCAGCCACGCCAAACGCGGCTGGGAACGCTGCACCGACACCCTGATCCACGAACTCGCCACACGTCACGAGCATCTCGTGTTCATGCTGTGGGGTGCCCACGCGCAGGCGAAGCGCGCGCTGGTCGAAGCGCGACCGCATTGCGTGCTGGAGGCGCCGCATCCGTCGCCGCTTTCGGCACATCGCGGCTTTCTGGGCTGCGGGCATTTCGCGCAGGCCAACGCTTACCTCGAAGCGCACGGCCGCAAGCCGATCGACTGGCGTCTGCCCGAGAAGGCCGAAGTGCTTGCCTGAGCCGCGAGCGGACGTAGCAACGAAAAAAACGCCACGAAATCGCTTTCGTGGCGTTTTGCTTTACGGCTAGTCGATACGGCGGACGGGCTCTGGCGACGCCCGCCGCAGAACTTACGCCGCTGCGATGGCGTCGCGTGCGCCCGCGAGCGCGGCGCTAGCGGCTTCCGGCCCCATGTTCAGGCCTTCGGCATAGATAAAGGTCACGTCGGTCATGCCGAGGAAACCGAGGAACGACTTCAGGTACGGCGTCTGGCTGTCATTCGGCGTGCCGTGATATTTGCCGCCGCGTGCCGAAACCACGAACACTTTCTTGCCCTTCACGAGGCCTTCCGGGCCATTTGCCGTGTACTGGAAAGTAATGCCTGCGCGGGCGATCCAGTCGAAGTAGGTCTTGAGCTGCGACGAGATGCCGAAGTTGTACATCGGCGCACCGATCACGACGACGTCCGCGGCCTGCAGTTCGGCGATCAGCGCTTCGCTGCGCGCGGCGACGGCCTGCTGCTCCGGCGAACGCTGCTCGGCCGGCGTGAAGAACGCGCCGAGAACGGTGTCGTCGAGGTGCGGCAGCGGCTCGGCTTGCAGATTGCGCGCGACAACCTTCGCGCCGGGATGCGACTGTTGCAGCTTGCTCGTCAATTCGTTGACGAGCAGCGTCGACTGGGCGCCTTGCGAGCGGGCGGCGGAGTTGATTTGCAGGATCGTGGTCATGGTGGCTCCTTCGGGTTTGGGTGCGCGGCGTTGCGCGAGTGAAGCCATTGTGTTTATTTGCCGCGCCCCGAAAAAGAGGTTCGCCGATGACGGATTGTTGCAGCGATAGAACAATCGCCGGCATGGAAAAGCGGTGCACCCCTGCGCCGCTTTCGTCTGATCTTATGTGTCGGCGCGCCCGCTCAGCCCGCCAGCCAGCGTTCGCGCAGCGCACGCGACGCGGGCCGCTTGTCGGTGATAGCGAGTTTGTAGCGCGCGACGTCGGGCGCATCGAGCGTGAGGCGCGCCACGCGTAGTTCGTCGCGCCGGAACGCATGAATCTCCACCTTCGCGCCCGGTTGATAGCGCCCGAGCAGGCTGTCGAGGTTCGAACCCGTCACCCGCAGGCCGTCGAGCGCGACCAGCACGTCGCCGGCCGAAAGGCCGGCTTTCTGTGCCGCGCCGCCCTCGAACACCACGGCGAGCGTCGCATCCGCACCGCCGCGCAGGCGCGCACCCAGCGACGGCTTCGCGCCGCGCTCCGGCTCGCCGTCGAGCGCCACGCCGAACGGCTCGAAGAGCGTCGCAAGCGGCAGATCGCGCGTGCCGCGCACGGCATCGGCAAAAAGACCGCCCAGCCACACGCCGGTCGCCTCGGCAATCAGCGCCTCGACTTCCTCCTCGCCCACGCCCACCGGCTTGCCGCGATAGAAGTCGCGTCCGTAACGCTGCCACAACAGACGCATCACGTCGTCGAGCGACTTGCGCCCGCCCGTTTCGGCGCGGATCGCGAGATCGAACGCAAGCGCCACGAGCGAGCCCTTCGTGTAGTAGCTGACGATCGCGTTCGAGGCGTTCTCGTCCTGACGGTAGTACTTGACCCACGCGTCGAACGAGCTTTCCGCAACGCTCTGCTTCAAGCGGCCCACGCCGCGCAGCACGCCAGCTACCGTTTTGCCGAGGAGGCCAAAGTAATCGTCGGTGGCAATGAGACCGCTGCGCACGAGCATCAGATCGTCGTAATACGACGTGAAGCCTTCGAAAAGCCACAGCAGCGAGGTGTAGTCCTCGCGGGTGAGGTCGTACGGCACGAACGCCGCGGGCTTGATGCGCTTGACGTTCCACGTGTGGAAATATTCGTGGCTGCACAGACCCAGGTAAGTGCGATAGCCCTCGCTCATCTCGGGCCTGCCCTTCACGGGCAAGTCGGTGCGGTTGCAGATCAGCGCGGTGGAAGCGCGATGCTCGAGGCCGCCGTAACCGTCACTCACGGTCTGCGTCATGAACACATACCGTTCCATCGGCGCGCGCTTCGTGCGCGGTTCGAAGAGCGCAATCTGGACCTCGCAGATCTTCTTCAGATCGCCCGCGAGACGTTCGGTATCGAGTCCGATCACACGACCCGCGATCACGATGTCGTGCGGCACGCCATGCGCCTTGAAGCTCGCCAGCGTGAACTCGCCGAGCGTCACCGGATGGTCGATCAGTTCGTCATAGTCCGACGCCACGTATTCGCCGAAGCCGTAGCGCTTGGTGCCGCGCGCCTCGGCCATTGCGGTGGCGACGCGCCAGTGGCGATACGCATGGCCATCGGGACGCTGGATGTCGACGACGCATTGCGCGTCCTCGTGGCCCGGCACCGCGAGAAACACGCTCGTGCCGTTGAAAAAGCCCACCGTGTCGTCCAGGTGCGCCGCGCGCACCGAGAGGTCCCACGCATACACCTCGTAGCGCAGCGTGAGCGCGCCTTTCACGGGCGCCGCCTGCCACGTGTGCTTGTCGGTCTTGCTCACGCGCACCTTGCGGCCGGCGTCGTTGAACGCGCGCAGCGTGACGATGTTGCGCGCGAATTCGCGGATCATGTAGCTGCCCGGAATCCACACCGGGAGCATGACCCGCTGGCCGTCCGGCGCGGGATCCTCGACGGTGAGCGTCACCTCGAACAGGTGCGCGGCGGGGTTCTTCGGGATGAGGGTGTATCGGATCGGCTTCATCGGCGGGATCGGTGACGGGGGGCGGAATTCAGCGAATCGAAAGGGCCGGCCACGGCGGGCAAAAAAAGACCGGCCGCTCAAAGCGGCCGGTGTCGTCCTGCGGGATTCAGTGCGCGTCGTTCAGCTCGCGCTCGAGCCGGTCCGCCGAAACGGCGCCTGGCAGGCGGCGGCCGTCGGCGAGGATCACGGTGGGCGTGCCGGTCACGTTCATCTTCGCGCCGAGCGCGAGGTTGCTGTCGATCGCGGCGGTATTGCAGGTGCCGGCGGCCGAGGGCGCCTCGCGATTCAGCATCCACGATTCCCACGCCTTCGCGCGATCCGACGAACACCAGATCGACTTGGCCTTCACCTCGGAATCGGGAGAAAGGACCGGGTACAGGAAGGTGTAGACCGTGACGTTATCGATCGACTTCAGCGTGTTTTCGAGCTGATGGCAGTACGGGCAATTCGGGTCCGAGAAAACCGCCATCTTGCGGCTGCCGTTGCCCTTCACCACCTTCACGGCGTTCGCGAACGGCAGGTTCGCGAAGTTGACGCGGTTCAGGTCCGCAAGGCGTGCGTCGGTGAGATTGGTGCGCGTCTTCGTGTCGACGAGGTCGCCGATCAGCACGTAATCGCCGTTCGCGTCGCTATAGATGATCTGCGAGCCGAGGTTCACCTCGTAGAGACCCGCCACCGGCGCCTTCGTGATGCCCTTGATGTCGGTGTCCGAGCCAAGGCGCGCCTGCAACGTGGCCTTCAGCTTGTCGGTGACCTGGTCGGCCTGGGCCGAGCAGCCGAGCACGGCGGTCATCGCCGCCAGGACGAGCGCGGCAATCCGGATTCGCTTTTGCATGACTTGCTTCCTGATTCTGTCTGGCGCGCGACTCGCGCGCCGGTGTTCGGTGTGGATGGCAAAGAGGACCAAGAGGGCAAAACGGCCCGGTTCGACCCCACCTGCTCGGGGCTCTGGCGGTCAGGCCGTTGTGCCTGCACCCTGCCGTCGGCCCCGGCGGCTTCAGCCATTCTGACGCTGCAAGGCGGGGACAGCAACCGCTATTCCCGCCGCGCGGCCGTACCGTCAGCCTAGCGCCGCAGCAACCAGCCAGCGTTTGAGGAGCGGCTGCGCGCCCACGAACGCCATGCCGGTATTACGCACGGCCTGCGCAATCGTACCGGGAATCGAGAACAGCCGTTGCAGGCCGTCGGTGGCGACGACGAGCTTGCGAATGTCCTCGCGGCGGCCGCGCTCGTAGCGGCGCAGGAGCACGGTGTCGCCGAGGTCGCGGAACGACTCTTTCTGCGTGATCACGTCGACGAGCGCCGCCACGTCGCGCAGGCCGAGGTTCACGCCCTGGCCTGCGAGCGGGTGGATCAGGTGCGCGGCGTCGCCCACGAGCGCCACGCGGGGCGCGATCAGCCGGTCGACGGTCTGGAGCGAAAGCGGGAAACCGCGCGCAGGCGTCACGCATTCGAGCGTTCCCACCTGCTCCAGCGTCACGCGCTCGACTTCAGCGGCAAGTTGCTGCGGGTCGAGTTGCAGCAGCGCTTCGGCATGCTCCGTCTGCGCCGACCAGACGAGCGACACGTGCTGATCCGGCAGTGGCAAAAGCGCGACGATCTCACCGTCCCGAAACCACTGGAAGGCGGTCTCGCCGTGCGGACGCGAGGCGCGGAAATTCGCGACCACTCCGGTCTGGCGATACTCGCGTCGCGCCACCGTCGAGCCGATCTGGGCGCGTACCCACGAATGCGCGCCGTCGGCGCCGATCGCGAGGTCGGCTTGCAGCGTGCGGCCGTTGGCGAGACCGATCTCGGCCGCGTACGGCTTGATGTCGAGCGTCTGGGCGCGCGAATCGATCCACGTGAGGTTGGGCTGGAAATGCAGCGCGGCGTCGAGCGCGCGCTCCACCACCGACGATTCGGCGATCCACGCAAGCTGCGCCACCGAGGCCTGCCAGGCCGAAAAATGCAGCTCGGCGGCCGCGTCGCCGAACACGCGCATGTCGTAGACGGGCGTGAGGCGCGCGGGGTCGATGGCCTGCCAGACTCGCAGCCGCTCGAATAGTGCATGGGAGCTGCGCGAGAACGCGTAGACGCGTGCGTCGAACACCGCGTCGGCGGGCAGCGGTACACAGGGCTGCGCGAGCAGCGCCACGCGCAGGCCACCCTGGGTCAGCGCGAGCGCCGCCGACTTGCCGACGAGCCCGCCGCCGATCACGACGACGTCGAAAGTCTGGTTGGTTGCAGTCATCCGCGCATTATAGCCGCGGGGCACGTCCTGAAAGGGTCGGACGGGTGCGCCGTTACGGTGTATGAGCACGTGGCCCATTGCCGCAGATCCAGCCTGCGCGCAGGCGGCTTCGCCTCCGGGGCGGGTGCATCCCGCAATCCCCCGCGCAGGGCGAACCCGCGCCCGGAGGAGGTTACAATTATGGTTTTGGGTGACAAGCAGAGATTTACATGAGCCTCCAATGCGGCATCGTCGGCTTGCCTAACGTCGGCAAGTCCACCCTCTTCAACGCGCTGACCAAAGCGGGCATCGCCGCCGAAAACTATCCGTTCTGCACGATCGAGCCGAACGTCGGTGTGGTCGAAGTGCCGGATCAGCGCCTGAAGGCGCTTGCCGAAATCGTCAAGCCCGAGCGCGTCTTGCCGGCCGTGGTCGAGTTCGTCGACATTGCGGGCCTCGTCGCGGGCGCCAGCAAGGGCGAAGGCCTCGGCAACCAGTTCCTCGCGAACATCCGCGAAACGGACGCCATCACGCACGTCGTGCGCTGCTTCGAGGACGACAACGTAATCCACGTCGCGGGCAAGATCGATCCGCTCGCCGACATCGAGGTGATCAACACCGAACTCGCGCTCGCCGACCTCGGCACCGTCGAGAAAGCGCTCACGCGCTATTCGAAAGCCGCGAAGTCGGGCAACGACAAGGAAGCGGCAAAGCTCGTCGCCGTGCTGGAAAAGGTGCGTGCACAGCTCGACCAGGCAAAGCCCGTGCGGGCGCTCAGCCTGAACGAGGACGAGCAGGCGCTCATCAAGCCGTTCTGCCTGATCACCGCGAAGAAGACGATGTACGTGGCGAACGTGAAGGACGACGGCTTCGAAAACAATCCGCACCTCGAAGCCGTGCGCAAGTACGCCGAAGCCGAAAACGCGCCGGTCGTGGCGGTTTGCGCGGCGATCGAGGCCGAAATCGCCGATCTGGACGACGAAGACAAGTCCGCCTTCCTCGCCGACATGGGCATGGAAGAACCGGGCCTCGACCGCGTGATCCGCGCGGGTTTCAAGCTGCTCGGCCTGCAGACATACTTCACGGCGGGCGTGAAGGAAGTGCGCGCGTGGACGATCCACATCGGCGATACCGCCCCGCAGGCCGCCGGCGTGATCCACACCGACTTCGAGCGCGGCTTCATCCGCGCGCAGACCATCGCCTTTAACGACTTCATCCAGTACAAGGGCGAAACCGGCGCGAAGGAAGCCGGCAAGATGCGCGCGGAAGGCAAGGAATATGTCGTGCACGACGGCGACGTGATGAACTTCCTGTTCAACGTTTAACGCGCCCTGCACGCTGCCATCGCCAAGGCCCGCTACGAGCGGGCTCAGGCCACAGAAAAACCCCACGCTTTTCCGAGGCGTGGGGTTTTTCTTTATCGAGAGCGCTACGGGTGTCGTTTGAGCGGAAGCATCAAGATCATCGGGTGCACCGGCGACTCCCGAAAACCGTAGTACTCGTAGAACCGTTTCGCATGCTCGTTCAACGCATGAACGAGCAAGGCCCGGACACCGGCGTTTTCCGCAACCGAATACACGCGTATGACGGCATCCTGGAGCAAAGCCGCACCAAGCTTGTTGCCTTGGGCGCGAACATCGACGGCAAGCCTCGCGAGCACCATGACCGGCACCGGGTCGGGCATATTGCGCCGGATGGGCCCGGGAGCATCCGAATGGGCGACGGCGCCCGCCGCGAGCGCGTAATACCCCAGCACGCACTGGTCGGGATCGGCCACGACGAAAGTACGACTGGCCCCGTTCAGGTGGTTGGTCAATGCGCGCTGTTTGAGCCAGCTGTCGAGAGACGGCTCGCCGCAACGGAACTCATCGAGCCGATGCGTGGCGGCGAGCGACTGCGGCGCCGAAAGCCGTACTTTCACGCCTTGTCCGTGTCCCACGGAGCCTTGACGGCCATCAGACGCTTGAGGCCTCGATTGCTGTCTTGCGGCTCGTCCAGCAGCGCCGTGAACTGCCGAAATTTGTCCGCATCCAGGCCGAAAAAGACCTGATCCAGCACAACGGCTTTCGCACGCTCGCACGCGGCTTCCAGCATGAAGTCCGAGCGGTTCTTGCCCAGCAGATCGGCGGCATGGTCGATCAGATCGCGCTGCTCGGGCAGCGCGCGTAGATTGATGGAAGCGTCGCGCATGGGACTTCCTTTCGCGTATACACAACAGCTACACATCGTACGTTGACGTATAGCTATTGTCAACACAAGACGCGGGATTCGCCGCTTGAAGGAATCGCAGCGGGAATCGCAACAGGACTTGCGGCGCGCGCCATCGAGGCCACCCGGATTCACGCCCCCATCGTCCGCGCCCCGTACAATAGCGGTTTGCGCGACACCCCAATTCGCGGTCCGACGCGTCGCCTGCAAGCGCATAACCCGCGTCCCGCCCCCTTTTCTCCCGTTTCCAAAGACACTCTCATGGCCCAATACGTCTTCACCATGAACCGGGTCGGCAAGATCGTGCCGCCCAAGCGCCAGATCCTGAAAGACATCTCGCTGTCGTTCTTCCCGGGCGCGAAGATCGGCCTGCTCGGCCTGAACGGTTCGGGCAAGTCCACGCTCATCAAGATCATGGCCGGCGTCGACAAGGACATCGAAGGCGAAGCCACGCCCATGCCGAACCTCAACATCGGCTATCTGCCGCAGGAGCCGCAGCTGGATCCGGAAAAGACCGTGCGCGAAGCGGTCGAGGAAGGTCTGGGCGACGTGTTCAACGCGCAGAAGAAGCTCGATGAAATCTACGCCGCCTACGCGGAACCGGACGCCGACTTCGACGCGCTCGCCGCCGAACAGGCGAAATACGAAGCAATCCTCGCCACGACGGACGGCAGCGCGGAACAGCAGATCGAAATCGCTGCCGACGCGTTGCGTCTGCCGGCATGGGACGCGAAGATCGGCAATCTCTCGGGCGGTGAAAAGCGCCGCGTCGCGCTGTGCAAGCTGCTGCTCGAAAAGCCCGACATGCTGCTGCTGGATGAGCCGACCAACCACCTGGACGCCGAATCGGTCGAGTGGCTGGAGCAGTTCCTCACGCGCTTCCCGGGCACCGTCGTCGCCGTGACCCACGACCGCTACTTCCTCGACAACGCCGCCGAGTGGATTCTCGAACTCGACCGCGGCCACGGCATTCCCTGGAAGGGCAATTACTCCAGCTGGCTCGACCAGAAGGAAGAGCGCCTGAAGCAGGAAGAAGCCACCGAATCGGCACGCCAGAAGGCCATCAAGAAGGAACTGGAGTGGGTGCGCCAGAACCCGAAGGGCCGTCAGGCCAAGTCGAAGGCGCGTATCGCGCGCTTCGAGGAACTGTCGAGCCAGGACTACCAGAAGCGCAACGAAACGCAGGAAATCTTCATTCCGGCGGGCGAGCGTCTGGGCAGCGAAGTCATTGAGTTCAAGAACGTCAGCAAGTCCTATGGCGACCGTCTCCTGATCGACAACCTCAGCTTCAAGATTCCGGCGGGCGCGATCGTCGGCATCATCGGACCGAACGGCGCCGGCAAGTCGACGCTGTTCCGCATGCTCACGGGCAAGGAGCAGCCGGATTCGGGCGAAATCGTGCAAGGCCCGACCGTCAAGCTCGCCTACGTCGACCAGAGCCGCGACGCGCTGGCCTCCGACAAGACCGTGTTCGAGGAAATCTCGGGCGGCGCGGACGTGCTGACGGTGGGCAAGTACGAAACGCCGTCGCGCGCCTACATCGGCCGCTTCAACTTCAAGGGCGGCGACCAGCAGAAGATCGTCGGCAACCTGTCGGGCGGCGAGCGCGGCCGTCTGCATCTGGCCAAGACGCTCATTTCGGGCGGCAACGTGTTGCTCCTCGACGAACCGTCGAACGATCTGGACGTCGAAACGCTGCGCGCGCTTGAAGACGCGCTGCTCGAATTCGCGGGCTCGGTGATGGTGATTTCGCACGATCGCTGGTTCCTCGACCGTATCGCCACGCATATCCTGGCGTTCGAAGGCGACTCGCAGGTCACGTTCTTCGACGGCAACTACCAGGAATACGAGGCCGACAAGATCAAGCGCCTCGGCGAAGAAGCCGCGCGCCCGAAGCGTCTGCGCTACAAGCCGATCAGCCGCTAAACGGCGCGGGATCGGACCGGCCTTCAGCGGTTCAGCCGAACCGCCGAAGGCGACGGCAGCTACGGCAGTCTTCGGGCTGCCGTTTTTTCTGGCACGCGCGGCATGGCGGTTGCTCGAAACCCGCTACGCTGCTTCCGATGTTCCACGCCGGGCCGGGTTGCGTTCGAGACGGTGCCCGGCCCTTCTGCGCGAGGTGCCCCGCATGGCAAAGCCGATTTCCCACCGCCGCGTCCCACGCTTTGCCGCCGTCGCCGCGATCGTATTGGCGGTGCTCGTGCTGGGCGCGCTCGGCGGCCTCTACGCCCTGCAGCATGCGGTGAAATCGCGCGTGGCTGAGGCGCTCGCGCCCATCGGCAGCGCGGGCCGCATCGACGTCGCGTTCACGCTGAATTCGGTCGAGCTGTCCGACGTCCACATCAAGGCGCCGCCCGGCTGGCCGGCTGCCGACGCGCTGCACGCCGGGCACATCATCGTCACCCCCGACCTGCGCGCATTCCTTGCGCACCGTGTGCATGTTCGCGACATCACGGTGCGCGATTTCACGATGAACGTCGTGCGCGGCGCCAACGGCTCGATCCAGATCCTGCCGAACCTGCGCGAAGCCATGCAAAGCGAAGCGGTGGCGCCCGCCGCCGGCGCACCGGCCGGCCAGGCCATGCCGTCCGAAAAGCTCATCGACCATGTCGCCTTCGAGCACGGCGCGTTCGTCTTCTACGACCGCTCGGTGAGCGATCCACCGTACCGGGTCATCGTGAGCGATGCCAATGCGACGGTCGATCGCATCCATCTGCCCGCGCTCGCGGAGCCGACCCAGGTGTCGGTGACGGGCTCGATCAAGGGTCCGCAGCATACCGGGCAGGTCTCGTTCGGCGGATGGATACGCATCGCGAGCAAGGATTCGCAAACCACCACGACGCTGCGCGGCGTCGACATCTCGACGCTCGATCCTTACCTGCTCCGCAAAGCCAGTACGAAGGCGCAGGTCACGGGCGGCACGCTGGACCTCGATATCACCTCGACGGTGAGCGCTTATCGCCTGCACGCGCCCGGCACGATCACGCTGCATCACCTGCAACTCGCAACCAGCGGCGACCCGCTCGACACCTTCCTCGCGATCCCGACGCGTGCCGCCATCGCCGCGCTCAAGGCGCACAACGGCGACATCACGCTGCATTTCGTGCTCGACGGGAATCTGCACGATCCGAAGTTCCGCCTCGACGAAAACCTGACGATGCAGTTGCGCACCGGCTTTGCAAAGGTGCTCGGGGTGAGTGCGGAGGGCGTGGTGCAAGGCGCCGGCCAGACCGCGAAGGGTCTCGCCGATGCGTTGCGCAACCTGCTGGGCGGAGGAAGTACGCAGCCGTCGAAGTGAACGCGGCGGTCCGCTGCGAGCGTCAGATGGGTAGGCCCAGTTCGCGCAGCCGGGCGTCGGTGGCGGCGTTGCTGATGTGATGCACGCCGTGCCAGCCGAGCGCCGTGGCGGCTTCGGCGTTGTGGCGATTGTCGTCGATGAAGACGAGTTCTTCGGGCCGCACGCCCGGCAGTTGCGCGTCGATGCGGCGAAACATTTCGTGGAAGATCGCCGCATCGGGCTTCACGAGCTGCACGCGCCCGGACACCACGATGTCACGGCAGCGCCGCAGCACGTCGAAGCGCTCCCAGGCCCAGGGGAAAGTCTCCGCGGACCAGTTCGTCAGGCCGAAAAGCGGCACACCCGCCGCCTCCAGCCGCTCGAAGGTCGCGACGCCGCCTTCGAGCAGGCCGCCGATCATCTCGTGCCAGCGTTCGTAGAACGCGCGAATCAGCGCCTCGTGTTCCGGAAACTTCGCCACGAGCTCCGCCGTGCCCTCGGCGATCGGCTGGCCGCCGTCCTGGCGCACCACCCAGTCCATCGTGCAGACGTGGGTGAAGAACCAGCGGCGCTCGCTTTCGTCCGGAATCAGCTCGCGATACAGATACTCGGGACTCCAGTCCACAAGCACGCCGCCGAAGTCGAATACGACTGCCTTGATCGTCATCGCCGCTTTCCCTGGCGTTCCGCTCAGATCGGTTGCGTGCGGGCTTCGAGCCACGCCAGCGCATCGCCGGAAAGAAGCGGCGACACGCGCAACCGCGCCGTCCGGTGGTAATCGTTGAGCCATTCGCGCTCGTCGTCGCGCAGGAGCGACATGTCGATACAGCGCGTGTCGATCGGGCAGAGCGTGAGCGTTTCGAACATCAGGAAGTCGCCAAACTCGGTCTTCTGCGCGGACTGGTTCAGCACGAGGTTCTCGATGCGCACGCCCCACTTGCCGGGCCGATAGATGCCCGGCTCGACCGAGGTGATCATGCCTTCTTCCATGGCCGTCCACGGCTCGGCAGGCGCGTAATGCGAAATCACCTGCGGGCCCTCGTGCACGTTCAGGAAGTAGCCCACGCCGTGCCCCGTGCCGTGGCCGTAGTCCGCGCCAGCGGCCCAGATCGGCGCGCGCGCGACGGCGTCGAGCATCGGCGAGCGGATGCCGCGCGGGAACTGCACGCGCGAAAGGGCCATCATGCCCTTCAGCACGATCGTGAAATCGCGCTTCTGCTCGTCGCTCGGCGTGCCGACGGGCACGACGCGCGTGATGTCGGTCGTGCCGTCCAGGTACTGGCCGCCCGAGTCGATCAGGAGCAGGCCGTCGCCTTCGATCACGCTATGCGATTCGGGCGTCGCGCGGTAATGCGGCATCGCGCCGTTCGCGTTGAAGCCGGCGATCGTCGCGAACGAGGGCGACACGTAGCCCGACTGACGCTCGCGCGCGGCGGTGAGCTTTTCGTCGATGGTGAGCTCGGTGATCGTCTCGCGACCTTGCGCGGCTTCGAACCACGCGAAGAATTCGGCGAGCGCGGCGCCGTCCTGCTCCATCGTCTTGCGCACGTGCTCGGCCTCGGCGGCGGTCTTGCGCGACTTGAAGAACGTGCTCGGATTGATCGACTCGACGAGCTTCACGCCCGCCGACAGTGACTGCAGCAGACCGAACGTCACGCGCCGCGGATCCACGAGCAGCGACTCGCCCGCCGGCAGCGCGGCGAGCGCCGCCGGCGCCTCGGCGTAGGGCTCGATGCGCACGTTATCGCGCGCGAGCGACTGGGCGAGCGCCACCGGCACCTTGCCGTCGGCGATGAAGAGCGTCGCGGCGTCCGGCCCGATCAGCGCGTGCGCGACGAACACCGGGTTGTAGCTCACGTCGGTGCCGCGCAGATTGAAGATCCAGGCGAGATCGTCGAGCGTCGAAATGAAGTGCCACTGCGCGCCCTTCTCCTGCATGGCGCGGTGCACCTGGGCGAGCTTGCCGGCACGGCTCGCGTCGGCGTGCGGGGCGGCGTGTTCGTAAACGAGTTCGTGCGGCAGCGCGGGGCGCGCGGGCCACACTTCGTCGAGCAGGTCGAGATCCGTGCGCAGCTTCACGCCGTGCGCGGTCAGCATGCCGGAGAGCACGCGCGCCGTGGCCACGCCCAGCACCGCACCGTCCACGGCAACCGTACCGCCCGCCGCCACGTTCTGCGCGAGCCACTCGATGTGCGGCGCGGTCTGCTGGCCGCCCGTCATCTTCATCAGCTGGATGCCCGTAGCCGCGAGCTGGTTCTCGGCCTGCGTCCAGTAGCGGCTGTCCACCCACACGCCCGCGAAATCCTTCGTCACGACCAGCGTCCCCACCGACCCCGTGAAGCCCGAGAGCCACTGCCGCCCTTGCCAGCGTGGCGGCAGATACTCGGAAAGATGCGGGTCGGCGGACGGCACGAGCATGGCGTCGACGCCTGCGCGCGCCATTTCGGCGCGCAGGGCTGAGATCCGTTCGGGAATCGTGGAGGGGTCGGGAAGTCGGGCGTTCATGGTTTCACCTGCGGGAAATATTCGAACGGGGCATGGATCAACGCCGCAGACGCAGCGTGACGACAAGCGCCGCGAAAGCGAGTGCGAAAGCGGTGCAGACGGGCCACTCGAGGAGCTCGCCATCGTAGAAGAGACCGGTCGCGCGACCGCCCGCCCGGGCCAACGCGGCGCCGAGCGCGCCCGCGACGAGCGCCAGAACGAGGCCGCTATGCGTCCGGCGGCGCAAAGGATGCAGCCACCAGCCCGCGAAACCGACCACAATGCCAAGCACGGCGATACCTGACCAGCCCATCAAGAACCCGCCCTAAGCACTTTCAGACTTATCTGATAGGGATGTCGCCCCGCGCTGACTAACATTTTTTCTCATTTAGCTGATTTTCACTGAAAGCCGGTCGGCTCGGCGCGCCCCGTGAGCGAATGAGTGTAGGGGGCGGCATCGCGCAAGGCAAGCGCATCCGGCCGCAGCGGCCGGAATCCCCATGCGAATCGCTCTTGTCGAGCCCGATGCGAGTCAGGCTGAAATCATCCTGCGCCTGCTCATTGCAGGCGGGCACGCGTGTCAGCGCTTCCCCGACTGCGCCTCCCTCCTCTGCGCCCTCGAGAACGACGCGTTCGATCTCATGCTGGCCGCCTGGTGGTGCGGCGACGCGGGTGCCGACGACCTGATGCCGCGCGCCCGCCACACGTTGCCCGGCTTGCCCGTGATCGTGCTGATGGCGTCGCCGCACGAAAGCGAGATCGTCTCCGCGCTGCACGCCGGCGCCGACGACTGCATAGCCAAGCCGGTGCGCGGCCCGGAGATGCTGGCGCGCATCGACGCGCTGCTGCGCCGCGCCGGCGTGCGGCGGCCGCACAATCGCGCGCACCACGGCTTTGGTGCTTACCTGTTCGATTCGGGGAACTATGCGGTCTCGTTCCGGGGCCAGACCGTGACCCTCACGCCGAAAGAATTCCGTTTCGCGCTGCTGCTCTTCACGAACGCATCGCGCCCCGTTTCCCGGGCGCGCATCCTCGAAACGGTCTGGAATCTGAACCGCGACGTAAGGTCGCGCACGCTCGACACGCACGCCTCGCGCTTGCGCAGC
This sequence comes from Paraburkholderia sp. AV2, assembly GCF_054968425.1. NCBI lineage: Bacteria > Pseudomonadati > Pseudomonadota > Betaproteobacteria > Burkholderiales > Burkholderiaceae > Paraburkholderia > Paraburkholderia sp. AV2. Next base: position 30,292 of record NZ_JBANLK010000057.1, read on the forward strand.
AAGCTACAGATCGCCCCGGAGCACGGCTGGCGCCTCACAACGCTGTACGGATTCGGCTACCAACTTGAAAGACTGCCGGTGGCCAAGGCGGCAATGTCCAGCGCGGAATACCCGGACTCTGCCGGCGGCCATGTCGGAAGCGAGGAAAAGTTATAATATCCGCCTAAATCTTGCCCCCATGGTATGCAGCTTCTAACGATCGGAATCAACCACCACACCGCGCCTGTCGCCTTGCGCGAACGCGTGGCGTTTCCGCTCGAACAGATCAAGCCTGCACTCGCCCTGTTCAAGGACGCCTGGTCGAGCCGCCGCGCGCTCAACGCGCCGGAAGCCGCCATCCTGTCCACCTGCAACCGCACCGAACTCTACTGCGCGACTGACGACCACGCCTCGCGCGACGCCGCCGTCCACTGGCTCTCGCAGTATCACGGCATCCGCGAGGAAGAACTGGCGCCGCACGTCTATGCGCTGCCGCAGTCGGAAGCCGTGCGCCATGCGTTCCGGGTGGCATCGGGGCTCGATTCGATGGTGCTCGGCGAAACGCAGATCCTCGGCCAGATGAAGACCGCGGTACGCACGGCCACCGAAGCCGGCGCGCTCGGCACCTATCTGAACCAGTTGTTCCAGCGCACCTTCGCCGTCGCGAAAGAAGTGCGCGGCACGACGGAAATCGGGGCGCAATCGGTGTCGATGGCTGCCGCGGCCGTGCGTCTCGCGCAGCGCATTTTCGACAAGATCGCCAACCAGCGCGTGCTGTTCATCGGCGCGGGCGAGATGGTCGAACTGTGCGCCGCGCACTTCGCCGCACAGCAGCCGCGCGAGCTCGTGGTGGCGAACCGCACCGCCGAGCGCGGCCGCTATGTTGCCGAGCGCTTCGGTGGCCACGCCATTCCGCTCTCCGACCTGCCTACGCGCATGCACGAGTTCGACATCATCGTGTCGTGCACGGCCTCCACGCTGCCGATCATCGGCCTTGGCGCCGTCGAACGCGCGGTGAAGGCGCGCCGCCACCGGCCAATCTTCATGGTCGACCTCGCGGTGCCGCGCGACATCGAACCCGAAGTCGGTCAGCTCGAAGACGTGTTCCTCTACACCGTCGACGACCTCGGCACGATCGTGCGTGAAGGCAACGCCTCGCGCCAGGCCGCCGTCGCGCAGGCCGAGACGATCATCGAGACGCGTGTCGCGAACTTCATGCAGTGGCTCGACGCGCGCAGCATCGTGCCGGTGATCCGCCACATGCATACCCAGGCCGACACGCTGCGCCGCGCCGAACTGGAACGCGCGCGCAAGATGCTCGCGCGCGGCGACGATCCGTCCGCCGTGCTCGAAGCGCTCTCGCAGGCGCTCACCAACAAGCTGATTCACGGCCCAACGCACGCGCTCAACAGCGCGAGCGGCGAAAACCGTGACTCGCTCATCGAACTGATGAGCGGGTTCTACCGGCATGGCCAGTCCGGCCAGCCGGGCCGTGGCGCGCGCGACGCGCAGGCGGCCCCGTCCGCGTCGTCGGCGGACGACACGTCTTCCGAATCGTCCGGTTCTTCGGACCGTTAGCGGCGTGAACCGCTAAGGCGGCGTCAGCCCACGCCGCACGCCCGGGCACGCCGCCCGCTACGCCTTTTTCTCCCGCAGCCCTACCCGGAGCCGCTCCGACCCGCCCCGATGAAAACGAGCATGCAATCCAAGCTCGACCAGCTGACGACACGCCTGGCCGAGCTGAACGACCTGTTGAGCCGTCCCGACGTGACGTCCAACCGCGACCAGTACCGCAAGCTCACGCGCGAGCATTCGGAACTGGGGCCGGTGGTCGAGCAGTACGCGCATTGGCGCCAGGCGAGAGACGACGAGGCGGCGGCGAAAGACCTGCTCGCCGACGCCTCGATGCGCGAATTCGCCGAAGACGAGGTGAAAAGCGCGCGTGAACGCATGGCGCAGTTGCAACTTGAATTGCAGAAAATGCTGCTGCCGAAAGACCCCAACGACGAGCGCAACGTCTTTCTCGAAATCCGCGCGGGCACGGGCGGAGACGAGTCGGCCCTGTTTGCGGGCGACCTGCTGCGCATGTACCTGCGCTTCGCGGAGCGCAGCCGCTGGCAGATCGAGATGATGTCGGCGAGCGAGTCGGACCTCGGCGGCTACAAGGAAGTGATCGTGCGCATTGCGGGCGAAGCCGCGTACTCGAAGCTCAAGTTCGAGTCGGGCGGCCATCGCGTGCAGCGCGTGCCGGCCACCGAAACGCAGGGCCGCATCCATACGTCCGCCTGCACGGTCGCGGTGATGCCCGAAGCCGACGAAATTGGCGAGGTCGAGATCAATCCCGCCGATCTGCGTATCGACACCTTCCGCGCCTCGGGCGCGGGTGGGCAGCACATCAACAAGACCGATTCGGCGGTGCGCGTCACGCACATGCCGACCGGCATCGTCGTCGAGTGCCAGGACGACCGCTCGCAGCACAAGAACAAGGATCGGGCGCTCAAGGTGCTCGCGGCGCGCATCAAGGACAAGCAGTACCAGGAGCAGCACGCCAAGGAAGCGGCGACGCGCAAGAGCCTCGTCGGCTCGGGCGACCGCTCGGAGCGCATTCGCACCTATAACTTCCCGCAAGGGCGTCTCACCGACCACCGCATCAACCTCACGCTCTACCGCCTCGAATCCATCATGGACGGCGAGCTCGACGAACTGATCGGCGCGCTCGTCTCGGAGCATCAGGCCGAGCAGCTCGCCTCGCTCGGCGATGCGGACTGACGCCGCGACCCACGTGAGCCAGACGTGAAGAACGAAAGCGCCGTCACCGCCGACACCCTGCTGCGCGCCTCGCCGCTGCCCGCGCTCGAAGCACGCATCCTGCTCATGCGCGTGCTGGGCTGGCGCCGCACCGAGCTCATCACGCGCGGCGACGAAGCGCTCGACCCCGCGCGCGGCGACGCGTATCGCGCACTCGAAGCACGCCGCGCGCGCGGCGAGCCCATCGCGCAACTGGTGGGCGCGCGCGAGTTCTACGGCCTCGACTTCGAAATCACGCCCGACGTGCTGATTCCGCGCCCCGAGACCGAGCTGCTGGTCGAAACGGCGCTGGCCGCCATCGAAGGGCTTGCGCGGCCGCGCGTGCTCGATCTCGGCACCGGCAGCGGCGCCATCGCGGTAGCGATTGCTTCGGCGCGGCCCGATGCGCGCGTCTGGGCCGTGGACCGGTCGGCGGCCGCACTCGGCGTCGCCGCACGCAACGCGCAGCGCCTGCTCGACGCCCGCCGCCCGGGCGGCGCGATGACCTTCGTCGCCGCCAACTGGTACGACGCGCTCGACCCGGCGCTGCGCTTCGAGGCGATCGTGAGCAATCCGCCCTACATCGCGAGCGGCGATCCCCATCTCGACGAGGGCGACCTGCGCTTCGAGCCGCGCGGCGCGCTCACCGACGAAGCCGACGGTCTCACGGCCCTGCGCGCCATCGTGGCCGGCGCGAGCGCGTACCTCGCGCCGCGCGGCGTGCTCTGGATGGAGCACGGCTACGACCAGGCCGAGGCCGTGCGCGCGCTGCTGGAAGGGCAAGGATTCAGCGAGGTACGCTCGGAAAAGGATCTCGCCGGCATCGAACGGATCAGCGGCGGCCGGCTCGCGGGCTGAACGGCGCAACGGCGCGGCGGGGCAGACTTCCGGCCGCGCTTTGGGCCACGCTTCGGGTCGCCTTTGGCGCCCGGCCCGCGCAGGCGAAATCCGCTATCATTTCACCCTGTTCCGCATCAATACATTGCAAGGTCAGTCATGGACACCCAACAACGCATCAAGCAAATCGTCGATGAAAACGCCGTCGTCCTCTTCATGAAGGGCAACGCGCAGTTTCCGATGTGCGGCTTCTCGGGCCGCGCGGTGCAAATCCTCAAGGCCTGCGGCGTCGATCAGTTCAAGACCGTCAACGTGCTCGAGGACGAAGCGATCCGCCAGGGCATCAAGGAATTCTCGAACTGGCCGACCATTCCGCAGCTTTACGTGAAGGGCGAATTCGTCGGCGGCTCGGACATCATGATGGAGATGTACCAGAACGGCGAACTGCAACATCTGTTCGCCCAGGCGTAAGCACCGGGGGACGGCGGCTACGCGCCTGCCGCCCTGCTTCGTGCCCGACCCCGCCTTTTCGTGAACGCTTCCGGCGTCGCCCCCTCCGCCGCCCCGCGCAGACTGATCGTCGCCATCACTGGCGCGACCGGCGCGATTTACGGCGTGCGCATCCTCGACATGCTGCGCAAACTCGGCGGCGTCGAGACCCATCTGCTGATCTCGTCGGCCGGCTGGCTCAACATCCAGCACGAGCTGCAACTCGCCAAGGACGATCTCCACGCGCGCGCCGACGTCGTGCATTCGGTGCGGGACGTCGGCGCCAGCATTGCCTCGGGTTCGTTCGCCACCGACGGCATGATCGTCGCGCCCTGCTCGATGAAGACGCTCGCGAGCGTGGCGCACGGCCTCTCCGACAACCTGATCGCGCGCGCCGCCGACGTCACGCTCAAGGAGCGCCGCCGCCTCGTGCTGCTCGTGCGCGAAACGCCATTCAACCTCGCGCATCTGCGCAACATGACGGCCGTGACCGAAATGGGCGGCGTGATCTTCCCGCCGCTGCCCGCCTTCTACAATCAGCCCGCCTCGATCGACGAGATGGTCGACGATACGGTCGCGCGCGTGCTCGACCTGTTCGCACTCGGCCCGGCGCTCTCGCCGGCCTGGCAGGGATTGCGCGGCGCCACCGCCGACTGAGCGGCGCGAGCGCGGACGCCACGCTTCGCGATTACCAACAGCGGCGACACAATCAATTCCCTTTCGCCCCGTTTAATTCGCTGCAGTAGGCACTTATATTGATCGCAACCTAGTCTCTACAGGCTGCCTTACTGCAGCCTTCGATCATGACCACCGCTACCCGACTGCCCACCCTGTTCCTGTCGCACGGCGCCCCGACACTGCCGATCGACCCCTCGCTGCCCTCCGGCGGCTTCACCGCGCTCGCCTCGCAATTGCCGCGTCCCGAGGCCGTGCTGATGCTCTCGGCGCACTGGGGCACGCTCCAGCCCGTCGTGAGCACCGCGGCACAGCCGGAGACGATCCACGACTTCTACGGCTTCCCGCGCGCGCTCTACGAAATCCAGTATCCGGCGCCAGGTGCGCCCGATATCGCGCAGCGTGCCGCCGCGCTGCTGCGCGAACAGGGCGCGGCCGTGGGCGAGGAGCCGCACGGCCTCGACCACGGCGCCTGGGTGCCGATGCTGCTGATGTTCCCCGAAGCGGACGTGCCTGTCGCCCAGTTGTCGATCCAGCCGCGCGCCGACGCCGCGCACCACTACGCGCTTGGCCGCGCGCTGCGCGCCCTGCGCGAAGACGGCGTGATGGTGATCGGCTCGGGCCAGATCACGCATAACCTGCGTGCGGCGGACTTCTCGGCGCGGCCGGAAGACGCCGACCCGCGCGTGGCCGAGTTCACGGACTGGTTCGAAGCGCATCTGGCCGCGCGCGACATCGACGCCCTGCTCGACTACCGCCGCCGCGCACCGCACGCGCAGTTGATGCACCCGACCGACGAGCATCTGCTGCCGGTCTTCACGGCACTCGGCGCCGCGGACGACGACTACACGTTCGGCGTCCAGTCGCTGGGCACCTACCAGCGGGCACTTGCGATGACGAATTACGTATTCGGCTCCGCCCACTGATCGACAGCACACCGCACAACCGCACGAAAAAAAGCCCGCCTGAATCTCTCCAGGCGGGCCTTGCTGTTCCTGGCGGCACGAACGCCGCCCAAAGAGGACCGGCGATCAGTGCGCGCCGATGCCCTCGAGCACCTCGTCCTCCTCGTCGCGCTCCTTCAGGTACGGCGAGCGATAAC
>NZ_JBANLK010000058.1:0-34375 GCF_054968425.1 Paraburkholderia sp. AV2
CGCGCACTGGCACGTACCAAGGGACTGGATCCGACTCACATCTACGTCAAGGTCGCCAACGGCGTCGTGACGCTCACCGGCAGTTGCGATAGCCAGCAGCAGATGGACCTGGCGGTCGAAGCGGCAAAAAAGGTTGATGGGGTGACTTCGGTAAGCAACGGACTGAGTATCAAAACGCCGGATTAACGCTAACGCTCTCTCGCGGCCGCGTCAGGCAGACACCGACGTCGCCTGACGCCGTGAGACTGCACATCGGGTTCTTGATCGTGTTAGGCGCGAAGGCAAGGATCGTGTCCATCCAAATTGCGGATATCGATGCTTCTCGCCCCTGTCGATCCTCGCCAGACCTCAAATCTTCGTGTCAATACACTCCCGGTACACCTTCGGGTCGATTCTTGAATCGCCTGTGAACCCAATAGTACTGGTCAGGGATTCGATTAATCTGTTGTTCAAGGAATTCGTTCATCGTGCACGCGTCAACCAATTCATCATTCGTGGGATAGTTTGCAAGCGGTTTGAATATGGTTAGCTTGTATCCGCGATATTCGGGAAGCACTTCGGTGACAAACGGCACGACGCGCGCGCCGGTCAGCTTCGCCAGGCGCGAAACCGAGGTCAACGTGCAAGCGGGTACTCCGAACAGAGGCGCGAATACCGAGCCGGTTATGCCATGGTCCATATCTGCGGCCAGCATCACCGGAACTCCGGAACGCAAACTCCTCAGGGCCAGCCTCGCGCCCGTACTGCGCTCGATCATCTCAGCACCGAATCGACCACGTTGTCGCCTGGCGAGTTCGCAGAGGCGAGTATTCGACATTCGGGTGTATAGCGCTGTAACTGGCAGGCGCATGGAGTACCGCATGCAACCGACCTCAATTCCGACAAAATGAAACCCCATGAAAATGGTCGGCGGAGGGTCGGGGTCACCCAGATCGATGCCACTCTCGATCTGCACCAGCCGGTCGATCGTGCGCGCACTGCCGAACCATTGAAAACCGCGCTCCAGGTAGCTACGCGCAACATGGCGGAAGTGCGCAAGCGCGAGCTCATCACGCTCGCACTCGGTTTTCGTGGGAAAACAAAGGCGCAGGTTCACGAGTACCACGTGCTTACGGTGACTCGGCAACCGGTAAAGTGCCGCGCCAAGGGCCGCTCCCACGCTGGCGACCCACCGATAGGGAAGAACGGAGAGGAGCCCTAGCAAACCGATGAGCATCCAATATCCGAGAGTTTTCATGCATTCTTTCACTTGAACGATCATGGGTGATTTTTGTGTTCAGGATGACTGGCGAATGAACAGCCGCTTTGCCGGAAACCGCGTCAACCTGGAGGTATAAGCAGACGACGCTCGTCTCGCGCCGCACGTGCGACCGGACTCATTGCCCAGCGAGCTGGAGCTTGGCAACCGGATTCTTTCGCATAGGGGGTCGAGAATGCAAGCTCGGGCAGATGAAGATCGATTTATTGACAATCGCCACAGGGGGGGGCCGCATGGGCACGCGACAAACGTTGCAACGATACCGGGTTTTTGCCGCGTAGACGACCCAAGATACGGGAAGCCATGACTAGCAGTGTACCCTCGGCAGCACGCAGATCAAACAGTTCGGTGTCGAGGCCGGAGCTGCCCCAGTTTCGGTAATGTTCAGCCTCTTCGCTATGCGGCGGGTTGCATAACGCGTCGAGGAACGATTCGTAACCAGCCGGCCTGGAGCAATCGTTAATTCTGGTGTGCGCGGGCGGGAGGCATGATGAGGCGGCCAGCGCTTGAGAAGTCGGTATGCGTTGACTCACGGGGACGTCGTGCGCAAGCGCGAGGGTCGGCGCGCCGAGGCGAGAGGTTCCCAGATCCAGCAGCATTGTCGTAGCCAGCCGATCTGGTGGGACAGGCCGCCGAGCAGCATGAGCACGCTGACGACCACGATCGGGTAGATGGCGAAGATTTCGGCCGTAGTCGTCAGAGTGATCGGTCTTGGCGAAGTTCGACATGTCGGTCTCGACGACGCCAGGCGCGACCGCAAACTAGGCGCTTTCCCGCGGCGTGAGCATGAACCGCAGATCGACGCAACTCCGCTCGGGCGGATGTCCGTCCAGTATCTGCAGCAACAGTCGCGCGGCCTCGAAGCCGATCGGGTAGCGTGGCGTCGTGATGGTCGTGAGCGACGGCGTCGACCATGCGGAAGGTGGCAGATCGTTAAATCCCGCGATCGCAATCTGGCCTGGCACGGAGATGCCGCGCCGCTGGCACTCGAAGAGTGCGCCGAGTGCAAGGTCGTCGTTGCAGCAGAAAATCGCGTCGCATCCGGGAGCCTGTTCGAGCATCCGCGCGAGCAGCTTCGAGCCGAGCCCGACGCTCGATGGTTCGTCGGTCAGTATCTCGACATCGGGGTCGAGACCCGCCGCGCGCAGCGCGCGGCGAAAGCCGGCGCGACGCTGCATGGTGCGCGGGTCCAGTTGCGCCGCGATGAATCCCGGGTACTGGTAGCCGCGTTCGAGCAGATACTTCGTCAGTGTGAAGCCCGCGCGCTGCTGCGAAAAACCCACCGACCATTCACCGGGAGTCCGGCTCAGATCGTACATATGAACCACGGGCACACGTTTTGCCGCCAGGCGTTGGCAGATTGCTTCGGAGCCGTCTATACCGGTGACGAGAAAGCCGTCGGGTGCGTGCGCGAGGTAGGTCGAAACCAGTTCCGCCTGCTTCTCAGGAGAGTAGTTTGTAATGCCAATTAAAATCTGATAGCCGGCCGGTCCCATGCAATCCTGAATGCCGGCGAGCGTATCGACGAAAACCGCATTCGACAAAGACGGTACCAGCACGGCCACGACGCGTGAGCGCGACGAGGCGAGCGTGCGCGCCGCATGGTTCGGCACGTAGCCGAGTTCCGCGACGGCCGCTTCCACACGGGCACGTGCTTCGGGCGACAACTGCGCTGGATCCTTCAGGGCACGCGATACTGTCATCGTACTGACTTGTGCGAGATCCGCGACGTCGGCGATCGTCGCGCGTCCGCTTTGCCGGCGTCGCGCTGATTCATGGGGTGTCGCGGTCGTGGCGCTGCGCGGGCTCTGGAGCGTTCCGGGCTGCCGTGCTGCGCGAGTCGGTTTGTCTTTCATCATGCGAGTATCGCCTCGCCTATGCCGGAAGGGAAGCCCGGGAAAGCGCGGGATTGAAGCAGGGTTCATCCGGATAGGGCAGAGTGATCTGTTAGCGCTAACATCCGCGTCATGCAACATGAAAGCACGACGATACAAGGAGACAGCCAGATGCGAACCCAACGAGGCAACCTGCCAAAGCCGGCCAGCCGGACTGCGAAAGTCACCGCCTGCTCGCTCGGCGTTGCGGCGCTCCTCGCCGCCGGGGCGGCGCGCTCCGCGGAGGTCGAGGTGCTGCACTACTGGACCTCCGGCGGCGAAGCAAAATCGGCACAGGTCCTCAAGCAGATGCTTGAAGAAAAGGGCGATACCTGGAAGGACTTCGCGGTGGCCGGCGGTGGCGGAGGAAACGCGATGACCGCGCTCAAGACGCGCGTGATCGCCGGCAACCCGCCCGCGGCAGCCCAGATCAAGGGGCCCGCCATTCAGGAGTGGGGCGACGAAGGCGTGCTGGTTTCGATCGACGACGTAGCGAAACGCGAAGGCTGGGACAAGCTGATTCCCCCGCAGATTGCGGGCATCATGAAGTACAAGGGGCAATATGTGGCGGCGCCGGTCAACGTGCATCGCGTCAACTGGCTGTGGATCAATGCCGACGCGCTGAAGAAGGTGAACGCACAGCCGCCCGCCACGTGGGACGAGTTCTTCAGGATAGCTGACGCACTACAGAAAGCGGGCATCACGCCGGTCGCGATCGGTGGCCAGCCATGGCAGGAAGCCGAAACCTTCGAGACCGTGGCGCTCGGTGTGGGCGGCGCGGCCTTTTACAGGAAAGCCTTCGTGCAACTCGATCAGGCGACCCTCAAGGGGCCGACCATGGTCAAGGCGCTCGAAACGTTCAAGAAGATCAAGGCCTACACCGACAAGGGGCAGACGGGGCGCGACTGGAATCTGGCGACCGGCATGGTGATCTCCGGCAAGGCGGCGATGCAGTTCATGGGGGACTGGGCCAAGGGCGAGTTCAGCGTGGCCGGGAAGGTGCCGGGCAAGGATTATCTGTGCGTGCCGGGTCCCGGCTCGCAAAACGCCTATACGTTCAACGTCGACAGCTTCGCGTTCTTCAAGGTCAAGAGCGCGGATGTCGAGAAGGGACAGAAGGATCTCGCGAGCCTGCTTCTTAGCCCGAAGTTTCAGGAGATCTTCAACCTCAATAAAGGTTCGATTCCGGTGCGGCAAGGCATGGATCTGTCGAAGTTCGACGCCTGTGCGCAGCGTTCGGCCGCCGACTTCACCAGCGCGCAGGCGAAGGGAACGCTCGTGCCGTCGTGGGCGCACGACATGGTCGATACGCCGGCGGTGGAAGGTGCCTTTTACGATGTGCTCGGCAACTTCTGGAACGACGACAACGAAAGTGCGCAGGAAGCCGCGGACAAGCTCGCCGTTGCGGCGAAGACTCGCTGAAGTGGCGGCACGGAACGGCCTGGATGACAGGTCTTTCCGTGACCACGGCCATGCGGTTCGTCAGGATGGGCGATCTGCGTGGCGAAAATCGCAACGCCGCGCCGTATCAAACGCTGCCGGCAAGCCAGGCCGCGATTTCCGGCCACGTTCCGGCAAGCGTGCGCGAGCCCATGAACAAGCCGATATGCCCGCCCGGAACCGTTCGGCTGACGATTTGCCCGTCAGGGGTGCCCAGATACTTTCGCGCGTCGAGTACCTGCTCGGGCGTCGTGATGTCGTCGGATTCGCCCGCGAGAAGATAGACGGGACAGGTGATGGTTTTCAGGCTGAGCTTGCGTCCCAGCGCGACAAACGTGCCTTTCGCGAGGCGGTTTTCCTTGAACAGTTGCTCGATCGCCTGCAGATACCAGCGCCCCGGCAGATCGATCGGATTCTCGTACCAGCGGGCGAACGCTTCCTCCTTGCGCACGTAGGCAGGATCGTCGACATGTTCGTACAGGTCGACGAATTCGCCGAGGTAGTGCTGATCGGGATGCATGTTCTTCCAGCCGCGCAACATCAAGCGTCCGCGCATCAGACCGCCGCCCATGGCGACGAGCTCTTCGTAGAACGACAACGGCGAATCGTGCGCCATTCTCCTGATCGGACCGTCACCGGCGTCGGTATCGATCGGCGAGCCTGCCAGCACGAGCCGCGCGACCTTATGCGGGAAGCGCGCCGCGAACATGGCCGACAGCCAGCCGCCCTGGCACAGGCCCACCAGATTGACCCGACCGCCGACCTCGTCGACACAGACATTCAATTCTGCGAGGTACTGGTCGATCTCGAGATCCTTCATGTCGTCCGTGGCCGATTTCCAGTCGGTCAGGTAGAGATGCCCGACACCGTGCGTGCGTAACGTTTCCATCAGGCTTTGACCCGCATGGAAGTCAGCGATCATCGCGCTGTGGCCCGCGTAGGGGGCATCGACGATGGTCGGCAACCCGACCGCGCCTTCGACCGAGTAATCGCGGAACGTCATCGTACGCAGTTCGAGCAGCGGTCGATTGCTGGACGCGAGTTTGGGATGCAGCTCGAAGTGCAGCTTTTCCTCTTCGGCGAAGGCGCGCAGGCCGCGAGCCGAAAGCTCCATGCCGGTCTCCGCCATGGCGACGGCGGCGGCCATGGGCCAGAAGAACGGCAGGGCAGGGGTCACGTGCTTTGCGGTGTTCGTCTTTTTCGATTTCGTCATGATGTTTCCATCAGCAGTTGCGTGGGTTCTTCGTGTGGAAGGCAAGAGGACGCGTTTGTCGTGATCCATTGTGGTACAGGTCAGCGCGGATCGCATGACTTCGATCAATTTATTCGGGAGCCGCCAGGCTGTTGCAACGAGGTCAGGTGAGGTCGAAGCGCCGGAACACGATGCGCTTGATCTGGTCGAGTACGAGTGCGAATGCGACGACGCTTCCGATCAGGACTCCGATCAATTTTGGCGATACCGCAACCATCAGCACTCCCGTTGCGGCCAGCGCGCTCACGAGCACGATGTCCGCGATACTGGCCAGTGCCATGACGGCACCCGGGGCGAACGTCCAGATTCGCCCGTCGTTGCGTAGCACATACACGTTGGCCTGGGTCGTGAATACCAGCAGCAGGAACACCACCGTCTGCATCTGCCCGGAATCGGCTCCAGAGCGCGTCCGCACCAGTTCGTAGAGCGACAGTGAGAAAACGAGGGAAACCGAGGCGAGCACGGCCGCGGCCCCGACAAGTTGCCCAACCCGCCAGTGTTGTGGCCGGGCCGCCGGTTGGACCCGATCGGCGGCGATGCTCATGGTCACGAAGTCGTTCGCGAACAACAACAGCACGATCAGGCGTGGCGAGATCACAAAGCCTTTGGTGAGCCAGAGGCCGAGCGTAAGGAAAACGACGATCTCGAGGGTCTTGACGACCTTGTTGAGAATATAGGTCAGCATGCGCCGGTGCACTTCACGCCCCGTGCTGACCACCGTCAGGACTCCACTCAGGCCCGGATCGGTCAGAACAACCCCCGCCGCAGCTTTGGCCACGTCGGTTGCGCTGGCGACCGCGATCCCGAGTTCCGCCTGGCGCAAGGCAGGCGCATCGTTGACTCCGTCGCCGGTCATGCCCGTGACATGTCCGGACCGCTGCAGCGCGCAGACGATGGCGTGCTTTTCTTCGGGCAGCACACGCGCGAAGATGTCGCAGCTTTCGGGATGTCGAAGGTCGTCACCGCGCGGGACACAGATGCGTGTGCCGAGTCCGAGTCGCTGGCCGATTGCCTGCGCTGTCTCCAGTGCGTCACCGGTGGCCATGCACACGCGAACGCCGAGCCGGCCGAGCTTCGCAATCAGTTCGGCCGCATCTGCCCGAGGGGGATCGGCGAGGGCAATGAGGCCCGTGAGCCGGATCGCCCCCGCCGGACCGGCTGCGATTGCCAGCACGCGCGCACCGCCGGCGGCCAGAATCCGCTCGGCTTTCTGTGCTGCCTCGCGCTCCGCTTCCCCGGTTTCGCAGCGCTCGAACACGGCGCCCGCCGCGCCTTTGATCGCATGCCACTGGCCGCCGTCGACGGTGTAGATGCCTTCGCTGAACCGCGTTGCTGGATCGAAGGGATGATAGTCGGCACGGACAGGCTGGGAGGTGTCCTGGGGGCGCGTGCGCCAGGCTGCGAGAATCGCAAGATCGAGGGGATCCTGCGATGCGTCGTCGCTGGCGAGTGCCGCCGCCCGCAGCACTTCCGTCTCGTCGGTTGCCGCCAACGTCCGGATCCCGGTGACCGACAGCACGTTTTGTGTCAATGTGCCGGTCTTGTCCGAGAGCAAAGTGTCCATTGCGGCGGCTTCCTCCACCGCAGGGAGCCTGGTGACGAGAACGCCCCGGCGGGCGAGCCGAGTACTGGCGACGGCTGTGGCCAGCGTATACGTCGCCGGCAACGCTACCGGTACCGAGGCAATGAGCAGCAACAGGGCGAACACGGCGGTGTCGGCCCATGGCAGATCATGGGTTGCGGCGTAGAGGACGACCAGCACGACGAGCGCGAGGTCGAATGCGACAAGGCGCTTGACGATGGAGAAGATCGTGCGCTGCATGTGGCTGGGTGCGCTGGACGTGCGTACCAGTTCTGCCGTCCGGCCGAAACAGGTTCGCGAACCGGTCGCGGTGACTTCACCGCTGGCTTCGCCTTGACGTACGATCGAACCCGTATAGGCAGGCTGCCCAGGGCCCGCGTCGACCGCGAGGGATTCGCCGGTCAATGCTGACTGATCAAGCGCCACCATTCCATCGAACAGCACGAGATCGGCGGGCACGATGTCGCCTGCCCTTACGTGCACCACGTCTCCGGGGACCAGTTGGGCTGCGGGCAAGCGACTCCAGTGCGCGTCACGCAGTACCCGGGCGCTAACCTGCAACTGATGCCGCAGAAGCATCAGGGCATCCTGCGCGCGGCGCTCCTGAACGAAAGCGACGAAGGCGTTGAAAGCAAGCAGAAACAGGATGACCAGCGCCTCCTGGGTCCGGCCAAGCAGGATCTGCAGAAGGATGACCGCCTCGAGCATCCATGGCACCGGTCCCCAGAGCTTCCCGGCAAGTTGCCGCCATCGCGGTGTGCGGGCTTCTTCGATGGCGTTGGCGCCGAACTGTTGAAGGCGACACCCGGCCTCCGCCGACGCGAGTCCCGTCGTATGATCGGTCGTTGAAGGCGGTTGTGTTGTTGTTGCCTGAGGTTCGGCGATAATCGGCATTGGCGGCAGGCTACGGATCAGGGGAGTGAGGACGACTTCTGCGTCGCGCACACGCACCACAGCCTTGGTGGGTGCGTCGGTGTCAGGCGATGCCGTGAGGTGCGGTATCCATCCGTTCGCCGTGGCTGCAACGCCGTGGACTTCAAAGAGAGTACCGTTGAAGCGAGCCCGAGCATTGATCTAGCTCAAAACGGTGTATTGCGTACGACATACCAACGGCATAGCTGTACTGCTCGCCATTCTGTAATTCTTGCGGGCACTCTGATGCAGATTCCGCGAACCAGACGTTTGCAGCGGGTGAGCCGTCTCGCACCGTTTGTGATAAGTGCGCCTATTGTGTCGCCGAGGTATTGCGTCGGGAAGCCACCGGTTTCGGTGAGCCACCATGTATCAACGATGACCGCTTCGCCTTTGCCCACAACGCTGTGATACCACTTCCAGACTTCGGATCGATGGGCTCGCCGACGGTCGTCATATGCTTGAAGTGGTAGTTGTACCTCGATGGTTCGTCGGGACCGCTGCATACCCGAACACGACATTTCTATAAAGCTACTACAACAGAAAATTCGATAAATTATGTTATGTAAAGTCTCGGAAGCTAGTCCGAACAGAATGTAGTTATTTCGACAGCATTGAGTTAACTATTTGTAATAATACTTACAAAAATATAACGGTTAGCCTCAACTGCACTGCCCATGAATGCTGTAGCACCCCGTCACGGCGAGTTGTCCGATTTCCTCGCGCTCTCAAACGGCCTGTCAATCGCGCGTATCGCTGATGTTCTCCGCTGCTGCACGCGAACCGTCCGGAACTATCTCGCCGGTCGTTCGCCGATCCCGTGGCACCGAATCGAGCTGATGCGTTTGCTCGTGCGCGAGGCGGCCGCGGCATCCTCCCAAGCCCAGACACAGCCTGAGCTCGACGAAACCGGCGTCACCGCCAACATCGAGCCCGATCCCGATGCGCCTGACGTGCCGCCGGCGGAAATGCTGGCGTGGGTCGGCGTCCACGCTCCGCATTACCTGTCGAGTCAGCGCAGCTTCGAGCAATATGTCCGGGGATGGCGAGTCGTCGAAAAAATCCGCCGCGCGAAACTCGAAGGCTCATTTGCCGACGTGCTGGCTCGCTGGCGAGTGCTCGCCGTCGAGCTGCCAAAGGCTTGGCGATCCGGCCGCCTCTGGCGCGACCTGGGACCACCCGCTTACCACAAGGCCTAAACCAGCAGGCTAATTGGCATCGGAACCAAAGAGGTCGTCGACGATCTTGCGCGCCGCGCTGTACCCGCCCATCAGCGCATCGGACTCGGTGGCGAATGGACGGCCGGCGACCTCACCGAATCGCAATGGCGAAAATGCGGCAACTGTCGCTCCCGCACGAAATATTCTCACTACCGCGACGAATCCCGAATCGGTCGGCCGGGGTTGGGGCGCCCGCGTCTTGAAATTCGCTTCGGTAGTGACTTCAAGCGTATAGCCGTGGTATTCGTAACTGCGCATCATCTCGGGGCTTGATTCATTTCAAAAGTCGAACGATTTCGTGCGTCGGCACGCTTGCCGCGAGCGTCAAGATTTTCGCAGGTTTAAACCAGCGACATTGCACGATCTCGTTTTGTGGTTCTGGTCTCGTGTCTCGCGG
Source organism: Paraburkholderia sp. AV2 (assembly GCF_054968425.1). Taxonomy (NCBI): domain Bacteria; kingdom Pseudomonadati; phylum Pseudomonadota; class Betaproteobacteria; order Burkholderiales; family Burkholderiaceae; genus Paraburkholderia; species Paraburkholderia sp. AV2. The sequence goes on from NZ_JBANLK010000058.1 coordinate 9,936, forward strand.
GAGTTCGGCGAAAAACACATGATGACGCTTGCTGAGGCCGCCGAACTGGAACAGATAGGCCAGCGCATGACCGGTAATTGTTGTCTCTTCCTCAAGTTCCCGGTAAGCGGCCTCAAGCGGCGATTCTGAACGCTTGATCGTACCACCCGGCAAGGACCAACGCGATCGCCCCCGTGCGACAAGCAGCACCTTGTCGCGTTGAAAGCACACGATGGTCGCCCTTTCTCTCATCCCGTTCCCTGCTCCCGTTCGGTGCCCTATCCTTTAATCAGGCATGGTCCCTTGGCACAGGACTTTAGCCTTCGGCCGACCCTGCTCCGATGTCGTCGCTGGGCGTCTGCAACTCAGGGAGAGAACACAGATGAAAACCCGGTCCTCATGCAACATATGGCTGCCCATCGGAGGCTTCGCGGTGGCTTGCTTGCTTTCCGTTCCTACACTTGTCCTCGCCCTGGCGTGGCTGAGTATTGGCGTCTGTGCGATCGGCTACCGCTCGCTTGATACCTTCCCTGTCGAGGGGTTCTCAGTCAAATGGTTGTGCGGGCGACGTCGCGCCTGCCTTTGGTTTCATCACCTGCTCTACTGGCCGCGCCACATCGAGCCAGGGCTACAGGAAATCGCCACCCGCACCGCCAAACACGTCGCCGAAAGCTGCACGCGCTCACGCAGCAAATCGCGGTCCTCCGCGGACTTACCGTCCGGCAACCGCGAACGATGACGGCCTGCGAACGCTGTCTTGCGAGCGGCTGTCGTCAGAAATCTAGTTGCGCGGCCGTGATGCCAAGCGCGGCCGCAATCTTCTCACGCGACGATTTCCGCAGGCGTGCACTCGCCTCCTGCTGCGCGTAAGCCGATTGGCTCACGCCAAGGCGTGCCGCGACTTCAGCCTGAGTCAGACCAAGGTGTTCCCGCCATGCCCGCGCCGGCGGCACGTCATCAGCCAGTGTCCGACGCACAACATCATGCGGGATCAGGTCGCTGTCGCGCGCGTGCTGCGCCACATAGTCCGCATATGGGATGACAACAAAGGCCGGCTTGCCGTCCGGTCCCATAATTGTTTGAATGTTAGTAGGTGCGTTCATCGCGTTTCCTCACTTCCTGAATGTCGACGATCTTGATTGCCCCATCCCAGTCGAACAAGACCCGGTAGTTCCCTACCCTCAAACGGTAGCCGTATTCGTGATTGATGAGCGCCTTCACGTTCGAAACATCGGGCATCGTTGCGAGACCTTCTACGGCATCAAGAATCTGCAGTCGCACGGGGCGGTCGAGCTTGCGCGCCTGCTTCGCGGCCTTGGGGCTCCAGTTGATCTTGTTCATCGACTCCAGTATAAGCCAAATATAAGTTATTACAACCGACGATGCCCGCTTTTTATAAGGTTCAGGCTGGGCGCCGGAAATGCGACCGGTGCCTGTCGGTCGTCGGGTCGTCACGCACTTCGAGCTCGAGCGCGGTTGTGAACCCGCCGTCGCCGAGCGTGTGCGTCGCCTTCTTTACGAGCCAGGGCGTTTCGTCGATTTCGGGTTTGAAGCCGGAAACTGTCACGGGCAGCTCGGGGAATATCCCGGCCTGCCCGCGTGCGAGCGTGTAGTCGAGCGTGGCCTGGCTGCGCTGCGTGCGGGCCAGCTCGGCTTCGGCGGCCGCGCGTGCTTCGGCTTCGTTCGGGTAGTCCTCGGGCAATACCTTGACGTTGTGATTGTTGTTGCCGCCGACGACGACCGATTTGCGCCTGCCCTGCCCGTTCGAATGGTAGTGCGCGCGCACAGCCGCATAGCTCTCGCGTTGTGAGACGTGGTAACGGTGCTGGTCGCCGCTTTTGCGCGTGATGTTCAGCACGTCGAACGCCCTGCCGCTCACCGTCTTGCCGGTGCCGATCGGCGTGAACAGAAGGCGCAGGTCTTTCACGTTCATCACGGCATCGTACCGGCGCGCGAGGCGCGTCAGAAACGACATGTCGCTTTCCTGCGTCTGGTCGATATGAGCGATCGCAATCTGTGCGAGTGCATCGGCGACGGCCGGCTTGAGCGAGTGCCGGCCGGCGATCGCGTTCACGATCGCGCCGAGCGTCTGCGCGTGCCAGCTCTGTTCCCGCCGCTCGTGCATGGCTTCGGTCATCGAGGCCGATCGCGCGCGGATCGTGATGATATCGGGCGCCCCGCTGTGCTCCACTTCGTCAACCGTGAATGTTCCCTTGTCGACAAGGGGCTCGCCCACCCATCCGAGTGCAACCTTGATATCGGCGCCGCGCTTCGGAATCGCGAACGTGTTTTTCGAGTCGTCGAGAACAATGTCGAGCGTGTCGGCTTCGTCGGCGCGCGATTCTGAAAGTGACAGGCTGATGAGGTACGGCGCCATTGCGCCCGACAGATCGCGACCGTCGAGCGTTACGCGGTAGTCGGCCTGCGGTTGCACGCGGCCGGCGCGCGAGTGGTCAATATCCGTCATTTCACGGCCCGCTCGTTGACGGCAGAAAGCGCGTCATCGTCGACGCGCTTGAGGGTCAGCGTGAATTCAATCTTGCGCGCGACGCCTTCGGCCGTGTGGTACGTCTGCGTTTCGTCCAGGCCTTCGATGACATAGGCGCCGTACACGTTGCCGACTCCATCCACGAGCACATACGCGTCGCCCGTGTCGCCCATGTCGGCGAGCTGCTTGATCGAGGCGCGCGAGCCGATCGACTCGCCCTGCGCGACGGTTCCATTGAGGGTGATCGAGTCGTCTCCGGGGCCGGTGTACTGGCTCGCGTCACGGGCGCCCACGCGCGAGCTGGTTCGGTGCTTCCAGTTACGGCGACGCTGCAGCTCGCGAAAAGGTGCCGTCGCGAGACTGAAAACGAATTGATCGAGGGCCATCATCATGAGCCGCTCTCCTCCAGGTTCAATGATCGGACAGGCTGGAAACCCGGCGCGAACGTTGCGCGCGCTCGCGGCGGTCCAGCTCGGCCGCGACGGCACGCGCGATCGCCTGCGGATCGGCGCCGGCCTGCGGGTAAATGTTGATGATGGGCGCCCCCGCGCTGCTCGCGCCGGCCGCCTGCGCCGCCGGCGAAGCGACAACAGGCGGCCGGGTGTCGATCGGTACGGTCGGACGCACGAGCGGGACCGTCGCGGCGCTTGCGCCGGTGCCGAATGCGGGTGCGCCGAAAGCCGTCGTCGCGACGGTCGCCATCGCGACGGCGGCCCTGGCGACGCGCCCCTGCTCGCCTTCCATGCCGATTGCGGCGCCCTGCGCGACGAACCCGCCCAGCTCGGCGAAAACCCGGCTCGGGCTGTGAATGCCGAGCTTTTCCTTGAACCATCCGACCGTCGAGCTGGCGACGTTCACGATCGCATCCTTGACCGTGCCGAGGCCGTTCGTGATGCCGTTCACGAGCCCCGAAATCAGGTGTGTACCGAACTCGGCGAACTGCGCCGGCAGCGTGGCAAACCATGCCATTCCGCCCGCGAATGCGCCGCGAATGCCGTCCCACGCCCACAAGGCGCCGGCGCGAATCCGGTCCCAATACGTGTAAATCAGGTACGCGCCGCCGGCGATGACTGCGACGGCCGCGGTGATCGCGAGGCCGATCGGATTCATGAGCATCGCGCGGCTGGCGAACATTGCCGCGGTGCCGAACATGCGGAATGCGCTCGCGCCGAGTCCGAGGCCGCGCGCGAGCAAACCGCCCTGCATGCCGAGCGTTTGCATGCTGAATTTCACGATGGCCATTGGGCCGAGCACGCCGGCGAGCGCAATCGTCAGCGTGCCGACGACGACAAGAATCGCCGCGAGTGCCGCAAGTACCGTGAGCATCACTTTCGCGGCCGTGCCGTGTTCCTTCATGAACCCGACGACTTTCGAGGTTGCGGTCGCCGTCGCCTGCAGCGCCGAGTTGTAGAGCGGTGAAATCTTCTCGCCGATTTCGAGCTTGAGGTCGCGCAGCTGCGTGAGCGCGGCAATCTCGCGGCCCTGTGTGAGCTGTTCGCCCTTCGCGGCCGCATCGTCGATCCCATCGGCGCCGGCATTCAGGCGCTCGTTTTTGTGAATCTGGTCACGCTGCATGTACATCGTCGTGAACAGGTTCGCGGCCGTCCGGTTGGTAAAGATCGTCGAGATCATGTCCTTTACCTTGTCCGGGTCAGTGATGCCCTTCGCCGCGAGCTTCGGGAGCAGCACCTTTTCGAGCCATTCGAGCGGCGACGCCTTGAGCTGGTCGCCGCCGGCAAGTGCGCCCGGTTTGACCTGCTTGATCGTGCCGATCTTCGTGTATTCGACCATCTTCGGATCGAGCAGGCCGAGCGCCATCATCTGTTTCGCGGCCCGTACCGTGGTTTTGCCCTGGTACGCGTTGCTATATGCGGACATCAGGCCCGTGCCTACGGCGTGGCCGCCCATCTCCTGAATCAGCGGCTCCATCTGGTAGTAAAAGGCATCCTTGCGCATCTGCTTGGCCGCGACGCCGCCCGTCTGGATGAAATCGCGCCACTGGTCGCCGCCGACACGGCCGCCGGTCGCCGTGATGACTTTCTGCACCATGTTCGCTTCGTCCTTGAACGTTGCTTCGTTCTTCGTGCCGCCGCGCAGCTCGATCACCTTCAGCATGTTCATGAACTTTTCTTCGTTCGCGTGTGCGTCCTCGGCGCCATACATCGAATCGTTGGCGAACTTCATTTTCGAGAGCGTGGGCATCACCATCTGGGCGTGATGCTCGTCGGCGAAGATGCTCAGGGCGTCGCGCATCATGAGCACGTTGTCGGTCGTCGCGACGCCGTACTGCTTCATCGCGCGGGCGTACTTCACGGCATCGGCCGACGCGTGATCGCCGAGGCCGAGCGCCTTGATCCGCATCGCCTCGCGCTCGAACTCCTTCGACTCGTCGAGCGATTCGCGCAGGTCGCCGAAAATGTGCGTGCCGGTCGAGCGCGCCGCGTAGCCGCCTACGGCCATACCGGCGGCGACGCCCTGCATTTTCTCCATGCTCCTGCGCGCGGCCGCGACGCGCTTCTCGCGCTCGCCGATCGCTTCGAGCTTCGCCATCTGGTCTTTCATGGTCGCCGTCGTGGCCGCGATGTTGCCGCGCAGGTCGCGCTCGTGCTGCGACAGGTTGCGCGTGTTCACGCCGGCGGTCGCGAGCTGGTCGCGCAGCTCGCGCACGCGCGTCGATTGCCGCCCGTGTTCGGTGGTGAGGCGCGTGGCCTCCTGCTTTGCCTTCTCGAAATCGGCCGCCATCTGGCGCGACGGGTTCGAGGTCGAGCGCATCGAGGCGGCCAGTTCGCCCACGCGGCCGCGCGCCGCGTTGAGCTGCGTGGCGGTCGCGGCGAGCCCCTTGCGCACCTCGCGGAACTCGCCGACGGTCTTCTGCGTCTTGCCCATCTCGGTCAGCTCGCGCCGCGTTTCCTTGAGCGAGCTCGCGAGCCCCTTGTTACCGGCGAGGATGTTTTTCAGGGGCTTCGTCAGGTTGTCGATCGCGTCGAACATGACGCGAAGCTTCAGGGCGTTATCCATCGTTTCCGGTTCCGCTTCTCACGCGCGCACGCTCGCGCCAGTCCATCAGTTCAGCCAGGCCGAAACCGTCCATCAGCGGCGGTTCCCATCCGAAAACCGTCGCGATATCGGCCATCGCATCTTCTACGCGGTCAGGGAGGCCATGCTCGCCTTCACGGCCTTCGGCATCAAAAAACCGGCGAAGATACCCCCCAGCTGCACGAGGTCGGCGGGGTCGAGCTGGGCGACATCGTGCTCAGTGAGCGTCGGCGAGCTGATACGCGGCAGCACCTTCGAGAGCGCCGACACGTCGAGGCTCACAAGGTCGGAGAGCGAGACGCCGCGCAGCTCGCCCGATTGCGGCTTGCGCAGCGTGATTTCGGTGATCGTCTGCTTGCCGCGCACGATCGGCGTGTCGAGCGTGAGCGTGTTCGGGTCAGCAGCGGGCGGCGTGGAAACTGCATCGGTTTCGTTCGTGTTTTTCATGGTATCCAGCTATGGGAGGTTGTGACCGTTAGAGGCCGATCGCCGTGCGAAGCGTCTGCATCAGGTCGGTGCCGTTGATGTTCTCGATCATGTTCACGAAGTCGATTTCAATGATCGTTTCGCCGTTCACGGTCAGCTTGTAGTAGCTCGCCACGGTCGTCACCTTGAACGCAGTGTCTTCCTTCGCCTTCGCCGTGCCGGGGTCGATTTCCATGTGGCGGCCGCGCACGACGACTTCGATCGCATCGATTGAGGCCGAGTCTTCGGCCTGATAGCCGCCGGCGAAGCGCAGCAGCACGCCGTCGTGCTTGAGCGTGCCGTAAGACTGCAGGACCGATTTCAGGAAGCCGGCGGCGGTCCATTCCATCTGGATACCCTCCTGGCCGAAATCGATCTTGATCGGGCCGCTCATGCCGCCGCCCTGATAGGCCTCCATCTTGCGGGTCAGCTTCGGCAGCGCCACTTCGGCGACCTTGCCGGCGAAGTTTTCGCCGTTGTGAAAGAGGTTGAACCCCTTCAGTTTGCTCGGGAGAGCCATCGAATTTTCTCCTGTGTTGGGCCGTCGTTATGCCGTGACGCGCGAGGCGAAGTCGGCGAGGTAGCGGTCGGTGATGCGCTGGCGCAGCATCAGGTTTTCGAGTGGCGGCACGGGCGTATAGTCGTAGTCGATGTACGCCTTGCCGGACTTCAGCACGTCCTGCGTGTTCGGCTCCGAATCCCACCACGAGCTACCTCCGACCAAATAGCCGTTACTCGTCTGCTCGCGAAACCATCGGTTGATACCTTCGATGACGTCGCGCGGCAGCGAGGGATTCAGCGGCCCGTCGACGACGGGCATTTGAGCGTCGGCGATCGAGTCGGCGATAACCTGCGCGGTGCGCGTGTAGTTCTCGAACATGAACAGCGGATCGTCGGAACAGGTGCGCGAGCCCCAGAAGCGATAGCCGTCGCGGTTGATGAGGGTCGTTACGTCCGCTTCGTTGAGATAGCCCGCGTCCGTCGCCGGATCCTGCAGATCCCAGAAAACGTCCTGGCTGATGCCCGTTACGCCGTTCACGCCGACATTCGAAATCGTCTTGTGCCAGCCCGTATCGTTGTCGATCTTCGCGCGCAGGCCGAGGGCGTAGGCCGTCGACGGCACTTCGACCGTTTCGCTGGTCGCTTCATCCCATGCGAGGAAATTCGGCCAGATCACCATCACTTCGCGCTGGCTGAACTGCTTGCGGTACGTGGTGGCCTCTTCCTTCGTCTTGCAGCCGTAGGCGTACACGTAGGCGAAGGCGCGCAGCGATTGCGCGGTGCTGGCGAGCGCGGTTGCGACGGCCTGTGAATCGAGGTTCGGCGCACCGATGATGCGGGGCTTGACGCCGACCTTCGCCTGCGCCGTGAGCAGGGCCTTCATGCCGGTGTATTTGCCGTCAGCGGTCACGGTGCCGATCACGTTGCTCGTAGTCTCCGCATCGTCCTTGCCTTCCGCGACGCGCACGACAACCGTGATCGGCTTCGTCTGCTTGCCGATGCCGTCGAGCGTCTTGTACAGCGTGCCCTTCGTGCCGGCCTTGCCGAGCGCCGACACGACGTTCGTGATCAGCACGGGCGTATCGAGCGGGAACGTCGCCGCGTCGGCATCCTCGGCCGTGCAGACGATACCGACGATCGCGGTCGATACCGAACGGATCGGGCGCGTCCCTTCGTTGACTTCGGTGACGCGTACCCCGTGGTGGTAGTCCTGCGGCATGTTTTGTACTCCTAAGGTGAGAGGAAACGGGATGTACCCGGTTTCAGGTCGAACTGCAGGTCGAATTACAGGTCGAGCACTTCGGCGCCGGCGAACGCGTAGCGGTCGGCGCCGAATTGCGTGACAACCGGATTGACCGTCACGTCATCCGGCGCCGGCGCGGCCAGCGCTGCCTCTGCGAAATCGAAGGCGTTCTGCCCGTTCGCCGGGATGCCGTCGAGCTGGATCGAAACCTGTGCGAGCGGGTTGAGGCCCTGCTTGAGTGCGTCCTCGCTGTAGAAGCACGAGACGACGGCAAACGTCAAGTTGGTGAGCTTGTTGAGCGTGACGTTATCGACACGGTGAACCGTTGCCGGTGCGCCGTTCAATGCGACGAGAATCTGCTTTCTGAGTGCCATGTTTTGAGGTTCCGTTTCAGGGATAGATGGATTGATGTGTCAAGCGGAACTAGATCAGCGGGCCGGGCGCCTCTGGCCACTCAACATCAATCGGGAAACCCGGATGCTCCGTAATGTCCCGTAGCGCCTGCCGGTACGCTTGCCATTGCGCGGCCTGCGCCTTGACCGGATCGGGTGCATCCGGCGGGACGATCACCCGCGCATCGGTCAGCCGGAGCATGTTGTCGCGCACGCGCCGCATGACGATGCCGCGGACCTCGGTCCGGTTATCGCGGAAGTGCCGGGTCACAGCCAGCATGTCGGGTTGCGGGACCGTCGCGCTGTACCAGGCCGCGATCGCCGGCTCGCCGGTCTGCTTGCCTGATGCGTCGACGGGATGCCCGACGCAGAAGTCGACGCCGGATTGCACGCCGAGCATGTGCGTCAACGTTGCAGCCAGCAGGTCGTGAGAAAACCGCTTGCAACTGATGCCCATAGAGGCCCCCTTTAGTTGTTGCGCAGAACAATGCCGCGCATGTGCCAGTAGCCGCCGGGGTCAAGAAACTGCCCGACCATGACGTAGGGCGACGGGCAATCCTGACGCTGGTTTGCGCCAGTGAATGCGGCGCCTTCCCATGCCCCGGAATTCCACTGGCAATTCGCATTGCGGTCGGCCTTGCCGGCGTTCAGGTTGTCGCGCCACGCGTAGAGGTCGCCGATCACGTCGCTGATCCACTGGCCGCGGAACGGCATGTAGATGTTGCCGTCGTTGTTGAACTGCGCCCCGCCCGCCTGGAAGCCGCCGTTGCTATACAGGCGGCCGCTGTTGTCGAACCACGCCGTGACGGCGCTGTAGCCGTTGTTGATGACTTCGAGGCCGCCCCCGTTGCGGGCGCGGATATACGTCCACCATCCATCCCCGGAGCGCATGCCGAAGTCGCCCTGGCTCCCGGTCGGCGCGATGGAAAGCCGGGACGTCATCGTGTCACCGCTCCTGTTCACCTTGGCGCTGACCTGGCCATTGGTCGCGTCGCGGTCGGCGGTCGTCGCATAGTTCGCGGGGTTGAGGTTGGCGGTATCCCACGGCGTAGCCCCGTTGAACACAGGGCGCTGGTTGAACGATGCGACCTGCGAGGCACGCGAAACTGTCAGGACACTTACCTGTGTTCCGTCGTCTTTCCAGGCACCGAGGAAGAATTCACCGCCGGCGTTGTTGCCCGTTTCGGCGGTGTCACGCTTGCCCAGCATCCAGCGCGTTTTGCCGTTGTTGGACAGATACAGCGCGCTCAGGCCTGCGCCGCCGTCGATGGTCGAGCTGGCCTGTTTCACGCCGCCCGCGACCTGCAACGTGTTCGTACCGTCGTCGGCGGTCGTGGCGATCAATACGCGCCCGCTGAGCTTCGGCGAATTCTTCGGCGCGTATCGCGTGGCCGCCTTCTTCGGCGTCACAGCGCGCGCGTCATCGGTGCCAGCATCGACTTCGGCCTGCGTGGCGAGCTCGATCACGCCCTGTATGTCCTCGCCCGCCGGTGGATTCAGGAACGAAGCGGACGGAAAGGACAGCGCCGCGGCATCGATCGATGCGAACTGAACGTCGACGGAAAGCAGCAGCTGCGCCGCCGGCGACTTCTCCATGATCGGGCCGTCTGCAGCCTGCTGGCTGTAGTACGCAGCAAGCGTGCCGTCTTCGAGATAGAACCCGAAGCCCCAAAGCGTGTACTGCTCGGCGGTGCTGTCCTGCAGCGTGACGTGAATCGTGTCGGCATCGATGTTCTGCCCGCCGAACGTGTCGATACGCTTGAGCTCGTTCGGGAGCGCGGTCAGCTTCCTGTTCGACGCGTCAAAGGCGGCATTGCACAGGCCGATCTTTGTGACCTTGTGGGCGTTCGTTCCGGTGTTGCCCGAGGCGACGAGCGCCGCGCGAAAGGCGTCTGAAATCGTGATGAGGGTTCCGGCCATGGTCAGATTCGTCAGATATCCGAGAGGGTGAGGCGGCGATACAGGGCGGGCCGTGCGGCGGCCGCGACGCCAAAGCGCCCCTGCATCGAATAGCCCTGCGTGAACGTGTAATGCGCGCGGACGGGCTTCGTGCGTTCGATTTCCGCGATGATGTCGGCGACGTATTCGGCCGTTGCGGGCTCACCGTTGCGCGCGGTGACAGTCATCACAATGTCGAACGTGCCGGGCGTGCCGCGAGGCGTCATCTCGAACCACTCGCGCAGCACGAGGTTGGCGCCAAATGTGGCGACGACTTCGCGTACGGCCGCCGCGGTGCCCTTCCTGCGTGCGATTGGGATCGCCTTCCTGACGCGATCGCGCTTCACGCTTTCGGGCCAGTAGTCTTTCCACGTATCGACGCCGAGGTGCCACGCGAGCCACGGCAGCAGATCGAGCCGGATGGTTGCCGGGTTCATGAGCAAGCGCAGCGGCACGTCGATATCGCTGATCGCCGCGTTCGTCGCGGCGAGGTTGCGCTCGTGCCGGCTCGCGTTCGGCGGGAGCAGTGAGGTCGTGCGACTACTCATTGCTGTACACCCCGCCGTCGATCAGGCTGATATCCGTGCAGAAAGGCGCCTGTTGCTTGGTCGACGGCATATCCGCCGCGGGGGTACGCAGAATGACCTTCTGCACGCCGGGCTGACGCGCGGCCGCAAAGATGCCGTCTCGCGTAATTTCCATGCCGAGCCGGTGCATGTCGTCGGTGTACTTTTTCACGGCCTTGTTTGCCTGCGCGAGCACGACAGAACGATCGGGGCCAGCGAAGAAAATGAGCGTCGCGTCGACGGCGTAACCATTGATTTGCGCTCCCTGCACGAGCACTTCGTCGGTGAGCGGGCGCACGTCGTCTTTCGAAAGCGCGTCGCGCACGGCTTCTAGAATACCGTCGCCGTCCTGCACGGAGCCGTCGCCGATGCGCGAAAGCACGGTAACGAGCACCTGACACGGCGACGGGCTCATGGCCGTTGCATCGAGCACGCGGCCATCAGCATCGCGCGCGTGCTTGATGTACGCGCTCTCAGGGCCGGCGACAGACAGACTCGACGGCGCGAGCTGCGTGCGATAGCGCAGGTCGCTGTCGCTTTCCATGACGGCCACGATACCGTGTACCGGATCGGCCGGCGTGATCGTCAGACGCTCCAGATCGAAGAACGCGGCGAGCTGTTCGAGGTCGCCGTTTTCTGCATAGGCCAGCATGACGGCGCGCGCCGCGTCGTTCACACGCTGACGAAGCACAACCTCGCGGTACGCGTTCTCCTGCAGGAGCTTCACCATCGGCTCCGATTCGAGCTCAAGCGTCGCCGCGACTTCGGTCTGTTCTTCGGCCGGATAGAGCGACACGAGCCGCGCCTTACGTTGCGCGAGCAGCGTCTCGTAGTCGATCAACTCGACGATATCGGGAACCGGGAGTTGCGAAAGGTCGATCGGCGTCGCGCTCACGCTGCGGCCCCGTTTGCGATTGGGACGCTTGCCTTGACCGTCTCTCCGGTCTCGGTGGTCGCGCCTTCAATGTCGACGACCTGCACGCCCTGCCCTGCATCGTCGGTGTCGGTTGCGAGCTGGACGCGCGTGAGCGTCAGGCGCGGTTCCCATCGCATAAGCGCGGTCGCGATCGCCGCATACACGCGGGTGCGCGTCGCGCCATTGTTCGGGGCGTCGATCAGGTCGGGAATGTCCGAGCCAAACGTGCGGCGCTTGACGCGCGAGGCGAGCGGTGTCGACAGGATTTGTCCGATCGACTGATACAGGTGATCGAGCCCGCTGATCGCGCGGCCCGTCGTGACGTTCAGGCCTTTCATTGTGGTTCGCTCACGAGTTGACCGTCGCCCTGCTCGCGGTGCGTGTGTTTCGGCAGGCTGATGCCTTGCGATTTCACTTCGCCCGTAAAGTCGGCCGCGCCGTTGATCTTCATGGTCGCGCCGCCGCCTTCGCCGCCCGTGCCCGTCATGCCGGATTCGAACGCAAACGGGCCTTTAACCGTGAGCGATTTCGTCACGGTTGCGTCGCCGTCGAGCGTGATCGTCTCGGCCTGTACGGTCGCCTGTTTGGTTTGCACGTTCACGGCGCCCGGTGCGACGATCAGCACGGTCGCGCCGGCCGGCAGCGTCGCTTTGAGGGCGTGTGCTGCATGGTCGTATTCGAGCTCGGCGCCGTCCGGGTAACGGCGCAGGTGCTTGTCGGGGCTGGTGCTCGGCGGCGGCGTGTCGTCGGCATTCAGGCCAGCGACGGCGACGCCCTGGGCGGGGTCGCCCATCGGACACAGAAGCAGAACCCTTTCGCCTTTCGTGAGCGGGTTCCATTCGCGGGTTGTGCCGGCGCGCAGCGCGAGAAACGGAATCCAGTTCGTTGTGAGTCCGGGATTGTCGGTGTCGGCAGGGTCGCCAACGGATACCCGGCACGTCGGCGGGTTGCTCGTGAGGTCAACGTCGATCACAGATCCTTTGCGGATCAGGTTGACGATGAGGCGGCGGGTTTCGTTGGCATCCATACCGCCCATGTTGCCGGCCGCGCGTGCGCGGGGCGAGCAGCGGCATGCGTTACCGGTCCGGGTACAAAAGCCCTGCGCAGATTTCCGGAGAAAGGCCGCTTACCGATCCGCTTCAGTTCCCCGCTTGGTCGATGGCCTGCTCAGGAGCGGGAAGCTGCACGTTCAGTCCGGCGGACAGTGTATTCATACTGAGTCGTGCCGCGGATATTGCCCAGTGGTAAGCTGGCGCTCGCAGGCCAAGAACAATTTCGAGGACGAGCTTTATAACTACCGAACCAGAACAGCAATGAGCCCACAGTCGATTATGAGCGCAGCTCACATCGTGAAAGGTATATCTACAGCACTGGGCATAGTTGGTGGTTTGCTTGGGGCATATACCTTTATTGATACGTATGTGCTGCGGTTCAAGCCAAAATTTGTTATTGGCGACCGCATCTATCTTGTGTACAAGAAAAACAAGGCCGACTATACGTATCTATCGTCGCTTGTTATTCAGTTCGATATTTTTAACCACAGAAATAAGCTTGGCCGCGTAGAGGATATTTTTCTAAAAATTTATGATTCTCGGATGCTAGAGGCATCCGTATTGGATTTGTTTCCAATCGCAAATTTGGAAGAGATGCCCATAAGCAGAGAGGATGTTATATCGGTAAAGCGCCTCCCGCCTGCACCCTTTGCGGTTCCAAACAAATCTTCTAAGACCATAGTTCTAGAAATGGCGCAAGAGAAATTACACCACGGCGCGATCAGCCCCAGCGCATATTTGAATTTGGAGGCATTTTACAAAAACCCGGTGGGCAAATGGAAGAAATTTGCGAAATTGTCTCTTTATGCAGGGTTCGAGGAAAGCTCGACGCATGGAGATGCGACTGTGCATAATTTTTCGCTGATAGATCGATTTTCGGAAAGAGAGAGGCTAAAGCGAAAGCGCATAAGGCTGAAAATCACTTCTTATAAGGGAATCGCGGGGTTTTATCTTTCCCTCTGGATGCACAAATCATATCGATTTGTGATATCGAAGTTTGCAGTGCTGCCAAAAGGTATTCGTTATTTGCTATCAATGGGGGTTGCATTGTGGGGAAATATTATTTCCGAATATATTGAGTGGCCGATTGCGAGAAGCAAAACATCAAAAAAACGCCCTCTAAATATTTCCATTGGCAATGCGATTCATGCCAAGCAAACAATTTTATTTTTAACAAAAATTGGCGTTAGCTTAGAGCGAAAGGTTGCCAAATTAAATAAACACGAAACACCCGAAAGGAAGATAGTCATTACCGCAGAGGCCAAGGAGATTGTGGTTAAGAGGGGCGATGTTCGGATAAAAATATATATCGGCGGAGATGGATTTATAGGTATTCACAAATCAATTCCAAATTCTGAAAAAGTGGAAATGATATTTACAATCAAAATCAAACAATTCCCATTCCGCAGATTTATTTGGAGCCTTAGCGAAAAGCCCGTTTTTTCGTCAACCGTCGCAACGAGAGTTCTCGATTATCTCGCTTTGCTCACGTTGCGGTAAGCGTCGGACGTCATTTTAGACGTTGAATCACGTGGCGGACGCTCAGTTGTTCGCCGTGGATTGACCGGTCTTGGCCCCGAGTAGTGTAAATGTAATTATGTATTGCGCATAGATAGCGCTATCGCAATACTAGGTGGACGCACAACATCCCAACATGCGAGAAAGCGTCTAGACTTTCAACATCGATTTCACTGCGGTGGACACTATGGTCACCAAGACTGTGCGTCGTGCATTTTCTGCATTTGCGTCCGTGTTTGCCTCAACGCCCGAGGCGAAGCAACGGACCGCGCATACCTTGAACGCGGCTTATCGGCATGCTGACGAAGCTTGGCGGCACACGATGCATGCGGAGGTATCGGCAAGAATCGTAAAAGTGCGAGACCGTGAGCTGCGGAGACAGGCAGCGCGTCAACGGACCTGACCGCCCGTTTGCTGACTTTTGACTCGGAGATCCCATGACTGCGCCCCGTAAGCTCGACGGAGTAACGCTCAAGCCACGCGTCAAGATTCGTCCACGCAGAAAGATCGACATCGCCGCTCCCGAAGGCAAGCGGGACACACGCGATATCCTTCGGCAAGTCGTTGAGGAGCATCGAGAAGTGATCGAGCATTTGCCCGATCGTTAGCCTTTCAAAGAGGCCGCAAGGAACGTTGTGCTGCAGTACAACCAATTCGTCGTCGACCACCCATTCCATCTTTTCGCAAAGCAGAAGCCGGCCAATCCGCGCCCAGCACGGGCGAAGGTCGATCCGGAACCGACGTTTAAGGGATGTCGATGATGTGCTTGAGCAGCCTGTCGCGAATCAGCTCTCTATCGGCATCGGTAAAGCCGAGCAGGACACGGGCCGCATAGCGCACTTCAGGGCCGGCCGGTGAGACGCGATCCAACTCGCCGAGCTGGTGAACGCGTGCGATCCGCGCGACGCGGCCGGCGAAGCCAATCGCGAGGCCGGTGGGTGTTGCTTCGACCTGCATGTAACGTGCCGTGCGCAGCTTTGCAAACATCGCCGCGCGTTTGATGCGGCCGCGCTTGCCGCGCAACCTCTTACCACCCTTCTGAGCCTTCACCTTGCGCGGTGTGTACGCGGTGCCGTCAGGGTCTTGCTGCGCGGCGATGCGGGCCTGTTGACTGCGCCGCAGCTCGCGCGCGATATCGAGCATGACTTTCCGGCGCGCGGCCGGCGCGAGCTGGGCGAGCAGCGAGCCGGCCCATCTTTCGACGGCCTGCAGCTCGTCCGTCATGTCGGCCAGCCCTGCGAATCGTCGACGTGTTCAATCGTTCGCGTGCCGTCGTCGGCCCGCCTGACGACGACGCTCTCGGTCAGCTGCAGCTTGACCGATACGTCGACCGTTGCGTTATCGAGAATGTCGACTTCGTAGGTGATACCGTTCGCGCGTTCGTCGGGATTCAGAAAAAGATCGGCCTGATACGCGCGCGTCCATTCGACGATCGCGACGAACAGCTCGTCGGAGTCGCCCGCGAAATCGAGCAGCATCACATTGCACGTATAGCGATACTCGAACGAGAGCGAGCGCGCGCTCGTCGCCGCAATCGAGCCGGCGTCAATGAACACGGTCAGCTTGTCCGGGTTGGCAGCGAGCGAAGGAATCGCCCTGACGATCGCCGCGCGCAGGCTCGCGGGCTTAATCATGCGGCGCGCTCCCCTGCTCTCCCTTATGCTGGCAATCGAACACCATGTCGACGATCGCCGCGCAGGATGCCCAGGCGGCGCGCGCGATGGTCAGCGCGTCGTCGAGCTCGCCGTTAGTGCGCGGTGCCATCGCCGGGAGCGTGCAGCGCGGCACGGTCTGACACTGCTGCAGCGTAATCGCCGGCGCCGGTCTGGGCGGGGGTGTTGTGCAGGCGGGCAACATCAAAAGGCAAAGGTGTATCAGCCCATGCGCGAACCTCGGCGTTTTCATCCCTGAGTCTCCGGTTTTCCTGCAGTGCGGTGTCGAGCTGTGAGGCGATCGCCGATCGTGCGCGGTCGAGCTGTTGCTGTTGCTTTGCCTTGTCGGCGGCATCGTCCTGAAGGCGTTTGATGGCGTCGTCACGGTCGGCGATGCCCTGCCGTGCGTCGTCGAGCTGCTGCGTGCGTTCGGCCAGCTCCGCGTGCAGCGCGCGCACGTACACCACGCCGAGGTCGAGCGCGACCAGCACAAGCAGGCCAGCGAGGATTTTCGCGGTGAGGCTCATGCGGCCGCCTGTTCGGATTCGGCGTAGCGGTCATACGCGCGGGCGAGCTTCACGTCGTAGAGATTGGCCGCGTAATTCGGGCCGTTGTAGCCCTTGGCGAAGGTCGCCCACTTCCGGGCCTTGAGCGCCGCGACGAGCCCGCTGTCAACCGCCACGAAGCGCACAAACGCATCGAGCTGGTCGGCTTCGCTGTTCTCCATGTGGGCGACGAAATCGTCGACGCTGGCATAGCCCAGGCGCTGCCAGTTCTCGCCCATGACCTGAAACGCGCCCCAGCTCGCCGACTCGTAGGCAGCGGCTGGATCGATCAGTTCGGCCGTCGCCAGCCGCGTGTATTCCGCCGCGCCGCCCTGATAGCCGCCGGGCGTCTGCGAAACGATGTTCGGATACTTCGCAGCGAGCGGCGCCGGATCGATGCCGCGCGCCTTTAGCCGACGCCGGAACACATGCCGCTCGAACAGGATTTTCGGGCGGCCGTCGACGAGATAGCCTGAGCCGGTCGACTCCACTTCGTTCACGGCCCGCACGCACGCAAGCGGCACGCCGAGGGAGTCGGCCGCGCGCACGAGGTCGGCGTCGGCGAGGTGCTTCGGATCGCGCTGGCCGGTGGCGAGCGCGGCGTAAGTCTTGGGGCCGGCGATGCCGTCGACCACGAGGCCGGTTTTCGTCTGCAGCGCGCGCACCGCAGTTTCGGTGGCGGCGTCGTAGACGTGCGTAACAGCGAGCGCGAAGCCGGCGCGGTTCAGGCGTGACTGCAACAGGCCAACATCGGCGCCAATGTCGCCGAGGCGGTGCGTTTTCATGGGGTGTCACTCCGCAGAAGCCGCGCGACGTTGCCGCGCGCGCAAAAGACGAACAGGGCCAGCAGAACCGCCTTGCCGGCTTCAAAAAATCCGACCTGCTTCGCGTGTAGCGCCAGCTCGATCGACGAGCCGCCCAGCACGACCACAAGCAGCCAGGCGAGCCAGGAGACGTGATGCCGGTGGCGCGCGCCGTTGCGACGGTACGTGAGCAGGAGCAGCACGGCGGCGAGCTGCGCAAGTTGTGCGACAAGCGGCGCGATCATCGCGAGGGTGATGTGCATGTCAGCCCCCTTTCTTCAGGAACGCCAGCAGGTCGACCGTCTTGATGCGCTCGATCAGCTGCAGCGTGACCGTGATCACGAGCGCGGCCGCGAAGAATCCCGCTACGCCAGTGGAACGGATCGGCGTCGCGTTGACGATTTCCGGCGCGGCGAGGTAGCCCATCACGAGCGAAATCAGCAGGTACGCGGCGCGCTTCAGGACGCCGAGATCCTTCGAGGTGACGACCACGAGCGCCGCGCCCGTGAATGCCCCGATCAGGGCGTTGCCGTCGATACCCGGTGCGAGGCCTGCGAGCCCGATCGCAGCTGACACGGCTGCAGCGGTGGTGGTGTTCGGTTCGGCCATGCGTTCGGCTCCTGGGGTCAGTCAAACAGTTGCAACAAGGGGGCCGTGCTCGGCACGGTGTCGAGGTCGGGCAGATAAACGACCGTTCCGATCGGCAGCACGGCGCCGAGATCTGCTAGGCCCGCATTCGCTTCGAGCACCGCCTCGACCGTGGCGTCGGTGCGGCCGTAGTAACGCCAGCAGATCGCGTCGACCGTATCGCCCTGGAGTGCAGTCACGTTCATCAGATCAGCTCGACGGTAGTGCGGCGGATGCCGCGAATGTCGGCAAGCGCGATGCGGACATTGCGCCGCGCTTCGCAGATCGTTTCTTCGAGCGCTTCTGCCGCCTGGCCGCCCGATTTCGTCGAGTCGTAGCCGCGATACTGCTCGGTGAGGTCCGCGCGCACGAGGTTGAAAATCGCGCGGCGGTAACGAATGACGTGCGTGCTCTGGCCGCCGAGCTTCGGCGCCGGCACGCTCGCGAGGTCGGAATGGCCGGCGGCAACCTGCGAGACCTGCCACGAGCCCAGCTCGGCGTTGCAGCTCGCCATCGCATCGAGCGCGGCCGCGCGCAGGCGCGTGTCGGTCACGGTGCCGTCAAGGCGCGTTTCCTCGCGCAGTTCGGCGAGCTCGATATCGGGAAACCATCCGTCGTTTTCGAGCGTGGTCGGCGGCGCCGGCGCGGTGCCGCTGGTCGTGTCTGCAGTGGCGAGAAAGCTGCTCATGTCCGGGGCGTTGAAGAGGTGGCGGTGGACCGGCGTTCGAATCCCGTTGCCGTCAGGTGTTGGGAGTGAACGCCGGTGCCGCCATTGCCGGGGGGCTCTTTACACGCAGGCGGCCGATCGGCGGCCGTCCGCTTCGCCCAACATCTTTTCCAGTCGGGCGATGGTCTGTTTCACGCCGGCACGGGCATCGAGCCGCAGCGACGTTTGAAGGTTCTGGACGGCCTGCGCGGCGCGCGCCCGGTCGCGGGCGTCGTCGAGCTGGTCGTCGCTGATCCGCTGCATCGAGGCCAGGCCGAGCGCCTTGTGCAGCTTGGCGCGGATCGGGTCGTGCATGTCGGCCGCTTCCGTGAGCTCGCGCACTTCGTTGAGCTGGTCGGCGTCAAACGTGCCGCCGTCGCGCAGCGCCGCGAGCGCGGCGTCGGCGAATTCTTCGGCGATCGCGGCGGCCGCCGAGCGCTCATAGTGGTCGGGCAGCGTCAGGCCGTGGCGCAGCGCGTAACGCGCGATTTCCAGCGCGCCGGCGTAGTCGCCCGCGTCGATGCGCCAGATCAGCACGGTCATCAGCACATCGTCCTGACCGCCCCGCCCGCCTTCGAGCGTGCCGGCCACGTAGTCGGCATATTCGGGCAGCACTTCGCGCTTGACTTCGACCTTGCGCGCGACAGACTGCACGGCTTTCAGGCGCCGCCGGTCGGCGGTGAGCTTCACGAGCATCAGCTCATAGTGGCTCGCGCCGGCGGGCAGTTTGCCGGGCTCCGTGCGGGCCGCATCCTTCGCGGCCCGTACCTGCTCGTAATGGCGGCGTGCGGGGCTCGTCATGCTCAGGCCGCGATTGCGATGTTTTCGACCACGCAGCCCGAGCCGAAGTCTTCGACCACGTAGGCGTCGTTGGACGATTCGTAGTTTTCGATCCGGTCGCGCTTCGGGTTGTCCTCCACGGCGCGGCGGCGACCGCCCTCCTGCCAGTAAATCGACAGGTGGTCGAGGCGCTGGATCATGAGTGCGTTCGCCGGGAAGTACGGCACTGACACGGCCGGCAGGCCGCCGATGCGCTTCTGGCTCACGATCATGTCGGCCGCCATCTGCTCGGTCGGCGCCTGCTGCGTGTTGAGGATCGGGAAATACTTGTCGTGCAGCAGCCCACGGCCGCAGATCACGACGAGGCCCGTATCATCGCGATACCACGGCTCGACGAGACTCGACAGCGCGTCGTACACGAGCGCATCGAGCGTTTTGTAATCGCCGCCGGCGCCGACCGTCACCTTGCCCGTGCCCTTCGCCACTTCCTTGAGCACGCGCTCGGCGGCCTGCTCCCGGTACTTCTGCAGCCAGCCCTTGTTCACGTCCTGCAGCAGCGGATTCGCGTTGCGGTCCGAGCTCGGCGCGCGGCTCGTGCCGTTGAAGCCGATACAGATGCGGTCGAGCGCCTGACGCTTCACGATCGCATCACGAATGCGCGTCTGGAAGTCGGGAAACTTCGCCCACGCGTCGAGCTTCGCGTACGTGAGGTGTGTGTCGAAATTCGTCTGCGTGCAGAAATAGCCGTTCGGGTCGAGGTCGCTGGCGTCGACGGTCGTGCGGTCCTTCGTGCTCGTGTCGGTGGTACTCGCGATCGGCGAGCCCACGCCGAGGCCAAGTTTCTGGCCCTGCTGCTCGGCCACGCCGATCACGTTGATCTTGCCGAGGAATTCACTCGACTCGGTGATGCGGTTTTCGAGGGTCTGCTGCACGCTCGGGTCGACCGCGAATTTCGCGGCCGCATTCTCGATGCCGTTGAGCTGCGCGATCGCGCTCAGGTAGGCGTTGAAGGCGTGCCGGGTTTCGTTGCGCATGGGTGGATTCTCCGGGATGTTGGGGTCGGTGGCCGGTTAGCAGTCGGTCTTGATGCCAGCGTTCTGGCCGGTCACGGCGGGACGCTGCGCACCGCTGCCCTGTTGCGAGAGCGTCACCTTGAGCTCGGCGAACGCCGTGTCGGCCGCTTCGCGGGCTTTCTTTTCTGCGGCGAGCTCGGTGCGCACCGCGTCGAGCTGCGAGGCGAAATCGGCGACGCGTTCGGCCTGATCGCGGCCGTGGTTCGCGAGCGCTTCGACCGCCTGCGCCACATCGGCGAATCGCGTGTCGTCTGCGGCGCCCTTCTTCTTCGCGAGGCCGAGGGCTTCGGTCACTTTCGCAAACAGGGAGGCGACGCCAGCGCCGGGCTCGGTGGCCGGCTCGAACTCGATCACGGTTTCGGCGGCCGCACTGAACAGGTTGTCGGGGCCGAGCTTGCGCGCAGCGAGCGGGCTGGCTTCGCCCTTCGCAACCTGCCCGGCCGAAAACGCCAGCATGTCGGTGCCGAGGCTCGCGGGGCTGTCGGTCACGGCAAGGCCTACGAGATAGGCCTGTTTCGAATCCGCGAACGAGGGGTCGACTTCGATCGACGTGAACACCTTCTGCCGCGCCTTGGTCATCGCCACGAGCGAGGGCGTCGGTGAAATCTGGGCGTACAGACCGACCTTGCCCGAGAACTCGCCCGACTCGTCGCGCGCGTCGAGCGCGAGAACGTCGCCGTACGCGTTGAACGGGCCATCGGGCAGCACGCCGCGAATGTGTTCGAGGTTCACACGGGCGCCGTACAGCGTCGGGCTGTAGTTCTTCGCCATCTGTGCGATCCAGTCGCGCGAGATGCTGCGGCCGTCCGTCGTCGCACCTTCAACGGCGACGCGGAACCACTTCGACGTGCTCGCGTGATTCGTGTTGCCCGGTTGACCGTTCATTTAGTTTGGACTCCATCTGTTTGGATCGTGTAACCGAATGTTGCCGGGATGAAAGCGAGTGGGCAATCAGGCGCCTCAGTGGATGGGCCGGGCACAAACGGCAACGCTGCGCACGCGCGCGCGTGACCGTTACGCTCTCGTCATGCCTGAAACAACGAACATTCCTGTATCCACGCCTGATCCCAAAAAGGCGGCACGCGCCCTCTACTGGCAGGGGTGGCGCGTGTCGTCTATCGCACGCCATCTCGAACTGAAACGCTCCACGGTCGAGACGTGGAAGCAACGCGACGGTTGGGACAAGACGGCGCCAGTCGACACGATCGAGCTCACGACCGAGATGCGCGTCAATGCGCTGATCGCGAAGGAGAAGAAAGATTCGGGCGATTACAAGGAAATCGACCTGCTGATGCGCCAGCTCGAACGCATCGCGCGCGTGCGCAAATACGGCGAGACGGGCAAGGAATCGGACCTGAATCCGAACATCCAGGCGCGCAACGCGGCGCCGAAGAAGAAGGCCACACGTAACGCGTTCAGCGACGAGCAGGTCGAGAAGATCAACGACGCGTTTCGTGAATCGCTGTTCGACTACCAGAAGGTGTGGTTTCGAAGTGGCGAGCAGCGAACGCGCAACATCCTCAAGTCGCGGCAGATCGGCGCGACCTGGTATTTCGCGCGCGAGGCGCTGGTCGACGCGCTCAACACCGGCCGCAACCAGATTTTCCTGTCGGCCAGCAAGGCACAGGCGCACGTATTCAAGCAGTACATCACGCAGTTTGCGCGCGAGGCCGCCGACGTTGACCTGAGTGGCGATCCGATCGTGTTACCGAACGAGGCGATTCTCTACTTTCTCGGCACGAACGCGCGCACGGCGCAGAGTTATCACGGCAACTTCTACTTCGACGAATATTTCTGGGTGCCGAAATTCACGGCGCTCAACAAGGTCGCGTCAGGCATGGCGATGCACAAGCACTGGCGCAAGACCTACTTCTCGACGCCATCGAGCATCGGGCACGAGGCCTATAAATTCTGGAGCGGTGAGCACATCAACCGCGGCCGCGCGAAAGCCGATCACGTTCACTTCGATGTCACGCACGAGGCACTGGCGCGCGGCCGGCTCTGCGAGGATCGGCAATGGCGCCAGATTGTCACGGTCGAGGACGCGGCGCGCGCGGGCTGCACGCTGTTCGATCTTGGCGAGCTGCGGCTCGAATACAGCGCCGAGGAATACGCGAACCTGCTCATGTGCCAGTTTATCGACGACACGGCGTCGATCTTTACGCTGGCAAACCTGCAGCGCTGCATGGTCGATTCGTGGGAAGTGTGGGAAGACTTCGAGCCGCTGCTCGCGCGGCCGTTCGGCTATCGGCCGGTATGGGTGGGCTACGACCCGGCACTTTCGGGGGATTCCGCCGGCTGCGTGGTGGTCGCGCCGCCCGTGGTTGAGGGCGGCCCGTTGCGCGTGCTGGAAAAGCACCAGTTTCGCGGGATGGATTTCGAGGCGCAGGCGCGCAGCATCGAGGAAATCACGAAGCGCTACCAAGTCGCCTACATGGCGATCGACACGACGGGTATCGGCCAGGGCGTCTATCAGCTCACGAAGCAGTTCTATCCGCGCGTCGTCGCGTTCAACTACTCCCCCGAAGTGAAAGGCCGGCTTGTGCTCAAAGGCCTGTCTGTCGTCGGCAATGCCCGGCTGCAGTTTGATGCCGGCTGGACCGACATGGCGGCCGCCTTCATGGCGATCAAAAAGACGGTGACGGCAAGCGGCCGTCAGGTCACGTACGAGGCTGGCCGCAACGAGGAAACAGGACACGCCGACCTGGCGTGGGCGGTCCTGCACGCAATTTCAAACGAGCCGCTCGAAGGCATGGCGGCCCGCAATTCTGGATTTATGGAGATTTCCGCATGAGGGCGAAACACAAGTACCGCGCGCAGCTCACGCGCGCCGTCGAACCGGCCGCCGCGGCATCACGCGCGCCGAAGGCAACGGCATTCACATTCGGCGATCCGATGCCGGTGATGAGCCGCGCCGACCTGCTCGACTACTCCGAGCTCGTCGAGGTCAACGGCTGGTACGAGCCGCCGGTGAGCTGGACGGGGCTCGCGAAGTCGTTCCGCGCCGGCACGCATCACGCGTCGGCGCTCTACTTCAAGCGCAACGTGCTGGCGTCGACGTTCATTCCGCACCCCCTGCTCTCGCGCGACACGTTCCGCCGCTGGGCGCTTGATTTCCTCATGTTCGGCAATGGATACATCGAGCGGCAGGCGAACCGGCTCGGCGGGACGCTGAAATTCGAGGCGGTGCCGGCGAAGTACACGAGGCGCCGTGTCGACCTGACGAGCTACGTGCAAACGGACGGCTGGCAGGCGGTTCACGAATTCGACGCGGGCGCCGTGCATCACCTGATCGAGCCTGATGTAAATCAGGAGGTCTACGGCCTGCCCGAATATCTTGGCGCCTTGCACGCGGCCTGGTTGAATGAGTCGTCGACGCTCTTTCGTCGGCGTTACTACGAGAACGGGAGTCACGCCGGCTTCATCCTGTACCTGACCGACCCGGCACAGAATCAGGATGACGTGGATTCGTTGCGCGATGCGCTGAAGAACGCGAAGGGACCGGGAAATTTCCGCAATCTGTTCTACTACGCGCCGAACGGCAAGAAAGACGGCCTGCAGCTCATTCCGGTGTCGGAAGTGGCCGCAAAGGACGAGTTTTTCAACATCAAGAACATCACTCGCGACGACCTGCTCGCGGCGCATCGCGTGCCGCCGCAGTTGCTCGGCATAGTGCCGAGCAATACGGGGGGGTTCGGTGCGGCCGACACCGCGGCGAAGGTCTTTGGGCGTAATGAAATTGCGCCTCTGCAGGCCCAATTCACAGCGATTAACGACTGGTTTGGTGACGAGATCGTCAAATTTCTACCATACGAGATCGACTGATGCGGTACAAATAGAGCGTACACCCCTCACAGAAGACGTGAAAAATCTCCGCGATAGGCGACTCACAAGCCTTCAAGTTTCGTGATCCAGTCGTTGAATCGTGGGCATTTGGCTCGCATCCGCGGTAGTCCTATCTGCAGTGCGACAAGCGTCCCATATAGAGGTTTTGACCGCTCATAAGTCGGCCATCTCGCTATCAGACGCTTCGACGGAGCGGTCAGTGGGGAGTTATTAAGAAGCTCGGGATTTGCGACTGCTGCAAGTTCCGCTTGCCAGCCCAGAGCAATCGTCAATAGTGGTGTACGGGCGGGACGGCATGATCAGGCGGCCAGCGC
>NZ_JBANLK010000059.1:0-33188 GCF_054968425.1 Paraburkholderia sp. AV2
CTATCCCCCCGTTCGTCACGAGATTGCCTGACCCGCCCGCCGGGGGCCGGGGATTTTTTGCCTGTTGCGGGGGCCCGGCGCGCAGGGGCGCCGCCCCCGCCGCGGGCGCTTTACGCGGCGCGCGGACGCGTGCTGGCGTGAATCCAGCCGGCCAGCGCGGTAAACGCGAGCCCGGCCACGCACACGCCGATCCAGCCGAACGCGTGCCAGGTGGCCGCGCCCACGGCGGAGCCGGTTGCGCCGCCGATGAAATAAGCAACCATGTAGACGGTGTTGACGCGGCTGCGCGCTTCGGGCCTCAGTGCGTAGATGCGCGACTGGTTCGAGATCTGCGCGGCCTGCACGCCAATGTCGAGCACCACCACGCCGATCACGAGCCCGACGAGGCTCTTGCCCGAAAACGCGAAGATCACGAATGCGAGCGCGATGAGCGCGATCGACAGCGTGATGACGGCGCGCGGTCCGCGCCGGTCCGCCGACCGGCCCGCCCAGGGCGCGGCCATGGCGCCCGCCGCGCCGACGACGCCGAAGAGGCCCGCCACCTGCGGCCCGAGGTGAAACGGCGCACCCGCCAACAGCAGGGTGAGCACCGGCCAGAACAAACTGAACGCGCCGAACAGGCATGCGCCCGTCAGGGCCGCTTCGCGCAGCCCGCGCAATTCGAGTGTGAGGTGCCACATCGAGGCGAGGAGCCGTCCGTAGCCGAGCCGGGAGGTGGGCTGACTGCGCGGCAGCTTGAGTACGATCACGACGGCCAGCGCGAGCAGCGCGACGATCGAAGCGCCGAACACGGCACGCCAGCCGAAGTACTGGCCGACGAAGCCTGCGGCCGTACGCGCGAGCAGGATGCCGAGCAGCAGTCCGCTCATGACGGTGCCGACGGCATGGCCGCGCCCTTCGGGGGGCGCGAGTTCGGCGGCGAAGGGCACGGCCTGCTGCGCGATGGTCGCGAGCACGCCGATCGCGAGACTTGCGCCGATCAGCACGCCGAGCGTGGGGGCCGTGGCTGCGAAGAAGAGCGCGACGCATACGCCGGCGATCTTCAGCAGGATCAGGAGCCGGCGGTCGTAGCGGTCGCCGAGCGGGGCGAGCAGCAGCATCCCGGCGGCATAGCCGAGCTGGGTTGCGGAGGGCACGGCGCCAATCCAGGCCGCGCCCGAGGGGAACGACTTGCGGAAGTCGTCGAGGAGCGGCTGGTTGTAGTAGATGTTCGCGACCGAGACGCCGGCAATGGTCGCGAGCAGGAGCAGCAGGCCGCGCAGCGACTGGCTATCGGCTGCGGTGGTGGTGGAGTCGGGTGTGGACATGGGCAGGAGCGGGCGGTGCCCGGCAAGACGCAAAAGCAACGGCGGACGGCATTCGAGGGTGCCGATCATACCGGAGCATGTCGGATCGTGCTGACGCCCGACCGGACGCACGGGTGCGGGGCGGCCCGCTCCGGACGGCTGAAGTGTCAGGCGACGTGGTTGCCCGAGGGGCCGGGCAGCGGGCTGAGAACCGGGCTGAGAACCGGGCTGAAAAGCGGCCCCGGAACCGGCTCCTTGAACGGATAAGGCCCGTCCGATTCGTCGACGTACACGTGATGCGTGACGAGTCCGCTGTGCGGGTCGTAGCGATGCAGCGCGAACGCGGGCGGCTCGAGCGTGAAGCTCGACGGCGCACCGGGCGCGAGGTCGAGCGTGACCTGATGCGCCGGCGAGGGGATGGCCGAAGCGATGGTGCCGCCAAAGCGCACGAACATCGAGCGGTGCACGTGGCCGCACATGACGCGTTCCACGTTCGGGTGCTGCGCGACGAGCGCTTCGAGCGCCACGGCCGCCTGCGGATCGAGGCGGATCGCATCCATATGGTCGACGCCGCTGTCGAACGGCGGGTGATGGAGCGCGACGATCACTGGTTGTCCGCGCGCGGCGTCGAGCTGTTGCGCGAGCCATGCCAGCCGCGCCGCGCACAGCGTGCCCGCGCTCTGGCCCGGCTGCAGGGAGTCGAGCGCGAGCAGACGCAGTGGCCCAATCTCGACGGCATAGTGCACGAACGGGCCGCCTGCGCGCAGTTCGGCGCGCTCGGGAAAAACCTCGCGCAGCGCCTCGCGCGTGTCGTGATTACCGATCAGCAGCCAGTACGGCATGTCGAGCGTTGCCAGCAGCGACTTGAGGTGCCGGTACTCGGCGGCCGAGCCCTGGTCCACGAGGTCGCCGGTGACGACCGCGGCGTCCGGGCGCGGCACGAGGGCGTTCAGCCGCGCGATGGTCCGCGCAAGGCGTGCGGCGGTATCGACGCGCTGGTACGCGAGCGCGCCCGGTTGCTTGACGTGCAGGTCGCTGATCTGGGCGAGCAGCATGGGAGCCTCTCGATGGGAGTGACGGGTGGTGGCGAAGCTTATGTTACGCGAGCGGGCGGGGCCCCGGTGGTGGCGTCACGGGAGTTCGAATTCGCCGTCTTCGTGCGATACCCGTGCGAGGTGTGCGGCATGGGCGACATCGGCGAGGGGCGCGCTGGCGATGGCGGCGATCGTGTCGCCCTCGCGCAGCGTGTGCGGCAGCACGAGCCGAGGCGCCGCGCCCGCGCACTCGCCGCCGATGTACGCCATCAACTGCTGCCATGCCATACGGCCGATCTCGCGATTCGGCGTACCGATGCTCGCGAGCGGCGGTACGAGCAGCGCGCCGGTCGCGAGGCCGTCGAAGCCGAGAATCGACATGTCCTGCGGCACACGCACCCGCGCGCGGCGCAAGCCGCGCATCACGACCATCGCGAGCAGGTCGTTGCTGCAGAAGAGGGCGGTGGGACGCTGCGAGCCGTTCGTGAGATGCGCGAGCACGGCGGGCGGGAGTTCGTCGGTTGTGAGGTCGATTTCGAGCACGGGTTCCGGGATGAGGCCCGCCTGCCGCATGGCGAGCACGTAGCCTGCGTGACGCTGGCGGGCGCGGTCCGAGGCCGGGGGCGTGGCCGTCAGCATCAGGATGCGGCGGTGCCCGTGCGCGATCAGCATGCGCACGCCGTCGTTGGCTGCTTCGCGGTTATCGACCGAAACCGCGGGGTGGCGCTGCGTGTCGTTGTGCATGAGCACGTAGGGCGGGCCGTCTGCGTCGAGCTCGTCGAGAAGCGAATGAGCGTCCGCATCGGCCACAGTGAGGATCAGGCCTTCTACTCGTTGTGCCCGCAACATATCAACCGCGCGGCGCTCGCGCTCGCGGTCATACTGCGTGGTCGTGAGCATGAGCCGGAAGCCCTCCGCCGCGGCCAGTTCGTCGATGCCTTGCAGGCATTCGGCGAAGACGGGATGGGCGAGCGTCGGCAGCACCACGCCGACGAGCCGCGTGCGCTCGCCGCGGAGCTGGCGGCCGAGCGAACTTGGGCGGAACCGCAGAGTGTCGACGGCCTCGCGCACTTTCGCGAGCGTGACCGGGTTGACCGTATGTGGCGCGTTGATCGCTCGGGAAACGGTGGCGATCGAGAAACCGGCGTGTGCGGCGACATCCTTGATGGTTGGCGTCATGCTGGCGGCCCCGAACGTTGTAAACGTTTTCGACGAGCCGATTATGGAAAGCACGTGTGACCGCGCGATGACCTGGCGCGCTTGGGGAGGGGGCGGGGCAATGGTAGAATCCCGTCCGCCCTTGCCGGGGTGATGAAATTGGTAAACATAGCGGACTTAAAGAGAGATTGAGTGCCCGGCCGGAAACGACCGGTGCAGAACCCCTCAAATTCGGCGAACCCCCTGGGCCACGTGTGCGGCGCCGAGGCAACGCCGAGCCAAGCCCGCTGCTGCGCGACGTGCGGCAGCGTGGAAGGTGTAGAGACTAGACGGGGGGCGCCTGGGGCTTCGCGCGGCGTGTAACGCGGCGTGTCGCTACGGCGAAGGCATAGTCCAGCGCACGAACGCGCGCCCCGACCTGGCGTGCGGCGTCGAAAGACGTGGTGTGACGAAAATCCGCCGCCTCACGGCTTGCCGGTTCGAGTCCGGTCCCCGGCACCATCCGTTGTCCGGATGTCTACGAGATTGTCCGAAAGCCCCAGCGCGGTTGTCGACCCGCTGGGGCTTTTGTCTTGCGTGGGGCCCGGGTTCGCCTCGGGTCGCGCCGTTCACTTCCCGTTGACTGCCACGAAAAGCAGGGGCATAACGGGACATCCTTGGAGCAGGTCATGAAATCCAGTGTTTCGATGAAAGTGTTGGCGGTCGCGGTGCTCGGGGTCGCTCTGCTTTTCTGGCTCAAATATCGCGCCTCGTGGCTCGATTCCGGCAACGTCTCGATCAAGGTCGGAAGCACCTATGCGATATCGTCGGTGATTCTGGCGTGCCCTACCGGTGCTCAGGGCGCCGCGCCTTCCGCCGGCAATCCGGGTGCTTCGGCGGTCCAGAGCCCCGGGGCGTGCCTGACGTTGCAGCCCGGTACGCGCATCAAGGTTCTGCGTATCGACGCCGCAGACAATGGCGCGAGAGCTGTCGTCTTCAACCTGCCCGACGCGCCGGCGCAAGGCGAGCTTTGGTCTACGGATGCGCCTGTCGCGAAATAACGCCCGGTCGCGCCGTGATCCTCGCGAGGGTGAGTGGCGTTTAGGATCAGCCCGTCAACGGCTGCCGATCTGTCCGGTGCGCGGATTGATCAGCCTGGCGAAGCCGAACAGGGCCACGATACCGAACGGGCATGCTATGAAGAATGCGATCAACATGATCCGACCCAGGCAAAGACGTAACAAAATGTTTCGTCAGTGTAGTCCGACCATGCGAATTGGGTACTGGGGAGAACGACAACAAACTATTCCGCTGAAGCGGGAAATGGGCCGCGGCAGGCGCAGCCAGCGGACTTCCTGCGTGTTTCCTCAGATGCAGTCGAATACTACCTCTACGGTTTGCGGCGTCACGCCGCGTAACCCTTCGCTGTGTATCTCCACAGTGTGCAGTTCCTGACGACGCTTGCGGCAATAGGCTTGCGCCTCCTTGAGGCCGGCGTTCCGGACGCGGTTCCAGGAGACCATGTCCCAGCGAGCGCGGCTTGTGACCGTCAGATGCCCATCCTGTCTTGAATTTACGTCGGTGACCGACGTGCATGCCGCCAGCATACTAAGCCCTGCCCACAGGATGCTTCTCTTCATGAATTCCCCCGGATACCGGTGCATTGTCGCTGCCTCCCGGCGGCATTGGCAACCGGAAAGAACGCCGGGGGATGTACTGCAGCAAGGAGCGGCGCAGGTTTGCGCCTCGCTTGGACCTAACCCGGCGTGGCCGATTCCTTGACGGTCGCGGAGGCCACGGTCTCGTACGGCACCGTCACCGAAGTCCGACCACGCAATGCGGGCTACGCCTCGATTAACGCGCGCACCTGCGCTTCGATTCGCGCCTGTTCCGCGGCTGGCAGCGCGGCGAGGAAGCTCGTCTCGACTTCACACGCGCGGGGATGACGTCCTCCGGCGAGCCGGTGTGCCCGACCGGGAAGTGTTGCTCGTGCGGCGGCTCGAATCCGGCAAACGGGAAAGCCCCGCGCCATTGGCCGGTGTAGTAGCGCGGTGTCGGGGGGGGGTAATCGGGGCGGCCGCGAACGTAGTGGTCGGCGGCGGTAAGCGGTAGGAGAGTAGCCTTCGGTAGCGGTTCGATGAACGGTGCGCGAGCATAGCCCCATGGGTATCGGCCAGACACCCAAAAGCAGCCGGCACCGCTGCCGGCTAGCGAAACGACAGGACCATCCTGCCCGTCGTGGCGCGAAGCGCCACGCAAGGCGACTCGTCAGGCTGGGCGGAGCTTAGTCGTGGGCGACGTGGTCGCCGACCTGGCCCTGACCGGACACGAGGCAGTTCGACATGAAGTTTTCGCCCTGGCTGCGCGCGCCCAGTTCGGTGAAGCCGCGCGCCAGTGCCTCGGCCTTCACGAGCAGGGAGCCTTGCGCGCAGGTGAGCGAACTACCGCCGTGCGCCTCTACGCGGGTGATGACCCGGTTCGCGACGAGAAGTGCAAGGATGATGACGACGCCGACATTGAACGCTTGTC
This sequence comes from Paraburkholderia sp. AV2, assembly GCF_054968425.1. Lineage (NCBI taxonomy): Bacteria > Pseudomonadati > Pseudomonadota > Betaproteobacteria > Burkholderiales > Burkholderiaceae > Paraburkholderia > Paraburkholderia sp. AV2. The sequence continues at coordinate 5,987 of NZ_JBANLK010000059.1, forward strand.
TCATGATTTCGTCTCCTTTAGCGAACAGACTAGCTCACACGCGGGGCGCGTGAATCCAGGAGTTTCCCGGCGATGCAGCGCAGCACATGCGGCGCGAAAAAGGCTCGTTAAATGCGTACTGCGTAATGGTTCGTTAACCTGAGCATACGGAGTCCAGTGCATAGCGCCTTTACTGGTGCGGCGCTGCGCGGTGTGGCCGCGACGCGAGACATCGCATTGCATCGCAGCAATGCCGCGTCGCGTCACATGGGACGTCTGCAAACGACTGTAGCTTTGTTGTGCTGAATCAGCGAGGAGAAAAAGCGCGACAGATCGACACGGCTGCTGGGGGACGCATTCGGCACTGTTTTTCGAGGGGTTCGATAGTGTGTTGGCACTGTCACCAGCGTTCGGAGTACTGGCGAATTTCGGACCTTGGTGCGTGGTCCTGAGCAGTGAGCTTGCCTGCCGCTACAACTTGCGCCGGGCGCCAGGCTATGGCGCCGATAGTCGCAATGTCATGCCAGCACCCTGCGTCGATTATTCGCCTGTGGCGACAAGTGACTTCACTTCTGAGCTATTTATCGGCAGGGGCGGGATTCCTAAAATGGCATTCATCGAAATGCCATAGCGTTCCGCGGGAAGCGATGGCGAGCAGCAGGAGCCATCATGAAATCCTTCATCGAACGACAGTTTTATCAACCTGTGTGGGTCCTGCCCATGGTGGACCTCATGCAGATGATGGTTGCGGTCGACTTCAATCTCAGCCAGGTCGGGTTGCTGGTCGCCACGCGGGGGGGGCGCGTCGCGTTGCAGCGCTCGCGCGAACTGATTGCGTGTTCCCAGGGCGAGTGCGTTCACTGAATCTGCGGGTTTCCAGAACGAAACATCGAAGACACCTTAACAGGCCGCCATACATCGCCTGCACCGATCCCCCGACGCGCGGCAGCATTGCCCGTTTGCTGCTGTGACGTCACCTTCCGAGCCTTTTCGCGTTGCGAGACGGCTCTTTTTTTTCCCGATTTCCGATGCGCAACGGCGCGCCCTCGCTGGGGAATATCGTGCAGACCCGTTCGCACAGCTTCGCCGCGATGCCGGCGTAATATGGCGCGAGAAGTTGAGCAGCGGCACGAAGCGCGGATGGCGCAGCGCCGGAAAGCCGCGATTTCGCGCGGTCACGAAGGAGAGGCGGCATGGCACAACGATTCGATGCGATCGTGATCGGCACCGGGCAGAGCGGCCCGCCTCTCGCGGTGCGGCTCGGCAAGCATGGACGCAGGACGGCTGTGATCGAGCGCGCGGCGTTCGGCGGAACCTGTGTGAACGTGGGCTGCACACCGACCAAGGCTTATGTCGCATGCGCACGCGCCGCCCATGTCGCGCGTCACGCGGCGGCATACGGCGTGCATGTGGATGGCGCGAGGCAACCGGGTGACGTGCGCGTCGATCTCGCGTTCGTGAAGGCGCGCAAGGACGGCATCATTGGTGCGTCGCGCAACGGTGTCGAGCAATGGCTGCGCAAGGCGCCCAACGTGACGGTGTTGCAGGGCCATGCCCGCTTCGTCGGGCCGCATGCGGTGCGCATCGAAGGGGCGGGCGGGCAGACGGAGGAGTTGGAGGCTCCGGAGATTTTCATCAATACCGGCACGCGCGCGCTGATTCCCTCGATTCCGGGCGTCGATCGTATCCGTTACGAAACGAACTCCACGATCCTCGCGCTGGACACGCTGCCGTCGCACCTGGCGATTGTGGGCGCCAGCTACATAGCGCTCGAATTCGCGCAGATTTTCCGGCGTTTCGGCAGCCGGGTCACGGTGCTCGTGCGCGGCGCGCGGGTGCTTTCGCGCGAGGACGACGATGTGGCGCGCGCGGTGCAGGACGTGCTGGCAAGGGAAGGCGTGGAATTTCGCTTCGGCGCCGAACCGCGCAGCGTCGCGCCGCTCGACGGCGGCGGTGTGCGCATCGCGCTCGACGCGGGCACGCTCGACGTCTCGCATCTGCTGTGCGCCACGGGGCGCATCCCGAACACCGACGACCTCGGCCTCGACGCCGCCGGCATCGTGCGCGACAGACACGGCCTGATTCCGGTGGACGGGCAGTTGCGCACGAATGTCGAGGGCGTTTGGGCGCTCGGCGACGTGAATGGACGCGGCGCGTTTACGCACACCTCGTACGACGATTTCCAGATCGTCGCCGCCAACCTGCTGGACGGCGCAAGCCGCAGCGCCGACACGCGCATTCCGGCCTACGCTGTATTTGTCGATCCGCCGCTGGCGCGCGTGGGGCTCAGCGAGCGCGAAGTGCGCGAGCGCAACCGGCCGGCGCTGATCGCGACCATGCCGATGTCGCGAGTCGGCCGCGCTCGCGAGCGCGGAGAAACGGACGGCTTCATGAAGGTGCTCGTGGACGCGCAGACGAAGCGCATAGTGGGCGCGTCGATCGTCGGCATCGAGAGCGACGAAGCGATCCATACCTTCATCGACACGATGACCGCCGACGCGCCTTACACGACGCTGCGGTTCGCGATGCACGTGCATCCGACCGTGAGCGAGCTGGTGCCCACGCTGCTGGACGGCTTGAGGCCGCTGTCATGAGCGTGATGCCCGGCGGCGCGTTCGGCAACGTATTCGCCGGTATCGACCGTGCAGCCGGCGCCGAATGTGTCGAGCAACTGGTCGCGCAACGAGGTGTCGTGATCGAGAGAATCGTTTCGACAGGGCAGGTGAGTCCCGCGGGATTCTGGTACGACGATCCACGCGACGAATGGGTGGTGTTGCTGGCCGGCGCCGCCGCGTTGCAGTTCGAGTCGGAGAGCGGCGCGAGACGGCCGCTGCTGCCCGGCGACTACGTGCACATTCCGGCGCATTGCCGGCACCGGGTGGCGTGGACCGACAAGTCGGCGCAGACCATCTGGATCGCTGTCTATTTCGGCTCGGAGGGCGAGGCGGCCTGATGGCGTTACAGGCCCGGCGCCGTCGGCGATAATCGCGCGTGTGTCCACCCGCTTCGTCTTTTCGCCCGAACCTCGCATGTCTTCACGAATTCCGCTTCGCGTCGCCCTGGTTTCCGATACGCACAATCTGGTGCGCCCGGAGTTGCTGCGCTTCGTCGAGGGCTGCGACGCGATCGTTCATGCAGGCGACATCTGCGATCAGGCGGTTCTCGATGCGCTCGCCGCGCTCGCGCCGCTGACCGTCGTACGCGGCAACAACGATCGTGGCGCATGGGCGGAGTCGCTGCCGGTGCAAACCACGCTCGAGATCGGTGGCATGAAGATCGCGGTCGTGCACGAGTTGCCCGATTTCCGCGGCGATCCGGTGCAGGAGGGGATTGCGCTCGTGGTGAGCGGTCATTCCCACAAGCCGTCGTGCGAGACGCGTGACGGTGTGCTCTACGTGAATCCCGGCAGTGCGGGGCCGCGGCGGTTCAGGTTGCCCGTGACGGCGGCGATGTTGATGACAGGAAACCCGGGTGGCCCGAGCGTCGAGCACACCCATCTGATCTGATCAGACCCGCACCGCGGCGGCGGGGTATTGCTCCTCTTCCTCCAGTTCGCGGGCGAGGCGCACGCCGCGCAGCACCGCGTGCGCTTCCGCCCTGGTGCCCACGCTCGGCGCCGATCCCGGCAGCGGCCGGCGTGCGGTTTCGTGCAGCGCGAGCACGGCGACGATGCCGATCACGGCCGCGCCCATCAGATAGTAGGCGGGCATCATCAGGTTGTGGGTGCTGTCCACGAGCCAGGCGGCGACGAGCGGCGTGGTCCCGCCGAACAGCGACACCGACACATTGAAGCCGATGGCGAGCGCGCCGTAGCGGATCGGCGTGGGGAACAGCGCGGGCAGCGCCGAAGGCATCACGCCCGTAAAGCACGACAGCAGCGTGCCGAGGATCAGGAGTCCGCAGAATACGGGGAGCACCGCCGCGGTCTGGATCAGCATGAGCGCGGGAATCGAGAGCGCGATGAGTCCGACGCACCCCGCGAGCATCACCGGCTTGCGGCCGATCGCGTCGGAGAGGCGGCCGGCTGCGAGCGTCATCGGCATCATCAGCACCATCACGATCAGCACGAGGGAGAGGCCCCAGGTCTCGCTGAAGTGCAGTGTCGCGGAGAGATAGCTCGGCAGATACGAGAGCGCCATGTAGTCGGTCACGTTGAAGATCAGCACGAGGCCCACGCACAGCAGGAGGGGGCGCAGATGCTGTTTCAGCAGCGAAGCCAGCGTCATCTTCTGGCGCGCTTTTTCGTCGGCTTCGCGGGCCTCGGCCTCGCGCTTGAACGCCGGCGTTTCTTCCAGCTTCAGGCGGATATAAAGGCCCACGAGCCCGAGCGGCCCCGCGATCAGGAACGGGATGCGCCAGCCCCAGTCGAGGAGCGCCTCGTGCGAGAGCGTTGCGGTGAGCAGCGCCACCGTGCCCGCGCCGCACACATAGCCGATCAGCGTGCCGAATTCGAGGAAGCTGCCCATGAAGCCGCGGCGCTTGTCGGTGGCGAATTCGGCGATGAAGGTGGCTGCGCCGCCATACTCGCCGCCCGTCGAGAAGCCCTGCACGAGACGCGCGGCGAGCAGCAGCACGGGCGCCGCGATGCCGATGGACCCGTACGAGGGGATCAGGCCGATCGCGAAGGTGCCGCAGGCCATCAGGATCATCGTCATCGCGAGCACGCGCTGGCGGCCGATGCGGTCGCCGAGGGGGCCGAATACCATGCCGCCGATCGGCCGCACGAGGAACGCGGCCGCGAACGTGCCGAAGGTCGCGATGAGCTGGGCCGAAGGGCTGCTCGACGGGAAGAACACCTGGCCGAGCGTCACGGCAATGTAGCTGTACACGCCGAAGTCGAACCATTCCATGGCGTTACCGAGTGCCATGGCGCCCACGGCGCGTTTGAGAAGAGTCTTATCGACGATGGTGATGTCGTCGAGCTGAAGTTCGGACGAGGCTGCTGATCCGGAGGTGGAAGCGGTCACGGTGGGCATCTCCAATGACTGCGGGGACCGCACGAGCGGTCCGCCACGGTTTTGCCGGGAGAGTGCGGTTTCGCGAAAGGGCATGCCTTCCCGCGAACCCGGTTACGGCGCGACGGGGACAGGCGTGCCGATGCGTCGCGAAACGACACTCGGGCGAATTGTGCGTAAGCGTTGCACCTGCGTGGCCTGGCATGGGGGGCAGGGTGCATGAGGACGCTGGACGGGCACGGGCGTGCCTGTGAAGCGCTGCTGAAACGAAAAAGAACGGCCGCGCGGCGGTCCGGTCTTTTTGTATGAAAACATTCAATTCGCTCGCGCAAGGTGCGCGTTAAATTGAACGCAATTGATGGCTAAAGCCTGTTGAACGAAGCGACATGATAGCACGATGACGGAAGATCGTGCAAACGGCCTTGGCCTTGCGGGGCCGGCGGGGCGCCGCAGGCCCCGTGTGGCGGGGGATTGCGCCGATTTCGCGGGACGGCTGGAATTCGGTAAATACATAAAAAAATCCGCGCACGCGGCGCGGATTTTTTACGCTTTGCGGTCGCCCGTGAGGGAGGCCGCGAGGTGCCGCAGAAGCCAATCAGCCCTCGGTCGGCGGCACGTAGCCGGACGCCTGGTCGGCGCCTTCGCCGAAGAAGAACTTTTCGGTCTGCTTCATGAGGTACTGGCGCGCGCGCGGGTCGGCCATGTTCAGGCGGTTTTCGTTGATCAGCATGGTCTGCTGCTTCAGCCAGGCCTGCCAGGCCTCTTTCGAAACGCTTTCGTAGATGCGCTTGCCGAGTTCGCCCGGCAGCGGGGGGAAGTCGAGACCTTCGGCTTCCTTGCCGAGCTTCGCGCATTGGATCATACGGGCCATGCTGTGCTTCTCCTGTAGTCGTATGGGGGCGGCGGCGCTCAGAGCTGCTTCATCAGCACGAGCGATTTGCGCTGCCAGTTATAGAGTCGGCGGCGGTCTTCGGGCAGGTCGTCGACCGTGGCCTTGACGAAGCCGCGCTTGAGGAACCAGTGCTCGGTACGGGTCGTCAGCACGAAGATGCGCGTGAGGCCGCGCGCGCGGGCACGCTGCTCGATCCGGCGCAGCAGGCGTTCGCCGTCGCCGGAACCCTGCGCTTCGGGCGCGACGGTCAGGCAGGCCATTTCGCCGATGCGCTCCTGCGGATACGCATAGAGCGCGGCGCAGCCGAACAGCACGCCATCGTGCTCGATCACCGAGAAGTGGTCGATGTCGCGCTCGATCTGGTGGCGGCCGCGCCGCACGAGCGTGCCGTCCGTCTCGAGCGGCTCGATCAGCGTGAGGATGCCGCCGACGTCGTCGGGCGTCGCCTCGCGCAGGCTCTCCAGGTTCTCGTACGAGATCATGGTGCCCACGCCGTCGTGGAGGAACAGTTCGAGCAGCAAGCTGCCGTCGAGCGCGTAAGGCAGGATGTGCGCGCGGCCCACGCCGCCGCGGCAGGCGCGGATCGAGTGCTTCAGGTAGAACCCCGCGTCGCCGAGCACGGTGCCGCCTTCGTGCAGCTTGTAGGCGTCGTCGAGCGACATTTCGCGGATCAGCTCGCCTTCCTCGTCGGCGAGGCCCGGCGTTTCGGTGAGGAAAATGATCTTGTCGGCGCGCAGCGCGATCGCCGCCGCCGAGGCCACGTCCTCCATCGAGAGGTTGAACGCCTCGCCCGTCGGCGAGAAGCCGAGCGGCGACAGCAGCACGAGCTTGCGGCTCGCGAGCGAATGGCGGATCGAGTCGGCGTCGATCTTGCGCACGACGCCCGTGTGCTGGAAGTCCACGCCGTCCAGGATGCCGACCGGGCGCGCGGTCACGAAATTGCCCGAGACGACGCTGATGTGCGCGTGCGCCATCGGCGTGTTCGGCAGACCCTGGCTGATCGCGGCCTCGATGTCGAGACGCACTTCGCCGGCCGCTTCCTTCGCGGACTCGAGCGCGCGGGCATTCGTGATGCGCATGCCGTGCGAGAACTCGGACTCCACGCCGTGCAGGCTCATCTGCTCTTCGACCTGCGGTCGCGAGCCGTGCACGAGCACGATCTGGATGCCCATGGCCTGCAGTAGCGCAATGTCGGCCGCGAGCGCGTTGAGCAGATTCTGGTGCACGACCTCGCCGCCGAAGCCGACGACGAACGTCTTGCCCTGGAAGGCGTGGATGTAGGGCGCGACCGATCGCATCCAGTCGACGAACTGCGCGTGCTGTGCCACTTCCTGCGAAGCGGAATCTGCAGCCGCGATGGAAGTCGGCGAGCCTGCGGGCGTGGGGACGAGGTCGGTTTGGGAATTCATGCCCGGGATTATAATGCGCCCCCATGTCGAATGTACCCAAAAGACCTGCGTCGGAGCAGGGCAGCAACACGCGCGGCGAGTCCGGCGCGGCGCATGGCGGCGCGCCGGAAAAAAGCGCTGCGCAAAAGTATGGCGACGCGCAGAAACCGGCGTCGGCGGAACGGCTTGCGGCGCTCGTGAGCGGTGGCGCCCGCGCGCAGGACAAGCGTGGGCAACAGGTGCCGCAAACGCCGCACGCGGCGAAGGAAGAGCAGGCTGCCGCGCCCGCGCCCGGCGCGCGAAATCCCGAACGCGCTGTGCGCGCGAGCGACGAACGCAAGGAGCGCGGGGAGCGTCCCGCGCGCCGCGTGATCGAGCCCAATCCGGTTCCCCCGATAACCTTCCCCGAAGCGCTGCCCGTTTCCGGCCGCCGCGAGGAAATCGCGCGCGCGATCGCCGGCCACCAGGTCGTGATCGTGAGCGGCGAAACCGGGTCGGGCAAGACCACGCAGTTGCCGAAAATCGCGCTTGCGCTGGGGCGCGGCCTCGGTGCGGGCGGCACGGGTTTGATTGGCCACACGCAGCCGCGCCGGATCGCGGCTTCCGCCACGGGGCGGCGCATTGCCGAAGAGCTCGGCACGCCGTTCGGCCAAGTCGTGGGCTACAAGGTGCGTTTCACGGACAACCTCTCGCCGGGCGCGTCGGTCAAGCTCATGACCGACGGCATTCTGCTTGCCGAAACGCAGACCGATCCGCTGCTGAAGGCCTACGACACGATCATCATCGACGAGGCGCACGAGCGCAGCCTCAACATCGATTTCCTGCTCGGCTATCTGAAGGAGATCCTGCCGCGCCGGCCCGACCTCAAGCTGATCGTGACCTCCGCGACGATCGACGCGGACCGCTTCGCGCGCCACTTCGGCAGCGACGAGAAGCCCGCGCCGGTGATCGAGGTGAGCGGGCGTCTGTATCCGGTGGAGGTGCGCTATCGCCCGGTGCAGGAAGACAGCCCCGCGGTGAAGGTGGCGCAGGGGACGACGGGCCGCGAGAAAGGAAAGTCGCAGCGGGATGCCGATCGCGACCTGATGGACGCCATCGTCGATGCGGTAGACGAGCTGTGTCGCGAAGGTCCGGGCGACGTGCTCGTGTTCCTGCCCGGCGAGCGCGAGATTCGCGACGCCGCGGAGGCGCTGCGCAAGCACCATCCGCCGCACACGGAAATCCTGCCGCTCTTCGCGCGGCTTTCCGCGCAGGAGCAGGAACGCGTGTTCAAGTCGTCGAACGCGCGCCGCATCGTGCTCGCCACCAACGTGGCGGAGACCTCGCTCACGGTGCCGGGCATTCGCTACGTGGTCGACACGGGGCTGGCGCGCGTGAAACGCTACTCGTACCGCAACAAGGTCGAGCAACTGCAGATCGAGTCGATTTCGCAGGCCGCGGCGAACCAGCGCGCGGGCCGCTGCGGCCGCGTCGCGGACGGGGTCTGCATTCGCCTCTACGAGGAGCAGGATTTCCTGTCGCGGCCGAAATTTTCCGATCCGGAAATTTTGCGTTCGTCGCTTGCGGCCGTGATTCTGCGCATGAAGTCGCTGCACCTCACGGCGATCGAAACGTTCCCGTTCATCGAGCCGCCGCCGGGCCGCGCCATCGCGGACGGCTATCAACTGCTCAACGAACTGGGCGCCGTGGACGACGACAACGCGCTCACGCCGCTGGGCCGCGAACTCTCGCGTCTGCCGCTCGATCCGCGCGTGGGCCGCATGATCCTCGGCGCGCGCGACGAGCAGTCGCTGCGCGAGGTGCTCATCATCGCGAGCGCGCTTTCGGTACAGGACCCGCGCGACCGCCCGATCGAGGCGCAGGAGCAGGCCGACCAGGCGCACCGGCGCTTTGCCGACGAGCGCTCGGAATTCCTCCAGTGGCTCAAGATCTGGGCCTGGTTCGAGGAGGCGGTCGCGCACAAGAAGTCGAACAAGCAGCTCGTCGATTCGTGCCGGGCGAACTTCCTCTCGCATCTGCGGCTGCGCGAATGGCGCGACGTCCACTCGCAGTTGCTCACGGTCGTGCGCGAGCATGGCTGGCGGCTGAACGAATCGGAGGCGACGTACGAGCAGATTCATCACGCACTGCTTACGGGCCTGCTCGGCAACATCGGCCTGAAAGCGGACGACGATCCGCATTACCTCGGCGCGCGCGGCATCAAGTTCCATCTGTGGCCCGGCTCGGCCCTCGTGAAGAAGGCCGGCCGCTGGGTCGTGGCGGCCGAACTCGTCGAGACGAGCCGCCTTTACGCGCGCTGCATCGCGAAGATCGAGCCGGAATGGCTGGAGAAGGTCGGCGCGCATCTGTTGAAGAAGTCGCTTTCCGAGCCGCATTGGGAAAAGCGTGCCGCGCAGGTGAGCGCGTTCGAGCGCGGCGTGCTTTACGGTTTGCCGGTTTATCAACGCCGCCGCGTGGCGTTCGGCAGGCAGGATCCGGCGCGCGCACGCGAACTCTTCATTCGCGGCGCGCTCGTGGAGGGCGAGTTCGACACGAAGCTCGCGTTCTTCGCGCACAACCGCAAGCTGCTTGCAGACATCGAACAGCTCGAGCACAAATCGCGCCGCCAGGATGTGCTCGTGGACGACGAATTGATCTACGCGTTCTACGATCAAGCGCTTCCCGACGGGATCTATTCGGGCGCGTCGTTCGAGCGCTGGTATCGCGACGAGGTGAAGAAGAGCGGACAGCCCGAGGACAAGCTGCGCCTCCTGTACCTCTCGCGCGACGACCTGATGCGCCACGAGGCAGCGGGCGTCACGACCGAACTGTTTCCGAAGCGCATGACGATGTCGGGCGTCGCGATGATGCTCACCTATCACTTCGAGCCGGGCTCGCCGCGCGACGGCGTGACGTTAGCGGTGCCGCTCTACGCGCTCAACCAGGTCGACGCGCGGCGCTGCGAATGGCTCGTGCCGGGCATGGTCAAGGAGAAGGCGCAGTTGCTGCTCAAGTCGCTGCCGCAGAAGCTGCGCCGCCACTGCGTGCCGCTGCCCGAATACGCGGCCGGCTTCGCCGGGCGGATGGGCGGCGAGCGCTTCGGCGCGGGCGGGCTGCTCGAGGCGCTGATTGCCGACGTGCGCGAGCAGACCCAGGTCGCGATGAAGTCGTCCGACTTCAAGCTCGAGACGCTACCCGCGCACCTGTTCATGAACTTCAAGGTGATCGACGAGCACGGACGCCAGCTCGCCATGGGGCGCAATCTTGCGCAACTGCGTGCGGAGCTGGGCGCCCAGGCGCAGCAGCAGTTCCAGAAGCTGGCCAGCGCGACGGCGCTGGCGGCGCTCGAAACGCGTGGTCAAAGTGGCCCAGGTGGCGCGGACGGGCAGGGCGGTGGCACGGAACCGCAGGCGGCCAAAGCAGCCGGCGCCGGTATGGTGCCGCGCAAAGGCAATGCGCCGCAGACGCCCCATATGCTGCCCGCCGCCGAAGGATCGCCTGCCACGGCGCTCTACGAGAATCTCACCACCTGGAATTTCGGTAAGCTGCCCGAGCTGCTTGAGATCCGTCGCAGCGGGCAGACGCTATTCGGTTATCCGGCGCTCGTGGACCGCGGAACGCACTGCGACGTGGAAGTGTTCGATTCGCCCGAAGAAGCGGCGCGCATTCATCGCGCGGGATTGCGGCGCCTGTTCGCGCTGCAGTTGCGCGAGCCGGTGCGCTACCTCGAGAAGAACCTGCCGGGTCTGCGCGAAATGGCGATGCATTTCATGGCGCGCGCCACGCAGGAGGAGTTGCGCGACCAACTGGTGGAGCTGGCGCTCGACCGCGCCTGTCTGCAGGACCCGCTCCCCGACGACGACACGAGCTTCCACGTGCGCCGCGACGAAGGGCGCGGGCGGCTCTCGCTGCTCGCGCAGGAGATCGCGCGGCTCGTGGGCCAGATCCTTGCCGAATATGCGACGGTGGGGAAGAAGCTCGTGCAGGCGAAGGCGTTCGGTCCGGCCGCAGTCGACATGCAGGCTCAGCTCGATGCGCTGATCGGCAAGCGGTTCGTCGTCGACACGCCGTACGCGCAACTCGTGCATTTTCCGCGCTACCTGAAGGGCATTGCGCTGCGCATCGACAAGCTGCGTGCCGACGCCTCCCGGGACGCCCGCCTCGCCGCCGAACTGCTGCCCCTGCAGCAGCAGTATCAGCGCGCGCTGTCGCAGCGCGGCGGCGTATTCGATCCCCGGCTCGGCGAATTCCGCTGGCTGCTGGAAGAGCTGCGCATCTCGCTATTCGCCCAGGAGTTGCGTACGCCGATGCCGGTATCGATCAAGCGCCTGCACAAGGTCTGGGAATCGATGCAGCGTTAGGGGGAGGTTGCGGCAGGCGGGGTGCAGGCGGTCCACCGGCCCCTTCCCGGCAATGAATGACGCGGGAGGCGTGGTTTTCTGCCGCATGCCTTTCATTTCACGGGGCCTACGTCAACCTTGCTAAAGGCTGGACGTTCTACAATCACGAATCCCCCCGGAAGTGAGTTCCCATGCGTTCCTCTGAATTTCGCCGCGCGTTTTTCCACACCGCCGGCCGTCTCGCCGCTGCCGGCGCGCTCGCGTGTACCGCGCTTTTTTCCCTCGCCGCGCACGCGAACACGGTCAACAACGTGATCGTGCTCAATTCCGGCGAGGCCACGCTCAGCCTGATCGATCCGCAAACGCAGCAGGTCATCGGCACCGTGCCCACCGGCAAGGAGCCGCACCACCTCCTTCCCACGCCGGACAACCAGTCGCTGATCGTCGCGAATTCGGTCTCGAACAATCTCTTGTTCGTCGATCCGAGAACGGGCAAGCCCCAGCACTGGGTCGAGAACATCGAAGATCCTTACCAGCTGGGTTTCTCGCCGGACAACAAGTGGTTCGTCACGACCGGTCTGCGCCTCGACCGGCTCGACATCTATCACTACGCCGGCGGCGGCAACGTTACGCTTGCGAAGCGCTTGCCGCTCTCGGCCATGCCCAGCCACATGGCGTTCACGAAAGACAGCCGCGTCGTGTTCGTCTCGCTGCAGGTCTCGGGCGAGATCGCGGCCGTGGATCTGCCCACGCAAACGGTGCTCTGGAAGATGAAGGTCGGGCCGGCGCCGGCGGGGCTGTGGCTCACGCCCGGCGACAAATACCTGCTGGTCGGCATGACGGGTGCCGACTACGTCGCCGTCGTGGACTGGCGCAACCAGAAGATCGTCAAGCAGATCCAGGTGGGCAAGGCGGCGCACAATTTCCGCTCGCTCGTGGACGGCCGCCACGTGCTGGTGTCGAGCCGTATATCGAACACGATCAGCATCATCGACGAAGAAACGCTCGAGAAGACCGGCGAGATCAGCGGCCTGATGCCGGGTCCGGACGACATGGAGCTCACGGCCGACAAGCGTTACCTGTGGGTGACGTTCCGCTTCGCGAAGCACGTGGGCATCGTCGACATGCAGACGAAGAAGCTCGTCAAGACGATTCCCGTGGGGCGCTCGCCGCACGGCATCTACTTCTACGACCGCGCGCCGGTCGCAGCGCCCAACGGCGCGTAGATGGGGGTTCCCCGTGGCTCGGGGGCGCTCCAGGTGTCTTGCGCCGTGACGGCTGCAGCGGCGGCCTGCGCGGTGGTTTATGCTTGCGGCTGTAGCCGCCATTCCTGCGGCGTTTGCGTTCTCCACCACACTAGTCGTTGCCACCCAAGCCCGCATGAATGATCTGCTGCGCTCGTTCGGACGCGCACTCGCAAGCGTGTTCCATCCCGTCATGCTGCTCCTCACGTTCCTGCCGTTCCTGCTGGCGGCGCTCGTGTGGGGCGCACTGCTCTATGTCTTCTGGCAGCCGTTGATCGAAACGGCCCGCGTCTGGCTCAGCAACGGGTCGTTCACGGCCACGCTCTATCACGTGTTCGACTGGCTCGGCTTCGGCGGCCTGCGCGCCGTCGTGGCGCCGTTCGTCGTGATCGCCGTCGCAATCCCGCTGATCGTCGTGACCGTGTTGCTGTTGATCGTTGCGCTCGCCATGCCGCGCGTAATCCGCTATCTGTCGAACCGGCAATACGCGGCGCTGGAAATGCGCCGCGGCGGCAGTTGGTACGGCAGCCTGGCGCACTCGTTGTGGACCACGCTTGTCTGCCTCGTTCTGATGGTGGTGACGCTGCCGCTATGGCTCGTGCCGCCGTTCTTCGCGCTGATTCCGCCGCTGTTGTGGGGCTGGCTCACGTATCGCGTGATGACCTACGACGCGCTCGCGCTGCACGCGAGCAGCGAGGAGCGCCGCGCCATCGTGCGCCGCTATCGTCTGCCTTTGCTGACGATCGGTGTGGTGAGCGGGCTGCTTGGTTCCCTGCCCACGGCGATCTGGGTGTCGTCGGCGTGGCTCGTGGTGCTCTTTCCCGTGGTCGCCGCGCTGACCATCTGGATTTACGCGTTCATTCTGGTGTTCACGGCGCTCTGGTTCGGCAACTACTGCCTGCGAGCGCTCCAGCGCTTGCGTGCGGAGACTCCGCATCACGTGGTGCCCGCGCGCTGACATTCCCTATTCCGCCCATACAACGAGACGAGGCGACACATGGCATTTGGCGTCATCATCATCGGCGACGAGATTCTCTCCGGGCGCCGTCAGGACAAGCATCTGCCGAAGGTTATCGAGCTGCTCGGCGCACGCGGGCTCTCGCTCGAGTGGGCCGAGTACGTCGGCGACGACCCGAAGCGGATCACCGATACGTTGCGCCGCAGCTTCGCCTCGGGCGATGTCGTGTTTTCGACCGGCGGCATTGGCGCGACGCCGGACGACCATACGCGCCAGTGTGCGGCGGCGGCGCTCTCCGTGCCGCTCGCGCTGCATCCGGACGCGGAGGCGGCGATACGCGAGCGTATTCGCGACATGCATACGGGCAGCGATCCCGTGAATTTCGGCTCGCCCGAGAACCAGCATCGCTTCCAGATGGGCACGTTTCCGGTGGGCTCGGAGATCATCCCGAACGGCTATAACAAGATCCCCGGTTTTTCGATTCGCGATCACTACTTCGTGCCGGGCTTTCCGGTGATGGCCTGGCCGATGATCGAATGGGTGCTCGACACGAAATATGCGCATCTGCATCACCAGACGCCGCACGCCGAGAAGTCGCTGCTCGTGTTCGAGTTGCCCGAATCCACGCTCACGCCGCTCATGGAGCGCATCGAGCAGGACTTTCCGGGCGTGCGCGTCTTTAGCCTGCCGAGCGTCGGCGATGTCGAGCGCGGCGGCATCTATGCGCGACGGCATATCGATCTGGGTGTGAAGGGCGAGCCCGAGGCCGTGGCGGCGGCCTTCGTGAAGCTGCGCGAAGGCGTGCACCTGCTGGGCGGCGATGTCGTCGAGCCACAGGAAGCCGGTGGCCGCGGCGAGCCGCGCACGGGCGCCTGAGCGGCGCGCTATGGCTTCAGTACATCATCGGCCTGTCACACGCGGCGCTCAAAGTGGCCAATCGGCCCGCAGCGGGCGCGGGTTTTGCGAGAGGCGTCAGGCGCCGATCCAGGGCAGGCCGCGGAAGCACCAGCCCGTGACGGTCTTGCGATGACCCTGGCTGTCCTTGTCGCCCTCGAAGCCTTCGAGCAGATCGTAGGCGTGTGTGTAACCCGCCTTGGCGGCTTCCACGGCGGCGAGCTTCGAGCGCGCGGCGCTGCGGCAGAGGAACAGCACCGGCGCGTCCGGTTCGACGGCTCCGTGCAACTGGGCGAGAAACTCGGCGTTCGGCACGCCGCCGGGATAGCGGGTCCACTCGACATGGGCGTACTGGCCGTCGCCCACGACGGGGCGGCCCACCCAGTCCAGCTCGGCACGCGTGCGCACGTCCACGAGGCGCGCTCGCGGATCGAGTTGCAGAAGCTCGAACGCCTCGGCGGGCGACACTGCGCCCGCGTAGGACAGATGATTCTCGACGCGGCGCTTCTCGGCCTGGGCATACAACTGTTCGAGCGTACTCATGACAACGGATCTCCTGTGTCGGCCAGAGTGGGAGTTTGAGCGGTTGACTCTGGGCCTATGAAGGTTACTGATTGGCATTGGACCAGGAGATCATTCTAGCGCGCTGCACTTCGACGGGCGTGGCGCGTCCGCTGGGGCGTTGGCAGAGGCGAGGGGCAGAAACGCATCAATGTGGTGCATGTTTGTCGGTTTGCACCATAATTGAGTAAATTCGGCGAGCCAATATCGGGATTGCACGAAATTGGTGCTTATGGCAGACCGGCCTTGGCCGCAGGGCGACGAAGAGGTCAGACGTTTTCACTCTAACTGCGCGTCGCCAAAAGGATTTGCGCCAGCTTGGCGCATGCGTGGCACGGAAGCTGCTTTATACGTCGCGATCGATTCGTAGCCGGCCGGCCGATCGCGGCCAAGGATGGCGCCGGCGAGGATCAACAGATTCGGGACGGCGACGCAAGCGTGTTTGCCGAAATTATCAATCAGGAGAAAAGGTTATGAGTAAATCCGTGGCCGACGTCATGCAACTCGTCAAGGACGAAGACGTCAAGTTTGTCGACTTCCGCTTCACCGACACGCGCGGCAAGGAACAGCACGTTTCGGTGCCGGTTTCGGCATTCGAAGAAGACAAGTTCGAGAGCGGCCATGCGTTTGACGGTTCGTCGATTGCCGGCTGGAAGGGCATCGAAGCCTCGGACATGCTGCTCGTGCCGGACGCCAACACCGCCTTCATCGACCCGTTCTACGAAGAATCGACGCTCGTGCTGACCTGCGACGTGGTCGAGCCGGCCGACGGCAAGGGCTATGAGCGCGACCCGCGCTCGCTCGCGAAGCGCGCCGAAGCGTACCTGAAGAGCACGGGCCTTGGCGACACGGCGTTCTTCGGTCCGGAGCCGGAATTCTTCATTTTCGATTCGATCCAGTGGAACACGGACCAGTCGGGCTGCTTCGTCAAGATCGGCTCGGAAGAAGCGCCGTGGTCGTCGGGCAAGGAATTCGAAGGCGGCAACACGGGTCACCGTCCGGGCACGAAGGGCGGCTACTTCCCGGTCGCGCCGGTCGATTCGTTCCAGGACATCCGCTCGGAAATGTGTCTGCTGCTCGAACAGATCGGCATTCCGGTCGAAGTGCACCACCACGAAGTGGCGGGTCAAGGCCAGAACGAAATCGGCACGAAGTTCTCGACGCTCGTGCAGCGCGCGGACTGGACCCAGCAACTGAAGTACATCGTCCACAACGTGGCGCACACGTACGGCAAGACGGCGACGTTCATGCCGAAGCCGGTCGTCGGCGACAACGGTTCGGGCATGCACGTTCACCAGTCGATCTGGAAGGACGGCCAGAACCTGTTCGCGGGTAACGGCTATGCCGGTCTGTCGGAATTCGCGCTGTTCTACATCGGCGGCATCATCAAGCACGCTCGCGCGCTGAACGCGATCACGAACCCGGGTACGAACTCGTACAAGCGTCTCGTGCCGCACTTCGAAGCCCCGGTCAAGCTCGCCTACTCGGCGCGCAACCGTTCGGCGTCGATCCGCATTCCGCACGTGTCGAACCCGAAGGGCCGCCGTATCGAAACGCGCTTCCCGGATCCGCTGGCCAACCCGTACCTGTGCTTCTCGGCGCTGATGATGGCAGGTCTGGACGGCGTGCAGAACAAGATCCACCCGGGCGAAGCCGCCGACAAGAACCTGTACGACCTGCCGCCGGAAGAGGATGCAAAGATCCCGACCGTCTGCGCGGGCCTCGACCAGGCGCTGGAAGCGCTCGACAAGGATCGCGAGTTCCTGACGCGCGGCGGCGTGTTCACCGACGGCATGATCGACGCTTACCTCGAACTGAAGGAATCCGAACTGCAGCGCGTGCGCATGACCACGCACCCGGTCGAGTTCGAGCTGTACTACTCGCTGTAAGTCGAAGATGACGCAACGCCTGCTGCGGCATGGCGTTGCGCTGCTTCGATCTGCTTCGAACAGTTTGCCGCGCGCGACGATCGCGACCGGTCAGGAAGGGACGGCGGCGCCGTCCCTTTTTCGTTGCGCCGCCGGGCTCCGCCCGGGGCGCCCGAGGACCTGCGCGAGTGCCGTTGCGCGGAGCCCTCGATATCGATATTGCCGGCGTGCCGCACGGCGCCCGGCCGGATACATGGTGCTCAAGAATCTGATCAAGGCCAGGAAGGGCCACGCCGAACCGCTCTCGGACGACGCGCCGCTCGTCGTTTCGGGCCTGCTGCCCGGCTTCGAGGCGCTGCCGACGGTCGTGCTCGTGCTCGACAAGCGCACGCTGCGGGTGGCGTTCGCCAATCCGTCGGCCGAGGCCATGCTCGATCTGTCGCGCCGGCAGCTCGGGCAGATGGCGTGGTCCGATCTCTTCACCAACGCCGACGAACTGGTCGCGACGATTGCCTCGATCGCGGAACACCGCTTTCACGCCACGCGCCTCGACGCGACGCTCGAACGCCCGGGCCGCGAGGCGCTGCACGTGCATGCGATCGTCGGCTTTCTGGAGAGCGCGCCCGACTACGTGCTGCTCGAACTGTTCGAGAACGAGCGGCACATCAGGAGCGACCGCGAGGAGCGCATTCAGGATCTCACGGCCGTCAACAAGCATCTGATCCGCAATCTCGCGCACGAGATCAAGAATCCGCTGGGCGGTATTCGCGGCGCAGCGCAGTTGCTCGAATTCGAGCTTGGCGCGCTGCAACGCGACGAACTGCGCGAGTACACGCAGGTCGTCATCAAGGAGTCCGACCGCCTGCAGACGCTCGTCGACCGGCTGCTCGAGCCGCACCGGCATCCGCATATCGTCGGCGACGTGAACATTCACGAGGTCTGCGAGCGCGTGCGCGCGGTGATTCTTGCCGAGTTTCCGCGCGGGCTCACGATCGAGCGCGACTACGACGTGAGCGTGCCCGATCTGCGCGGCGACAAGGAGCAACTGATCCAGGCACTG
This sequence comes from Paraburkholderia sp. AV2, assembly GCF_054968425.1. NCBI lineage: Bacteria > Pseudomonadati > Pseudomonadota > Betaproteobacteria > Burkholderiales > Burkholderiaceae > Paraburkholderia > Paraburkholderia sp. AV2. Next base: position 24,105 of record NZ_JBANLK010000059.1, read on the forward strand.
CTCAACATCGTGCGCAACGCGGCGCAAGCGCTGCGCGAACGCATCTCGCAGGGTGACGCGCGCATCGAGCTGCGCACGCGCATCGCCCGCAAGGTCACGATTTCAAAACGTCTGTGCAAGCTGGCACTGGACTTGCATATCACCGATAACGGACCCGGCATTCCGGAGGACATCCGCGACCGCATCTTCTATCCGCTCGTGTCGGGGCGCGAGGACGGCAGCGGTCTCGGACTCACGCTTGCCCAGACCTTCGTGCAGCAGCACGACGGCCTGATCGAGGTGGACAGCCGTCCTGGACACACCGAGTTTCAGATCCTCCTGCCGCTCGACTGCTGACACGACTGCTGAAAAGCGCACGCCAACAAGACTTCTGACCGACCTTATGAAGCCGATCTGGATAGTAGACGACGACCAATCGATACGCTGGGTGCTCGAAAAGGCACTCGCGCGCGAGAACTTCACGACCCGCAGCTTTTCGAACGTGCGCGATGCCGCGGGCGCGCTCGAACACGACAGCCCCCAGGTGCTGGTGTCCGATATCCGGATGCCGGGCGGCTCGGGCCTCGAACTGCTGCAGACGGTGCGCGAGCGCGTGCCGGGCCTGCCGGTCATCATCATGACCGCGTTCTCCGACCTCGACAGCGCGGTGGCCGCGTTTCAGGGCGGCGCGTTCGAATATCTCGCGAAGCCGTTCGATGTCGACAAGGCCGTCGAGCTGATCCGGCGCGCCGTGGACGAGAGCGTGCGCGGCGAGCATCCATGGGACGACCGGCCGGCCGAAGCGCCCGAGATGCTCGGCCAGGCGCCGGCCATGCAGGACATGTTCCGCGCGATCGGGCGGCTTTCGCATTCGGCCGCGACCGTGCTCATCACGGGCGAGTCGGGCACCGGAAAGGAGCTCGTCGCGCGCGCGCTGCACCGTCATAGCCCACGCTCGAACGGTCCGTTCATCGCGCTCAATACTGCGGCCATTCCGAAGGATCTTCTGGAATCCGAATTGTTTGGCCACGAGCGCGGCGCGTTCACGGGCGCGCAGGCCATGCGTCAAGGCCGCTTCGAACAGGCCGAGAACGGTACGCTCTTTCTCGACGAAATCGGCGATATGCCGTTCGATCTGCAGACGCGTTTGCTGCGCGTGCTTTCGGACGGACAGTTCTATCGCGTCGGCGGCCACAATCCGTTGCGTGCGAACGTGCGCGTGATCGCGGCGACGCACCAGAACCTGGAAACGCGCGTTCGGCAGGGGCTCTTTCGCGAGGACCTGTATCACCGCCTCAATGTGATCCGTCTGCGCCTGCCCGCGCTGCGCGAGCGCAGCGAGGACATCCCACTGCTCACGCGCCACTTCCTGCAGAAGAGCGCACGCGAGCTCGGCGTCGAGCCCAAGCGCGTTTCCGACGAGGCGCTGGCGTATCTTTCGTCGCTGCCGTTCCCGGGCAACGTGCGCCAACTGGAGAATCTCGCGAACTGGCTGACCGTCATGGCGCCGGCGCAGACCATCGAGACCAAGGACCTGCCGCCGGACCTGGTGCCTGCCCAGGGCGCGCCGGTCGAGGCCAGTGTCGCGACGGCCAGCGCGGAGGCGTCCGGCGCGCTCGCTGCTGCCGGCGTGGCATCCGGCATGGCGGGTGCGAGTGCCGGGTTCGCGGCTGCGCACCCGGTGGCCAGCCCCGGTGCTGGCGCGGCGGCGCTCGCGCTGTGGGAATCCGGTTTGCGGACCGAGGTTGCGCGCCTGTTGCGCGAGAACAGCGCCGATGTCATGGACGAGCTCTCGCGCCGCTTCGAAGCCGCGGTGATTCGCGAGGCGCTCGACTTCACGCGCGGCCGCAAGGTCGAGGCGGCCGAGCGGCTTGGCATTGGCCGCAACACCATCACGCGCAAGATCCAGGAGCTCAACCTGGAGTGAGTACGGCGCGCGCTTCGCGAAGGCAGGCGCGCGCGTACAGGGCATAATCGACGCTGTTTCCCGCAAGCCATCGACTATGCCCGTGACTTCCCCCTGGCCCACCGAGGCCGATCCCTTTCTCTCGCTCGAATCGCTGGACGACCCGGCCGCAAGCGCCTGGGTCGAGACGCAGAACGCCCGCACGCGCGCCGCCTGGCAGGGCGGTGCGCGCTTCGAGGCATTGGAGAAGCAACTCGCGCAGGCGTATCTGCCGCGCGAGCGCCCGGTGATTCCCAGCCGCTGGCAACAGTGGGCCTACGATCTCTGGGAGGACGAGGGGAATCCGAAGGGCATCTGGCGCCGCGCGCTGTGGGCCGACTGGCGGGCGCACCGGCCGCAGTGGCAGACGCTGATCGACTTCGATGCGCTCGGCGAGGCCGAGGGCGTGCCCTGGGTCTGCGCGGGCATCGACATCCTCTATCCCGACGGCGATCGCGCGCTGATCCAGCTTTCGGACGGCGGCGCCGATGCCGTGACGGTACGCGAATTCGACCTGGAACGGCGCGTATTTGTGGACGAGGGTTTCGTCATCGCGAAGGAAGGCAAGCATACGATTTCGTGGATCGATCGCGATACCATCTACGTGGGCTGGGACAACGGCCGTCGTTCGCTCACACGCTCGGGCTATCCGCGCGAGGCGCGGCGCTGGACGCGTGGGGCACGGCTTGCCGATGCGCCCGTGGTGTATCGCGGCGAATTCGACGACGTCAGTGTCGAAGCCGACTACGATCCTGTCGAGCGGCGCCACGACCTGGTGCGCAGCGTCGACTTCTTCGATGCGTACAACTACTGGCTCGACGACAAGGGGACATGGCAGCCGTACGATCTGCCGTCGCACGTCGCGGTCGGTGCATGGCAGGGCTGGCTGCTGCTGGAGCCGCGCCTCGACTGGGCGTGCGCGGGCGTCACCCATCCGGGCGGCGCGCTGCTCGCGATCCGCGAGGATGCTTTCCTTGCCGGCGAGCGCACCATGACGGCGCTGTTCAGGCCGACGCCCGTGACGTCGGCGTGCGACTGGACCAATACGAAGCACTATCTCGTGGTGTCCTGGCTCGACGACGTGCAAAGCCGCACGATGTTGTGGCAGCCCGAGGTCGAGGGTGGCGCGTGGACCTGGCGCTCGCGCGCGTTTCCCGTGCGCGCGAGCGCGCAGGTGGAGGTGTCGCCGGTCGAGGACACGCTGGACGACGAGGTCTTCGTCGATGTCGACGACTATCTGCAGCCGCCCGAATACTGGCTCGCCGATCTGGCGAAAGCCGATCTTCAGGACTGGGAACTACTCGACCGCTGGCCCACGCAATTCGATGCGACGTCGCTTGCCGTGATGCGTCTGCATGCCCATTCTGCGGACGGGACACGCGTGCCTTTCACGGTAATTGGCCCGCGTGCGGTGCTCGAAGGCGACGCTCGCAAGCCGTTGCCGTGTCTCCTCACGGCTTATGGTGGATTCGCGATTGCGTTGACACCGCAATACCTCGTGAGCTCGGGTATCGGCTGGCTGGAGCAGGGTGGCATCGTCGCGGTCGCCCATATTCGCGGCGGCGGCGAGTACGGCAACGCCTGGCACGTTCAGGCGCAGTGCGAGCATCGTCAACGCTCGTTCGACGATTTCATCGCCGTAGCGCAGCAACTCGTGGCCGAGGGCTGCACGACGGCCGCGCAGCTTGGCATCAAGGGCGGCAGCAATGGCGGGCTGCTCGTTGCTGCGTGCATGGTGCAGCGGCCCGAACTGTTCGGCGCCGTAGTGTGCGAAGTGCCGCTCCTCGACATGCAGCGTTACCCGCTGCTGCATGCCGGCGCTTCGTGGCTCGACGAATACGGCGATCCCGACGACCCGGTGCAGGGACGCGCGCTGGCGGACTGGTCGCCGTATCAGCGTGTGCAGGCCGGGGTGCCTTATCCGCCTTCGTTCTTCACGACTTCGACCAGCGACGACCGCGTGCATCCCGGCCACGCGCGCAAGATGGTGGCGCGCATGCAGGAGCAGGGTCACGCCAATGTGTGGTACCTGGAGAACACCGAGGGCGGCCATGGGCCGGGCAGCGATGCGCTGGAGCGCGCGGAGTATGATGCGCTCGTGTTCCGCTTTCTGTGGACGACGCTTGCCGGAACGTGGTGAGCGCTTATCGGATGCGACGTTCTATAACTGGCGTAGCCGCTACGTGGCATGGACGTATCGGAAGCGCGGCGACTACGCCAGCAGGAGGAGAAAAATCAGCGGCTTAAGCGGTTGGTCTCTGACCAGGTGCTCGACATCCAGGTCCTGAAGGATGTTTCTGGAAAAAAGTAAGTACGCCCGCGTAGCGCCGAGAAATCGTGCAGCAAGTGATTGAGCAGCACGGCTATTCGGAGCGCCGGGCGTGTGCGCTCGTGAGCTTGAACCGACGGACGTTCCGACGGCTGGCGCCGGCAGATGCCGACTGCGCAGTGCGAGAGCGCTTGCGAGAACTGGCGCAGGAACGGCGCCGGTTTGGCTCGCCGCGACTGCACGTCCTGCTGCGGCGAGAGAGACTGGTGAGAAACTACAAGCGAACCGGGCGGCTGTACCGCGAAGAAGGCTTGTCACTTTGGGAGAAACGACGCAAGAAGCGCCCAGGCCATTTGCGTGTGGTGATGGCGGCTCCTGACGGCGTCGACCAGAGCTTGGAATGGACTTTGCATCCGATGCACTCATCAATGGCCGGCGAGTACGGATGTTGACCATCATCGACGCGTGGAATCGCGAGTGCCCGCGCATCGAGGTTGACTTCTCGATAACGGGCCGGAGTTCGTCAGCAAGGCGCTCGATGCATGGGCACATGAACATGGCGTCAAGCTGCAGTTCATCCGTCTGGGTAAGCGGGGGGAAAACGCGCACATCGAGAGCTTCGAAGGCTGACTGCGCGAAGAATACTTGAAACAGCATGCGCCCGTCAGTCTCGACGATGCACGCAAGCGAATCGAGGCGTGGCGCACGGATTACAACTCGGCGTGCCTGCATAGTGCCCTGGGGCAACTGGCGCCGGGCTAATTCCGGCAATTGAATCAACCAGAAATCGACCAACCACCTAACTTACGAGTGGTGTACTCGGCGGGGTAAGGTCAATCTTCCATCGAGCACTGCATTGATCCGCCGCTTTTTGTAACAAGAGCAAATCATCGATAATCACGATCGTTCCCTTAATGGCCGCTCGCCCCTCATTAGACGACATCAATGAGACCACATTCTCGGAAAGAATTCGTTGGATCTTTGCTCGGGATAACCATGACGGCACCGAGACGGTATGATTTGGGCATGCTGTTTCCTGCACGAAACCAATCTGCCCCATCAGGGGTATTATTGAAAGTATAGAAAACCTCTCATTCACAGAAAATCCATTAAAAACATATTGCTACCCGCTCAATGAAGATCGCTACCTGGAACGTCAATTCCCTGAAAGTCCGCCTGCAGCACGTCATGGACTGGCTCACCGAAAGCCAGACCGACGTGCTGTGCCTCCAGGAACTGAAGCTCCCCAACGAGAAATTCCCGCGCGCCGAACTCGAAGCGCATGGCTACCGCAGCTGGTTCACGGGCCAGAAGACCTATAACGGCGTGGGCATACTCGTGCGCGATGGCGTTTTCGTCGATGAAGCCACGGTCGTGCGCAACATTCCCGCGTTCGAAGACCCGCAGCAGCGCGTGATCGCCGCCACAGTGGGCGATACGCGCATCGTGAGCGCCTACTTTCCCAACGGCCAGGCGCCGGGCACCGACAAGTTCGCCTACAAGCTGCAGTGGCTGAACGCGCTGCACGACTGGCTCGCTGACGAACTGCAGCGCTATCCGAAACTCGCGCTGCTCGGCGACTACAACATCGCGCCTGAAGATCGTGACGTCCACGATCCCAAGGCCTGGGAAGGCCAGAACCTCGTTTCGCCCGAAGAGCGCGCGCAGTTCGCGCGGCTCGTCGAGCTCGGCTTCGTCGATGCCTTCCGGCAGTTCGAGCAGCCCGAGAAAATCTTCACGTGGTGGGACTACCGCATGTTCGCGTTCCGCCGCAATGCAGGGCTGCGCATCGACCACATCCTGCTGTCGCCCGCGCTCGCACCGCAGCTCGTGTCGTGCGAGGTGGACAAGACGCCGCGCAAGTGGGAACAGCCTTCGGACCACACGCCGGTCGTGGCGCAACTCAACGCCAGCGCCTGATCACAACGACGCTGCCGTATGCCGTGTTTGCGGCACACGTCTGTGACCTTCATGCCTGCGTCGGCATTCGTCAGCACACCGAATATCTGATCTTCAGTGAACCGCGATTTCTTCATGACAAGGTCTCTCCTGCGGCCTCGCCACTAACTTTACAGTGGGATACTTTAGAGGGGAAAGATCACTCGGTTCAATGATATGTAATTGAAAAAATCTGAATCACGAATCGATCAGGAAACTGTGAAAGACCGCATTGGGAATCTGCGGGAGGTGGATCGAATGGATGTCGGAAAGTCATGAGATTTCGTCAAATTCTTCTCAAAAATTGCACCCATCTTTGGCGCATGTTATTAAGTTGTCTGAAGAATAATTTCGGATTCAGCCCTGTTGTCGAATCCGAAACAAGTTACGCGTACAACAGATCGCTGTATTGGCTGCTGTGTGCCATGAGCTTTGAGATAGCGGGAAGACTGCATGTCAGCATCTGTGCGGTCGTCAAGGAAAGAGACGAGAACCATGCGAACGGGCAATACCGATAGTGACTGCGACTGCTTTAGTCTGCCTGTGCGCTACGTCGCCGTAATGCGAATGGACGGGAGGGCCGGTGTGTGAGCATGGATCCGCGCCTGCTCGAATACTACGTGCGTGAGCTGCGGTATACGCGTGCAAAGGCGGGCGAGTTTGCGGACGCTCACCCGAAGATCGCCAGGCGTCTGGGCATGCAGGCTGGCGAGATTGGCGACCCCTATGTTGAGCGTCTGGTCCAGGCGGCTTCGTTCGTGAACGCGCGTACCCAGATGCGCTTCGACGACGAGTTTCCCCGGCTCACCCAGGCGTTGCTGGCCTCGTCCTATCCGAATTACCTGGCGCCGACGCCGTCCATTGGCGTTGCCAGAATCTACCCGGGTGGCAAGGATGGCGATCTGGTTGCCGGGTATTGCATCCGGCGAGGTACGGTGGCGACTTCCGGTATCCCCGATGGTGAGAAAACGGCCTGCCAGTTCAGCATCTGTCATGACGTGGTGCTGTATCCGCTCGAAATCATCGCGGGACGATTGACCGGCATTCCGCCGGACGTTCAGGCAATGGACCGGTATGTGCCGCCGCACAGGCGGATTCGCGGGGCGTTGCGCCTGCGCATCCGGACGACCGGGGGTATTCTGCTCGCGTCAACATGGAGCACGATACTTGATCATTTTAGCCCGTCTGATGATCTACTGGCCGCGCCCGCACGTGGTGTTGTCGCATTCCTGAAGCGGCATGCTTCGATGGATGCGGCAAACAATCTTCATCCAGACGTGGTCCGTTTGCTTGACAACTACGTTCACGATAGCCGCATCTGGTTCCGCGTACCCTGGTTCCATGAGTATGCACCGGGTGGATACGGATGGCCGCGTGTCATTTTTGTCGGTGGCAAGAAGCGGATCGCCTATCTCGGTCTGACGGCAGAGACCGAGTTGCTCGCTGCGGGCGACACACAAAAGGCTGCCTGGGCGTAATACGACGGAGAACGGAAAAGTATCCATGCAGCAAAAAGTTCATTTGTTTGGTCTGGTCGACGGGGCTGCCAGTCCCGCAAACATTCAGCCCCTCCTTGAGCAGTCTGGTGCGCAGTTTGTGTCGCTATACGCGGGTCTTCCGGAAGCGCAACTGGGACCGGCTTCGCTTTTTCTGGTGCGCATTGAGAGCGCGGACGCACCGTGGGTTGCCGATATTCCAGATGTTCGTCTCGACTCGAAGCAACTGATCGACTCACTTCGCGCGCTGCTGGTTGAAGAGTTCGGGACATTCCAGAAGTTGTGTGAACAGGCGAATATCCGGCGCGATCACATGATTGGTGCGCGCTACTGCTTGTGTACGGGGCTGGATGAAGTGATCATGCAGACCGATTGGGGCAAAGGTGGCGAGGCTGGTGTCGCCTGGAATACCGATGGCCTTGTTACGACCTTTCATGAGGATCGCGAAGGGGGCACCAAAGTATACCTGCTGGCCGCTCGACTGTTGCAGGAACCTGACGAGCACCGCGATCTGCTTGAGGTGATCTACAGGATTCTGAGTCTGGGTTTCGAAGGTCGTTACGGTCACGAAAAGGGCGGCGATCAAAAGCACCGGATGGTGCGTCAGCGCATCTACACGGAACTCATGTCGCGGCGGGACCCGGTTCCGCACGATCTCTCGCCAAACTTGAAAAGCACTGCACCGGCGAAACGCCAGTCGTTCTACGACTTCCCGGTATGGATTATGGTTACGGTGCTTTCGCTCATCCTGCTTGGTATGTGGGGCTACTTCAAGTACCAGCTCGTGACGCAAGCTGACGATATCCAGAAGCAGATCGGCGATATTGCTCGCATGACCCCACCGCCCGCGCCGACCGTTCTACACCTGAAAACGCTGCTCAAGGACGAAATTGCAGCCGGAACGGTGAGCGTGGACGAAGATGCCCACCATAGCGCGGTGACGTTTCGCGGAGATTCGATGTTTCTGCCCGGTGGTGTCGCGGTGAATGCATTGATGGGACCGCTGATCGCCAGGATCGCTGCGGAAATCGTCAGGGTACCCGGCAAGGTGACGGTGCTGGGCTATACGGACAACCAGCCTATCCACAGCCGGCAATTTACGTCCAATGATGCGCTTTCTGCCGAGCGCGCGACGCAAGTGTTGCAGATGCTGCAAACCGATGGCGTTCCTGTCAGTCGTCTCGAAGCGGTCGGCAAGGGCGAAGCGGATCCGGTTGCGGATAACAGCACCATCCAGGGTCGTGCACAGAATCGCCGTGTCGAGATCAATGTTGCGGAGTGAGGCAGGAGCCATTTGTGAACTGGCCTGATGTACGTTTGCGCCGCGAAGAGGTTCGCTTCTTTCGTGAAACGACGGTCTACGTAATAGTCGGAATCAGTACGTTCGATCGCATCAGCGTGGCTTAGAAACGGTTTCAAAAAGAGTTCGTAGGGGCTGTTAACCCGTAACGCAACCT
>NZ_JBANLK010000060.1:0-30250 GCF_054968425.1 Paraburkholderia sp. AV2
GCGCGATCCTGCTGGGCGGCACGGTGCCCGAGGCCGACCAGATCCAGATGGCCGTAACCACCGCGCAGGGGGTGAACGGGGTGCAGAGCGTGCAGAACGCCCTGCGGGTCCGGGCAATCGGCCAGTAACATCGGCCTCGGGCGCAGCGCGGCGGATGCCATGTCCCGCGCTGTGCCCGATCTCCTGATATTGTCTTCCCAGCTTGCGGGATCGAACCCGCAACGCTTCCGCCAAGGCCCGCGTTAATCTGGCCGCAGGCCGGCCTTAGTTGCTAAAGTTGGACACGCGGACCTGCCGCGCTTTCCTCAGCATATCGACCGGAATCTCGACCAGACCTTCCAGCATGGACGCTTCGAGCGCATTCACAGCGCTGCGCACGACGCGGAAACCGGATCACTTTCGTGCCCGAAAGTGATTCGGCGTCGTGCCTGTGAGCCGCTTGAAAAACCGCGTGAAATAGGCTGGCTCGGTGAAGCCGAGCAGGTCGGCAATCTGGCTCACATTCAGTGTCGTATAAACCAGATTGCGCTTGGCCTCCAGCAACAGCCGCTGATGTACGATTGAAAGCGCACTTTGGCCGGCGGCACGCTGGCAGACCGTATTCAGATACACCGGCGTGACGCCAAGTAATGCGGCGTACTGACTGATGGACAGATGCTCGCGGTAATGCTTTTCGACGAGCCGGGAAAACGCGCCCAGATAGTGCCGGCCGCGATCGAGACGCTCGCTTGCGACATTGCGTTCGTAGTCGCGCCGGCTCACCCATACTACCAGCGCGCTAACGAGCGAGCGCAGCAGCAGATCGCGCGACGGCGCCGGGTTCGCGTATTCGCGGTTCAGCGTGGTACAGAGCGTATCCAGCCACGGCTGATCGTCGCCTACCGGGTAGCAGCCAGGATACTGCAAGGGGAGCCGCCGCCTGTCGCATTGCTCGTGGAGCCAGCCGATCAGCGGCGCCGCGATCGTAATGATGAATCCATCGACCTCCGGGCTGAAATGGAAGCCATGAACGCACATCGGCGGAACGACCTGAAGCGACGGGCGGTCGATCGGCGTCGCTTCGCCCTCCACCTCGAGGACGGCCGTGCCCCGTTGCACGTACAGCAACTGCGCCAGATCCGCGTGCCGATGGCTGCGGATTTCCCAGTCGTGGAGGCTGCTGCGCTCCGGAATCGACTCGCAGTGCAGCAGGTCCGGGGTTCGCCACTCGGCACCTTCGCCGTACAGCTTGAAGACGGGAATGTTCTGCAGGGTCGAGTGAGCCATTTCCGTTTGCCGGGCTTCGCGGGATCACGACGGATATTTGAAAAGTACAATTTTAGTGCGGAATTGTGCCTTATCAAAGCCCGGTATTTAACAAAAAATACAGTCCATCGATGACGGATGCCGCAGCGGGAGTTCTACCTCGACGCACCGCGGCAATGAGCTGAGACGGAGGAGAAGATGGAGACGAGAACAAAGGTTGCGATCATTGGCGCGGGGCCGTCCGGGTTGCTGCTCGGTCAGTTGCTGACCCGGGCGGGCGTGGATAACGTGATCCTCGAACGGCAATCCGGCGAGTATGTGCTTGGCCGAATCCGCGCGGGCGTGCTCGAACAGGGCACAGTCGATCTGATGCGCGAGGCCGGCGTGAGCCGGCGCATGGATGCGGAAGGCCTGGTCCATGATGGCATCGAGCTGGTTTATGGCGGCCGGCGCGATCGCATCGACCTGAAGCGGTTGACGGGGGGCGCTTCGGTGCTCGTGTACGGCCAGACCGAAGTGACGCACGACCTGATGGACGCGCGCGCCGCGAGCGGGGCGACGACGATCTACGAAGCCGGCGACGTCCAGTTGCACGACGTCAAGGGCGAACACCCCTATGTCACGTATGAGAAGGATGGCGAAACGTTCCGGCTCGACTGCGACTACATTGCCGGTTGCGACGGCTATCACGGCGTATCGCGCAAGACCATTCCCGAGCATCTGCTCGCGCATTACGAACGCGTCTATCCTTTCGGCTGGCTCGGCCTGCTTTCGAATACGCCGCCCGTCAACCACGAATTGATTTATGCTCATCACGAGCGTGGCTTTGTGCTTTGCAGCCAGCGCTCGATGACCCGCAGCCGCTACTATCTTCAGGTGCCGTTGACCGAGAAGGCCGACGACTGGTCCGACGAGCGTTTCTGGGGAGAACTGAAGACCCGCTTGCCGAACGATATCGCCGACCACCTCGTGACGGGCCCTTCGCTGGAGAAGAGCGTTGCACCGCTGCGCAGCTATGTGGTCGAGCCGATGCAGTACGGCAAGCTCTTCCTCGTCGGCGACGCTGCCCACATCGTGCCGCCGACGGGCGCGAAAGGGTTGAATCTGGCGGCGAGCGACGTGAGCGCCTTGTATCGCATCTTGCGCCGCGTGTACCAGGACGGTCGCACCGAACTGCTTGAACGCTATTCGGCAATCGCTTTGCGGCGCGTCTGGAAAGCGGAGCGATTTTCGTGGTTCATGACCAATCTGCTGCACGAATTTCCGGACCGCGATGCGTTCGACAAGCGCATGCAGCGCACCGATTACGACTATTACACGGGGTCCGAGGCGGGGCTCAGGACTATCGCCGAGAATTATGTAGGACTGCCGTATGAGGCGATTGAGTGATGGGTTGGTGTGAGGGAGACTTGTGTACCACTTTGACCTTTATTCTCTAAAGTATCCTACTGTAAAGTTAGTGACGAGGCCGCAGGAGAGACCTTGTCGTGAAGAAATCGCAGTTCATGGAAGCCATTTTCTCAAGTTTCAGCTGGTCCGAAAATTCCAGGGCAGGTCAGAGTGCCTGTGCCTCTCCCAGTCCGAGTTGCCGCGGACTTATTCATTTTTCGGAGTACGATTCATAATCATGAAACGTGACGACTGTTAGTGCAATGAGAGTCAGACTGCCCAGAATACGACTTTTCTTCATGCTATTCGGTGTGGCTTGTACGTTATGCTTGATCTGCATGCGTCTCGTCTGCACCGCAGTTATTCCGATACGGTAATGTCGACACGACGGTTCCTGGTTCTGCCCTGACGGGTAGCGTTGTCGGCGGCGGGCTCGGTGTTGCCTTTTCCTGTTGCGGCAACGCGATCGGTCGCGACACCCGCTGCGACCAGGATCTGCACGACTGCCTTTGCACGTGCGTCGGACAGCGCCTGGTTGGAACTGGATTGCGCTTGGGTGAAAGGCTGATTGTCGGTATGGCCAGTGACGAGGACCGTGCCCGGCGTTTTCGCGATCTCCTGTCCGATGGCCGTGATCATTGGTGCAACCCACGGATTGACAGTCGATTCGCCGGCTTCGAAGATACCCTCAAGCCGAAGCGTGAGCATGCTGCGCTGGGCGTTTTCCGCAAGCGTAATGGTGCCGGCCTGCACTTCGTTCGCGAGGCGCCCCGTGAGCCTTGTGGCCAACGCATCGATGAGCGGTATCACCGGAACGGGCGCCTTGACATGCGAGAAACACCAGTGCGCCACACTCGTGGTGATGGCCAGCAGTAGCAGTGCAAGGCAAAGCGCCGCAACGGCAGACCAGAGACGGGATTTCGGAGCGTGTGAGTCCGTGCGCAGATCATCGGGAAGACGCGGTATGGGGAGCGACTGGATGTCGTCCGGCGCCGTTGGCAAGTCCTGTGGATCAGGGTAAATCGCATCGCGAATGTCCGCGCGGACGGCCTCGATCTGATGCTTCCCATCAACGGCAAAGCGGTAACGGCCCTTGAATCCCCGCGCGAAAATCTGCTGGATCACCTCATTGAGGTTGTGATTTCTCTCAGGCTCGCGCATGCAGTCGGTCGCGATCGTGTAGATGCGATCGCGGCCCTGACGGTCGTAGCCAAATGTCGAGGCGAGCCCGTTTGTTTCCCATTCGACCCCGGTTGCCGTGCCATTGCCCCAGTCGGTCAGCGTGGCCGCTTCGTCGAGCGCGGAACAAAGACAATAGCGTGCCTTGTCGACCTGCGGCGGCGGTAGCTGCAATGTGGCGCACACTTTCCCGAATTGCTGCACCTGATAGACAAGCTGCTGCCGATATTGCTCGACGCCAGTTACGTCGAGCCCGGCAGGTGTATCCAACAGCGCATCCAGCAGCGGGCGCGCGGCTTCGAGCAGCGGATTCGATGCGCCTTCGGCCGCGCGCAGGCGTGCGAGCCAGGATGCCTCTGGAGCGGTATCGCGTCGTGCTTCTGGCGAGGCTGCTGCTGCGGTAATGGGCGCCTCGATCAAGGTGAGCCGGTCGGTACCGCGGGGAGTCTTGCAGGCGGCAAACCGGGCGGCGGCCCACTGTCAGCGAGACCGAATACCGGCATCGAACTAGGGCAGCGGAACGTCTTCAGCACGTCGCTCGTGAGCGGATTGGCGACACTACCGGCGGCCGTGATGTCGAGCACAGCGCGCCGCCCGTCGAAGTCGAAGGCGACACGCGTGCGTCCGGGCGTGGCGGTTCCCGTGACGCGCCCTTTGTCCAGCAGGCGCATGAAAGCCCACGGACCGTCGGCCGAAGCCGTTGACGTGTCGGGACGGATACGCGGGTTCGCCGTAATCTCGGCGTGGACACCACCGCGCGGGCCCGGCCAGCTGACGGCGAAGGGCAGGACCGGTCCGTGCCGGTAAAGCAGGGTCTGCCCGTCGATGTCGACCATGAGACCGGTGATGGACGGATCAAGCTCCGGCACCTGGAGACTAGCCTTCCAGGTCATCTGGTTCTGGCCTTGGCCGCTGAAGAAAACGTCACGGATCGCCTTCGCATGCTGGAACGGTTCAAGGTCAGGACCCTGGACGGGCTCAGTCGCACCGGGCAGCGTGCGATAGCGCCACGGCTTGGCCGAGGTATCGACGAACGGCGCCAGAATCTTGCTGAAAAAATCGTCGATGACACCGCCCTGCGCGAACAGTCGTGTGAAGTCGTCGATGCTCACATCGCGCGTGCTACCGGGTGTGAACGGATAGCTGCCCTCGATCGTGAGGCGGCAGGTGTCGCCGATGACCGCGCCCATCTGGCGCGAGAGCAACTGGCCGATGCCCTGGTTGACCTCCTGCGAGCCCTGCTGGGCGAGCTGCAGCAACACCGCACGGAACGGCACGGGCATCGTGTTGGCTGTCATCTTGAGCCTGGCCGCCGTGTCGTTCGCCGGCGGCATGCTGTTGTTGCTGATGGCGTTGTCGGCCACAGTAAGCGCCGTGTAGTAGTCGTTCAGCAGGTTCGTAACGCCGTCCAGCCCGGTCTTGCCCGCCTGCGCCGCGGCGTCGCCGGAGGCCTGCACCTCCGCGTTGCCGGTCACGACCTCGCGCAGCGCAGCGAAGTGGTTGTCGACCAGTTCGCGCTCGACCTGTTCCGAGGCCCGGATGCCCAGTGCAGAATTTGCCTTCTGGCTGATCTGGTCAGTGGTCTTCTGCAGGAGCGAGCCATCGGCCGCGGCGGCGGGCTGCGTGAGCGTCGTCTCATGCACGGCGGCACGGGCGATCCGTGCGAGGGGCGAATCGGGTGCCGCAAAGCCGCGGAGCACTTGCAGGTTGAAGGCGAGACTTGTGCCCGTCACCGTGCGGATGTCGCCGAGGAATGTATCCCATTGCTGGGCGTATTCCGTCAGATATTCGCGGCGGATTGCCTCGGTCAGCGAATCGTCTGCGCCGATTGCCGTGCTTACGATCTCAGCAGTTTTTTTTTGAGCGCCGCCGGGGAGTTCCCCGAGGTATGAGCGCCCCATCACCCAGGCATCGTCGTCGCGTGCGACCTGCACAAATTCCGGCAGACGCTTGTCGAAGAGATTGCGGTAGCCGTCAAACGTGAAGAGGCCTGGCACGCCGCGCGAGAGCGGGGCGCCGCTCGCCCGCGCGAAGACGGTGCCCGCCTGCGGGCCGACCGCGCGGATCAGTGTGAACTCGTCGGGCGCTTCCTTCATCATCGCGGCCTTGGCACGCTCATAGAGCCGGTCGGTCGCATTGCTGCCGTCGAGGAAGGCGCGCGCCTGCTGGACCAGGGCATCGTTGCGGATGAGCGGCGACTGGACCACACGGTCTCCCGAAAAGAGCTGCTGGACGTGGTCGATCATCGAGGCCCGGCCGCCGAACACGGACGCGCTGTCGGTTCTTGCCCAGTCGTTGAGCACCCAAGTCTTGACGTCGTCGGCATTGAACTTCGCCTTGTCGTAGAGCATGAGGTAGACGCGCAGTGCCTCGTAGGTCGCTTTCGGGTCGTTACCGGCGATCGACTGCGAAATGACATCCTCCATCCGATGCACGATCTGCGGCACCAGCAGGTTGTCCTCGAGCGCGTCGTAGGTGTGGCGGCTTTCCGTGACGATATCGGGTGCCGTGTAGAGGCCGTAGCGGAACGTGCTGTCGGGGTCCGAGAGGTCGAGCCCCTGATACGTCGGCAGATACTGCGCTACGCTCAGCGTGTCCGGCACGGCTTCCGGTTTCAGGTCGTGATAGAGCTGTGTTACGCGTGCGGCGAGTGCCTGTGTCTTGCGCTCGATAGTGCTCAGGTAATCGCTATTGTTACTGAAGCTCATGCGCAGCCCGATCGCCAGCCACACGAAGAGCAGCAGGGCGAGCGCGTGACCGATCAGGCGCAGCAGGCGGAAGCGGAACTCCCAGCGCAGGTTTGGACGGACCAGGTGGGCTTCCGGAATCACGATCTTCGTGAACAGGTCGTGCAGGAAGAAGCCTTCACTCGTGGCTTCGCGCAACGAAGTTGTCGGAGCGGCCATGCCTGACATCACCCGCTGCAGGATCGTGCGCCGCTCAGCCACAATCTCGCGACCGGTCTGATCGGCGCTCGTGAAGTATACGCCGCGCAGCGTCGAGTACAGCTGTGTGTCGTCGTATCGCGAATCGAGGAACACGCGCTCGATCAGCTCGACAAGCGGGCCGTTGAGCGCCGCGAACTCCTGCGACAACGCAGCGAGCTTGCGGCGGTAAATCTGGTCGTATTCGTCCTGCAAGCGGGTATTGATGCCGTTGTCGAGACGCTGCACGAGCTGGGCAAGCTCGGAGCGGCAGCGTGCGGTTACCCCTTCCTTCGCAATGGTTTCCTTACCGTAGGGCAGCGTAAAACCCCACGTCTGGGCCCGGCTCTCGCTGGTCAGCGACGAGAAGTATTCGGAGAAGCCGGTGAGCCGGTCTATGCCGGTGACGACCAGATAGACGGGAAACCGGATACCGAGTTCGCCACGTAGTTCGGCCAACCGTGCACGCAGTGCGGCAGCTTCGATCATGCGGCGGCTCTCGTCCTGGCTCACCAGTTCGGTGAGGTTGACGGCAAGCAGCGCGCCGTTGATCGGCGCACGCGGGCGGTGCTTGCGCAGCATGGCAAGAAAGCCGAGCCACTCAGCCGAGTCAACGCGCTGCGAGTCGGTAATCGCCGTGCTGTTTGTCGCGCCCGTTGTCGCCAGTTCTGCCTTGTCTGTAATCTCCCCAGCAGAAGCACCCGGTTGATCTGCACCCTTCGTGGCGTTGCCAGACGTTCCCGCGGCGTTGGCCGCGGGCTTTTGCCCCTCCCCCGAGGGCGTGGCGTACAGGCTGCCGCCGCCCGATCCGTGACGGGTATATCGGCCTGCGGTGTCAATGAGGACGGCATCGTTGGTCAGCCACCAGTCCACGTTTGCAGTGGGCTTCTGCGTTGCCCCGGCCGCGCGCTGCATCTGTTCGGCAACCGGAAACGCGAGGCCCGCATTGAGCAACGCGCTCGTCTTTCCGGACGACTTCGAACCGAGCGCGATATACCACGGCAGTTCGTACAGGTACCGCTTGCCCTGGAACAGGCGCCCGATGCCGCGTGCGCCCGTTCGCATCGCCTTCAGGCGAGCAAGGGCGCTATCCACGATCGCACTGACTTCCTTCAATTGCGCTTTGGCGGGGGAGGGATCCTTCTTGCCACCAAACGTCAGCATCCTGTCGACGAGCGGCCGGTTACTCTTCATCTCCTGCCAGAGACGGAAGAGCCAGTACGCCGCGAAGACGAACAGCACGACCGCGATGGCGATGACACGGGCCGACTCCGATGCAAAGGGCTGGGCCTTGCCGAAAGTGAGCAGCGGCGTGGCGTACCAGATTAGCAGGCACAGCAGCGCCACGACGACCGGGCTCGTTGACAGGTGGGCGAGCCACAGCAGCACGCCCACGAGCAGCAGGGCGATGACAAACACACTCATGCCCGTACTCGCGAGCGGTTTGAGTCCGCCGAACGCGACATAGGGTCCAACGAACCAGATCACCAGCGCGATGACGACGAGCGCGAGGAAGGCGAGGAA
Source organism: Paraburkholderia sp. AV2 (assembly GCF_054968425.1). Taxonomy (NCBI): domain Bacteria; kingdom Pseudomonadati; phylum Pseudomonadota; class Betaproteobacteria; order Burkholderiales; family Burkholderiaceae; genus Paraburkholderia; species Paraburkholderia sp. AV2. The sequence goes on from NZ_JBANLK010000060.1 coordinate 8,262, forward strand.
CTGGCGCGATACCAGAAACGACAGGAATTTTTTCATGCCAGGATGCTGACTGCTTTCATGGTTCGTTATTCCGCGACCGTGATTTCGACGCGGCGGTTCTGTGCTCGGCCTTGCGGCGTGCTGTTGTCGGCCACCGGATCAGCGTCGCCCTTGCCGACGGCCTCCAGGCGGCTCGCCGGGATCCCTGCGGCCTGCAACATCTGCATGACCTGCGTGGCGCGCTCAAGAGACAGCGTGTCATTGGACGCGAACTGGCGGCTCCTGATCGGCACGTTGTCGGTATAGCCCAGCACCGAAACCTTGCCAGGCACCTTGATGATTTCCGCTGCAATCTTCGAGATGAGCGGTCCCACCGATGCATTGACTGAAACACCACCAGGCGGGAACATCGAATCGCCACGGAACGTCACCGCGCTGTGGTGCACGTCTTCGTCGACACTGACCGTGCCGGCCGCGATTTCGTCCTTGAGCAATGTCTTCAGGTGCAGGACGGGTGGTGCCGGCGGTGGCGTCATATGGCCGATGTCCGCAATCTGCTTCTGCACTTCGGCGCTGCGGCCCAGCAGCGCGTATTTGAAGTAACCAAAGCAGCCGAGCAGGATGATGGAGAGCAGGGCGACCGTGATCCACACCGGAAAGTCGTAGAACGAGGCGCGCTGGCCCTTGACATCTGATTGCCAGTGCGGAGAGAGGGCGGTGGGCACGATGCCGCGTCGCGCCGTGATTTCGTTGTAGATGCGCTGGCGCACGGCCTCGTGCTTGCGGTGACCACCTGGCTCAAAGCGGTAGCGGCCTTCGAAGCCGAGGCTCAGGATGCGGTAGATCACCTCGAGCAGATCGAAGTGCTCCTGTGGATCGGCCATCAGGCGGCCGATGAGGAGATAAACTTTGTCGCCACCCTGCCGGTCCTCGTGGAAAATGGTCGCCAGTCCGCGGATCATCCATTCGACGCCAGCGTCTGGCGAATTCTTGTCCCGGCCGGGAGCAGCATTATCTTTTCCAGATTGATCCTTTCCAGGACGCTCCTTGCCGGGTTGCACGGGGGCTGTGGTGTTACCTGTACCCTCGTCGGGCTGGCTGCTCTTGCTGTTCTTGCCCCACGCGGCCTGCATGGCCGCCTCGTCGATCGCCGTACAGAGGCAGTAGCGTGCGCCGAGCATGTGGTCGCGCCGGATACTCGTCTGCTCGCACAGTTTCTGGAAGGCGCGCACTTCCTGCTCAAGCAGTTCGCGCAACTGCTCTACACGCTCACGGTCGAGTTGTTCGGGCATGTCGGCCAATGCCCGCAGCAGGGGGCGCGCGGCCTCAAGCAGCGGGTTACTGGCGGCCTTGACGGCCGCCAGACGCGTCGTGAGCGCTTCGCCGGGTGGCAATTCCCGGCGGGGCGTTGCCTGCTTTTCCTTGACGTCCGGGATTTGCCCGACCGGATCCATCGTTGCGTGTGACATTACTGCAATTCCTTGTCTGCGTATCCGCTACATGCGCGCTCACCTGCCTGGCGAGCGCCGCCGCGCGTGGTTATCCGCGGATGCCCCACAGTTCAAGCTTCAGGGACGGGAAGTCCCCGGCGATGTGCAGCGCGAGACCACCACGGCGTTCGATGTCTTCCCAGAGTTGCCCGGAGCGCGAGAGTTCGTAGTAGATGTAGCCTGCATTGAACGGGATCTGTCGTGGTGGTACCGGTAGTGCCTGCAGTGCAATGCCCGGCAGGTGAGCACGCACTAGATCAGGCAGGCGCTCCGAAGGGCCAAGCTTGGCCTGGGCGGCGAACTGCTGTTGCAGCGTATCGGGCGGCATGGCGGCGCTGACCGCGAGCACGACTGACGTGAAACCCGGGATCTCCGCCGGATCCACCACGGCATTGCGCATGCCGTAGCCGGCATCCCTGAGTTCGATGCTTTGCGCACTGCGGACGAGCACGGCATTGAGCAACTGGTGTGTGTCATCGACGACGGGTTTCAGGCATAGGTGCGGTGCCGTGTGCTGGTATGCCGGATGCGAATCGAGCGGCCGGCGCGTCGCGGTGCGCACGTAGGTTGACAGCTCGCCCGCCATGCTGAGAAGCAGTGCATAAAGATCGGCGGGCGACGTGGTCGGCACGCGGCGCAGATGCTGCAGAAGCGGCTCGTAGCGATTGAGGGTCTGCAGCAGCAGATAGTCCGAGACCTCGGCTGCGGTGCCGGCCTTGCCGTCTGCCCCAGTCAGGCGCTGTGCTAGCGCCGTGGCGCGTAGACGCGTGAGGTCATGGATCCTGGCAAGCCAGCTCGAGAGCAGACTGCTCGCGCCGTATGCCGACACTGGCGGCACGACCGTGTCATCGAGCTCGATGCTGCCGTCGGCCCGAATGGTCTTCACGCGTGTGAGCGCAAGACCGATCCACGCATCGGTCATTTCCTTCTCGGGCACAAGCCGCAGTCGCAGGTTCGACAGCTGGATCATCTGCGAACCTTGGCCGACTGAGTTGGTGTCGCGCAGATCCGTGTTGAAGACAGCGTTGCGTGCGAGCGAATCCGACGCATTGTCGAAGGTCGTCTCTTCGCCGTTGGGCACACGGATGGGGACGGCGAGGTAGATGAGCTGCTCCAGGTGTTCCGGCCGGATCGTGAGTGGCGCGGGCGGCGGAGTACCGCCCGGCGCATCGAAGGGTGTGCCGTCCGGAAAGATACCTGCCGCGGATTTCACGATCACCTTGCCAAGCGCAAGTGCCTCGTCGTCGAGGCCGTAGTGCGTGAAACCAAAGAAGAACGACGAAAGAGGCGCCGCGCGCTTGTGCGCGAAGTGCTCGAGGTAACGCTCCAACTGCTGAAACAGCTGTGGGCGCATGAACTGCCCTTCATACCAGACGACCTTGTTGTGCCAGCTCATGATTCAAGTCTCAGCCTTACGGTTTACTTCTGCGTGTTGTCGGTAATCCTGATCGCGCTGGCGTCAAGATTGATGGTCAGATTCAGTTTTGGCGAGGAGATGCGGTACCACGCTTTCTCGGGTGTCTCCGGTAACACGTATGCGGTTCGCCAGATCGTGTGCGGCAAATCGCGGTATTCGACCAGCACGCCCAGCGTTGTGGTGGTCGCATCGGCATTTCGCCGGATCGTCTGATACTCGCCTGGGCGCAACAGGAATTCGTCACGCTTGACGAGGTCGTCGGCGAGCACCGTCTTGTCCTTGTCCTGCAGCGAGTAATAGTCTGCAGCCTTGAATGCGTTATCGGTTTTCAGTTCATAGACACGCACCACGATAGGCGCGGCCCGTCCCTGGTCATCAGGGTTGACCGTCGTGGCGGCACTGACCGTCAGGTCCAGCCGCAGCGGCTCATGCGGCTTGGGGTCGTCACTCGCACAGGCGGCGAGCAGCAGCGCGAACGCGCAGGCTGTCACGAAGGGAATCAGGCGCATGCGTCAGGGAACATCGGTATAAGTCCTGAAACGTCCTGCGAGGGCACGTACGTACCGGACGTGCCCTCGCAGGGTGGAACAACAACGGGACTGCACGAAGCAGCCAGGTGAGGCTTATGCCTCCTTGTTGCCCTTGATGTCGTAGCTGGCCGTTACCGCACCGCCGCTACCGCCCTGGGCATTCTGCACGACGTATTCCTGCTTGACCTTGGCGAACGAGAGCCGGACATGTTCACGGATTCCGCTGTCGGTGTTGCTGCCGGCCGGGCTCACGTGCGTAACGAGCACGTCGCTCATGGTGATCTTGAGGTATTCGAGCGGATTGCCGCCCGCCTTGCGCACCGTCAGCACGGCCTGGTCGATGTGCTTGCCGGTCAGGCAGTACTTCATCAGGTTGGGGCTGGCGCGGTCGACCGAATGGTCGAACGCCAGATCTTCCACGGTTGCCTTGCCTGCACCGCCGCCCGAGCCGGCGTGCATGCTCGACTGCTGCGAAACCTGCCAGCTCCAGCTGGCCACTTCGATCTCGTTCTTGTGGGACGCGTCGGGCGACTCACCATCGATACCGTCGATCTTGAGGAAAATATCTTGCGCCATCTAAAACTCCTTGAAAATGGTACTGCCGGGTGTGGAGACCGTTAAGTCTCTGTAAATAACCTGTCTCCGAATTGCTGGCCTGCAGCGTCAAGGTTGGCCGGCAACCGGATTCTGGATGTGATGCAGCGCTTCCAGACACTGAGTGCGAAACGGTACGCGGTCCGAAGGTTTGACGCGTGTCACAGCGGGAATGGTCCGGTCCAGATATTCGCGGACTTCCTGCGCAGAAGGTTCGATGAACGGCACACCACACACAGCCGCCGGGTTGATAACCGGACCATCGTTGAGGGCAGCGAGCACCACCGCCGGATTCTTTGGCAACGCCGTGGCCAACGCGACAGTCAGGCCGGTCGAATCACCGGCGTCAGTTCCCTGTGCCAGGCCGGATGCCAGGCGCACCCATGCGGTGTTCCCAGTGGCGATCCTGTCGAGCACTGTATCGAACATCCCTCTCCGGTCGAGCGCTTGCACGGTCGCTTTTGCTCCGCGTGTATGGATCTCCTGATCCAGTTGCGAAGGTGTCAACGTTGCAGCGAACACGGGTACGCCAAGAAAGAGAAGCACGAGCGCGTATGGACGTCTTCGTATCATCGAACCACAAGCTCACGATCGGTACTGCGATTGATCTGGTCGCGCACAGTGCGCGGCAAGCTGATGCAGCCGTTGGACGCCGTATGCGTCAGGTTATCGCCATGGATCAGGAACGCGCTGCGCCCAAACATATTCGTACCCGCCTGCGGTGTCAGGTCCATCGATACCGGGCCAGTGTGGGGCGAGTGGCGCGCATTACCGATGCTATAGCGCCCACGCGGGATGGGGCCGACATTGGGTGTCTGTCCCATTGCGCCGTTGTTGCGACCGAGTCCAGCACCGGAATAGGTATTGCTGGCTATCGGATGTCCCTGCGGGTCAGTCAGGGAGCCTGTCGACTGGATATATGTCCACGGCATTGCTTGTTCCTCTTTAAGTCTGGAAAAGTAGAAACCAACCTGCTTACGCTTACTGCTACCGATGGAACCGAAGGTGCCTTTCGCGAGTCGCCCTCGATACACACAGGCTTCAGATACGGACTACCCGCATTGCACATTCATGACGAGTGCACCCTTGACGTCCACGGCGCCCGGGGCGATCAGCGGCGCGGCAATGAGGATGACAGGGGACAGACTGATCAAGGACGTTTTCATGCGTGGACTCCTTGTGAAGGAATGCGGTCCAAGCCATCGACCCCGATATGCCGATGGCCCATCTGTGCCTGTTATGCGGCTTCCTTGATCGACGGCAGCTTGGCGACCAGACGCAGCGAAACCGTCAAACCTTCAAGCTGGAAGTGAGGACGCAGGAAGAACTTTGCCTGGTAGTACCCAGGGTTGCCTTCCACGTCCTCGACAACCACTTCAGCCGCGGCCAGCGGTCGACGGGCCTTGGTTTCCTGCGACGAGTTGGCTGGATCGGCATCGACGTAGTTCATGATCCATTCGTTGAGCCAGCGCTGCATGTCCTCGCGCTCACGGAACGTGCCGATCTTGTCGCGTACGATGCACTTCAGGTAGTGCGCAAAGCGCGAGCAGGCGAACAGATACGGCAGGCGTGCCGAGAGGTTCGCGTTGGCCGTTGCGTCAGCATCGGTGTACTCAGCCGGTTTCTGCATCGACTGGGCGCCGATGAATGTCGCATGGTCCGTGTTCTTGCGGTGGATGAGCGGAATGAAACCGTTCTTCGACAACTCTGCCTCGCGGCGGTCCGAGATAGCGATTTCGGTCGGGCATTTCATGTCGATTCCGCCGTCGTCCGTCGGGAACGTGTGGCACGGCAGGCTTTCGACCGTGCCGCCCGACTCGACGCCGCGGATCAGCGAGCACCAGCCGTAAAGCTTGAACGAACGATTGATGTTCACGCCCATCGCGTAGGCCGCGTTCGCCCACGCGTAACGGCGATGATCCGAACCGTTCGTCTCCTCCTCAAAGTCAAATTCGTCGACAGGATTCGTTTTCGCGCCATACGGCAGGCGGGCCAGGAAGCGCGGCATTGCAAGACCGACATAGCGGGCATCGTCAGTGTTGCGCAGCGAATTCCAGGGAGCGTATTCGAGATTCTGCGTGAAGATCTTCGTGAGGTCGCGCGGATTGGCGAGTTCCTGCCACGATTCCATCTGAAGAACCGATGGCGACGCGCCCGAGATGAAGGGTGCGTGCGCGGCGGCCGAGATCTTCGCGATCGAACCCAACAGGTCGACATCGGGCGGGGTGTGGTCGAAATAGTAGTCTGCGACGAGGCAGCCGTACGGCTCGCCGCCGAGCTGACCGTATTCCTCTTCGTAGATTTGCTTGAAGAGCGGGCTCTGGTCCCATGCTAGGCCCTTGTAGCGCTTCATTGTGCGGCGCAGCTCGTCCTTCGAGATATCCATGAAGCGGATCTTGAGGCGCTCGTCCGTCTCCGTGTTCGAGACGAGGTGATGCAGGCCGCGCCATGCCGATTCGAGCTTCTGGTAATCGTCGTGGTGCAGGATGAGGTTGGTCTGTTCGGAGAGCTTATGATCGATCTGCGCGATGATCGCGGTAATGCTCTTGTAGGCGTCGTCGCTGATGGTGGCCGATTGCAGCAGCGCCTGTTCGGCGAGCGTCTGGACCGCAAGTTCGACGGCTTCGCGGGCCCGGTCAGTCTTCGGGCGGAATTCCTGATTGAGCAGCTGGCTAAAATCCGACTGGGTCTCGACGGCGGCGCTTGCGGCCTGTGCTTGCTGTTTTGTCATGGCTTGTCTCTTGGGATATCCTGTCGATCAGTTCGCGCTGCCAGTTTCCGTGGCTTGCGCTGCATCGTCTGTCGCCTGCGGCTTCGGTGCGGAAGCGAGCGACTTGAGGAGTCCCGGGTCCTGGAGCAGTTGGTTCACGAGCGATTCCGCTCCCGACTTGCCGTCCATGTACGTCTGCAGGTTCGCGAGTTGCGTGCGTGCGTCGAGCAGTTTGCGCAGCGGCTCAACCTTGCGTGCGATAGCCGCAGGCGAGAAGTCCTCGATGCTCTCGAAAGTCATGTCGACCATGATCTGGCCTTCGCCCGTGAGCGTGTTCGGTACGGCGAATGCGACACGCGGCCGGATGGCCTTCATCCTTTCATCGAAATTGTCAATATCAATGTCGAGAAAGCGGCGGTCTGCCACAGCAGGCAGCGATTCGACCGGCTTGCCGGAGAGGTCGGCAAGCACGCCCATCACGAACGGCAACTCGACCTTCTTTTCGGAACCGTAGACTTCGACGTCGTACTCGATCTGCACGCGCGGCGCGCGGTTGCGTGCAATGAACTTCTGCGAACTGCTAGCGGACATGGGGAAACTCCCGTGAGCGGAGGTAAAAGGTCGGCAGCATCAGAGGGCCTGCCCGACAGGGAAAGATTCTTCGGTTTCTGCGTTGAGGTCATCGGTCCGGCTGGCCGACTCCGCCGATGGAAAGCGGAACAGCAGCGCGGTGGCCGGCGGCGCATCACGATCGCCCAGGGCGATATCAATGCTTGAAAGGGGCTGCTTCGACGAGAACGCATCGAGCCACAGGGTCGAAAGACGGGGCAGGATGTGCTGCTCGATGAAGCCGATCAGCACGCGGGCGCCCGTCTCCTGCACGAGGCGTCGTCCGGCGATGTAATCGACGACCGCCTCGTCATAGGTAAGCACGATCTGGTGCGTTTCAGCCATGCGTTTCACGACGCGATCCAGATGCAGGCGCACGATGCGGGCGAGCGACATGCTGGCGAGCGGGCGGTACGGCACGACAGCGACGCGACCGAGGAATGCAGCCGGGAAGACCTTGAGCAACTCGGGCGTGAGCGCATCGCGCAGGGCCTCTGCTGCGGGCGCGAGCGACGGGTCGGCGCACAGGCTCGCGGTCAGTTCAGCCCCCACGTTACTGGTCAGCAGGATCGTCGTGTTGCGGAAGTCGATGTACCGGCCATCACCGTCCTCCATGTAGCCCTTGTCGAATACCTGGAAGAACAATTCGTGGACGTCACGGTGCGCCTTCTCAATCTCGTCAAGGAGTACCACCGAGTAGGGGCGACGGCGCACGGCTTCCGTCAGCACACCGCCTTCACCATAACCGACGTAGCCCGGCGGCGCGCCCTTGAGGCCAGAGACTGTGTGAGCCTCCTGGTACTCGCTCATGTTGATGGCGATCAAGTTCTGCTCGCCACCATAGAGTGCTTCGGCGATCGCAAGCGCCGTTTCGGTTTTGCCGATGCCGGAAGGTCCTGTGAGCAGGAATACGCCGAGCGGCTTTTTCGGGTCCGTGAGACCGGCACGGGCTGTCTGCACGCGCTCACCAATCTGGTGAAGTGCGTCGGTCTGGCCGATCACACGTGCCTCGAGTGTCGCGGGCAACGTGCGAACTGCTGCGATTTCGTTCGTCACCATGCGGCCCACCGGAATACCGGTCCAGTCCGACACGATCTCGGCGACGATGGTTTCATCAACTTCCGGGAACACGTAGGGTGTTTCACCCTGCAGTTCCGAGAACTGCGCATCAAGATCGCGCAGTGAACCAACCGCTTCCCGGTCGCCTGACATGGCCGCCTCGCGCGCACCCGCAAGCGCCTTCAAGGCGTCGAGCTGGGTACGCCATCGTCCTTCGATGGTTGTCATGTCACAGGTCAGGGTTTCGATGCGCTCGCTGACCGAAGCGATGGCGCGATCCGCATCGAGACCAATGCGTGCTTCCTGCTGCAGCAGGTCGCGCTCGACGATTGCCGCACGCAGGCGCTCGGACAGGCTTTGCATTTCGCGCGGTGGCGAGTGCTGCGAGAGCGCCACACGTGCGCAGGCCGTATCGAGCAAACTGATTGCCTTGTCCGGCAACTGCCGCGAGGGAATGTAGCGATGTGAAAGGGTTACCGCGGCGCGGATGGCTTCATCGAGCACCGTGACACCATGATGCTTCGCGAACATTTGCGCGAGACCCCGCACCATGTCAATGGCGGCCAGTTCCTCAGGCTCGAGAACCTGCAATACCTGAAAGCGACGGGTGAGCGCCGGATCCTTCTCGATGTGTCGCTTGTACTCGGTCCACGTCGTCGCTCCGATGGTACGGATCGTGCCGCGTGCAAGCGCCGGCTTGAGCAGGTTGGCCGCATCGCCAGTACCGGCGTGCCCGCCCGCGCCGATCAGCGTATGGACTTCGTCGACGAAGAGAATGACCGGGACGGGCGACTTTGCGGCCGCTTCGAGCACGCTCTTCAGGCGCGCCTCGAACTCACCCTTCATACTTGCACCGGCAAGGAGCGCACCGACGTCGAGGCTCAGTAGTCGCACACAGGCAAGCTTGGGCGGCACTTCACCATTGGCGATCGCCAGCGCAAGCCCCTCAACGACGGCTGTCTTGCCGACACCGGCTTCACCCGTAAGTAGCGGGTTGTTCTGCCGTCGGCGCAGCAGCACGTCAATCATCGTGCGGATTTCGAGCTCGCGCCCGACGACGGGATCGATCTCACCGGCGCTTGCACGGGCAGTCAAGTCCGTGCAGTACTGCTCGAACATGGAGCCTTTCGATGTACCAGGCAGCGCCTGGGACGCCTCGCCAGGAAGGGCGGGGGTGTAGTCGCTGTTGTCGTGCGGAGCTTCACTCGCTTCTGGCGACCCGTCAATCCATGCGGGTAGCGCTTCGGTCAAACCGTCTACGGGAATTTTCGCAAAGGCAGACGAGATGGAAAGGAGAACGCGCCGTAGTTCAGGTGTTGTCACCAGGGCCACCAGCAGCCACGCGCTGCGGATGCGCTGGTCGTTCATGCTCAGTGTTGCAATAACCCAGGCCCGCTCGATGGCGATATCGATGTGGTGCGAGAAGTCGATGACAGAACTTGCATTAGAGGGCAGCGTCACCAATGCATGCGCGATGTCGCAATCCACTATCGTGCGCTCGATGCCGCAGTGTCGCAACGCGCGATACAGGTCGGAATCGGGCTGTTGCAGGATCTGGTGCAACCAATGCACCAGTTCGACGTACGGATTGCCTCTAAGCTTGCAATACGCTGTCGCGGATTCAGCATTCCTAAACAGTGTGATACCCATCTTTCCAAACAGTGCCTGACGGGAAATCGTCATGATTTTTTCCAGGATTGTCTTTGATTTCATTCTTGTTGCGCTTCGCCACCCTTGGAAATCGCATATTGCGGTATGCACCGTGTGCTTTTACCGCAATTGCCTGGTGCCTCCTTCTTCCCCGGGTAAATACGACGAAGAATAGCCCCTTCTGGACATCTGGGACTATTTCCACGTCGAACTTTAATTCTTTATGTCCGCGCTCGTCAACGATATAAATTCAGGATGTTTGCTCTAAATTTCAATCTCGAATATCTCAAAAATAATTTTTCGATATTTAGTGCTTCGACTACAGAAAATTGGCAATCTCAGTCAATAACGGGATTCTTAATTTTCTCAACATTAATGCGAAAATTTGCCCCATATCAGAATTTTTTCGATATTCAACAATTATTTAACAATATGCGATTCGAATAAAAAGATATGCTTTCATGAGACCACAGTGGACGAACGTGCGATTACTATGTTTAAAATGCGCATCTTCGATGTATATTCCAGCCACTGTCTCATGAACATCCTCCGGTTGCTTCATCGTCGTGAATTGCCTGTGACGCGCGCCGAGCCGCGCACACTTTCTTTTGAGAATACCGCCGGGCAAAAGCATGCGGAAATGCCGGAAATGAACGACGGCGCGTTGTTGATGTTTGATACGCATCAGACTCACGCGGATTTGCACGGGAGTAAGGCGATCTTTGGTCTCATCGGATCACGCCCGGTGATGGAGCCGCGCGCTGTGTCCCGGACATCGACACGCGTAGATGGTGATGATCTGATCGCCAGCTTGCATAGGCAGTACTGCCAGGCACTGGACAATCCACTCGGACCAGGGGTCGAGGCTGACTGGGAATCCACGACCGGATCTGAACGGTACGCCCGTGGAGATTCGGGTCTGCCTGATGATCCGCGTCGCCCCAATGCCGGCCTGGATTCAATCGAAGCACTGCTCTCTGGCGCACAACTGCTGGACCATGCATTTGGCCCGCTGAAAGAGAGCGATATCGGAAACCTGCCGGAGTCGGAATCCGTGCCGGAGATCCTGCGCCTTTTTGCGCCACCGGAATACCTGGCTTCGGCCTGGCGTTCGATGGCGACCCTGCCGCCTGCACTCGCCCGGCGCGACCATCATTCACCCGGTATTGACAGCCCGCTGCCAATGCCCCAAGTGAGCTCGACCGTGGATACACCATGATGATTTCGCTGCATGCAAGCATGGATGACGTGCAGGGCATGATACGCAGTCAGCCCGCCGTTGCGGACCACCGCTGGATGCTGTTCCAGCTGCTTTGCGTAATGGAACAATGGGAGCGGGCGATCCAGCAACTCCAGATCTTTGCGCAGTTGAGTCCCGGGCAGGCCCAGGTGGCGCAGGCATACCGGGACCTGATCCGCGCCGAGCGTTGGCGTGCGAAAGTCATGGGTGGACTCGCGCAGCCCGGCTTCGTCATCGATCCGCCATCGTGGGCGCAAGGCCTCGTCGAGGCACTGCGCCTGGGTGCAGCGGGAGAACCAGACGCTGCCGATGACATGCGTGAAGCCGCGCTGGATCAGGCTCCCCTGACGAGCGGTCTTGGTGCAGCCCATCCGTTTGAGTGGATCGCGGACAGCGACTCGCGTCTTGGGCCCGTCTGCGAGGTCATTACGGCAGGCCGCTATCGCTGGCTGCCTTTCTCCGACATCTCGGCCTGGGAACTCGGCCGGCCGACGGCACTGGTGGATCTCGTCTGGGCGCCGTGCTCGATCGCGCTCGTCGACGGTTCGACGGTCCGTGGCTTTATGCCTGCCCGTTTTCCCGCTATCGCGGATACAACCCACGATGACGCCACGCAGGATGCGCTGCGCCTCGGCAATACGACGATCTGGGCAGCGGCCGGTCGTACAGGCGTGATTGCCCAGGGCCGCAAAACCTGGGCGACGAGCGTTGGCGATATCGGCCTGTTCGAACTCGATGTCTGTACGTTTGCCCAGGATGCCGATCCCAGACCGGCCGACGGCATCGCTGAGGTTGCGCTATCCGGCGAGGGGGGCGCTCATGGAGGAGCGTAAGCGCAAGACCGGGGCCGCAAACACGACCACGGCTCCGCGGCGACCGAATGCCTGGTTGATGCCAACGCTGCTGGACAGGTTGCGCGATGATGCGCCACACCGGCAGCATGAGGCGCCAGGCGAATACGCAGTCACCCGCTCGCAGATGCGAGACATCGTCCAGCGCGATCTCGCCTATCTGCTCAATACGACCAACATCGAAGAGCAGATCGATCGCGCCCGCTACCCGGAAGCGGCGGCCTCGACGGTGAACTTCGGTGTGCCGGCGCTGGCCGGCAAATTCATGGCAACCCGCCAGTGGGCGGACATTGAAAGCATCATCAAACAGGCGATCACCGATTTCGAGCCGCGCCTGGTTCCAGACAGCCTCAGCGTATCGCCGTTGGCGGACAAGAAGGGTGAAGTTCAGTACAACGCATTGGCGTTTGAGGTGCGCGGCCTGATCAGCATGGATCCTTATCCCCTGGAATTCATGGTGCAGAGCTCACTCGATCTGGAGACCAGTCAGCTCAGCGTCAGCGGCGCTCACGCCGTCTGAATCATAACGAATACGGGGTAGGGAAATGGAGCCAAGACTGCTCGACGAATACAACCGGGAACTGATCTACATGCGCGAGCTCGCTGGCGAGTTCGGGCGGCAGCACCCCAAGATTGCAGCGCGTCTGGGCATGCAGGTGGGCGAAGTCGCAGACCCTTCCGTCGAACGCCTGATCGAGTCGTTCTGCTTCATGGCGGCCCGTACCCAGATCAAGATCGATGCGGAGTTTCCGAAGTTCACTGAACGGCTTCTCGAAGTCATCTACCCGAATTACGTGGCGCCGACGCCATCCATGTCGGTGGCACGCATCTATCCGAGTCCGAAGGAAGAGAACCTGAACAGGGGGTTTCATTTGCCTCGCGGCACCATCTTCAAGGCACGCAAACCCGTGGGCGAGAAGACGGCGTGCCAGTTCCGCAGTGGACTGGATGTTACGTTGTATCCGCTGGGTATCTCCGAAGCAAAACTCACCGCGATTCCGCCCGACGTGATCGGACTTGACCGTTATGTTTCGCCTGACTGCCAGGTTCGGGGTGCCTTGCGCATCCGGTTCCGCACCACGAATGGCTCGCCGATCTCGGATCTTCAAGGCCTTGACCGCCTGCCGATCTATCTTGCCGGCGATGAGCAGGTGGCTTCTCATCTGTTCGAACTGGTGCATGCCACCAACGTTGCGCTGGTCATCGGCGAGCCGGGACAGTTCGGTACGGCGGGCGAGTCCTTGTCGGTTGTGAAGTCGAACCCGGTTGACTTTGAGGGCATCGGTATTGGCCAGGGACTTCTGCCACTCACCTGGTCAAAGTTTCACGGGCACAATCTGCTACATGAGTACTTCGCGTGCCCGAGCAGGTTTTATTTTTTTGCGCTGACCGGGCTCGCACAAGGATTCAGCCGCATCGCCGGTAGCGAAGTCGAAGTGATCGTGCTGCTGGACCAGCCCACCAGTCAGCTGACACATCTGGTTGATGCGTCGCGCTTCGCACTTTTTTGCACCCCGGTCGTGAACCTGTTCGAAAAGCGGACCGACCAGATCGAAATCCCGCGGGGCGAAGCTGAGATCAGGCTTGCGCCGTCGAAGCTGGAACCGCTTGACTACGAAATCTTTGCCATCCGGAAGCTATGCGGCCAGAAGACATCCAGTTCGGCTGAACTGGAATTCAGGCCGCTGTACCAGACGCTGAACAACGATGAAGGCAACTACGGCCGATACTTTTCGGGGCGCCGCGAGCGGCGCCTGGCGTCGGACAACAGCCGGCGGTATGGCACACGCACGCCCTATATTGGCACCGAAATGTTCGTCTCCCTGGTCGACCAGACGGAGGCGCCCTATAGTGGCGAAATCCGCTATCTGTCGGCGGACGCATGGGTGACCAATCGCGATCTCCCGCTGCTCGTTCCGCGCAACGGTGTGGACGACCTCGACGGAAACGACGAGGATTCGATCCTGTCGATCGGCCTGATCCGTCCTCCAAGTCCGCCGAGACCTCCCTATGCTGAGCGCGAGATGGCCTGGCGCCTGATCCGGCAGTTGAACTTCAACTATCTGCCGTTCAGCGACATGGATCACCGCGAAGGTGGCCAGGGCCTGCGCGATCTGCTCAGGCTTTTCCTCGCGAGTGACGATACCGAGCGTCAGCGCCAGGTCGAAGGCCTGATCGGGGTGAAAACGCGTCCCATCAACGCCATGTTGCCGGGTAACGGCCCGCTCGTCTTCGGGCGCGGTATCGAGTGTGTCTTCACCGTGGACGAGACCGGATTCTCAGGCGTGAGCCCCTATCTGCTTGGCCTGATCCTCGAGCACTACATGGCGCGGCATGTGTCGATCAACTCGTTCACGCGCACCGAGTTGCACTCAATGCAACGCGGCCGGGTCGCGCGCTGGCCCGTGCGCATGGGTACGCGCGGAGTGGCTTGATGCAGCGTACTCCGTTCAAGGCGCTGATCCAGGACATCGCCCTGTCCCAGCCGTTGCTCGACCACCTGCAGGCCGAGCCGTGGCGATATGGATTTCTCGCCCTGATGCGCCGTATCGGGGCCAGTCCAGCCATCGACCCGATCGGGACGGCCCGGCTGTCTCAGGCTGAACCTTACCGGGTGGGGCAGCAGGCGAGTCTTGTTTTCGCGCCGCGCGAGATCGCGAGCGTCAGCGTTGAACAAGAGCGCCTGAAGGTTCTCCTGGTCAGGCTCAGCATGCTCGGACCCAACGGCCCGCTGCCCATCCACATAACCGAGATTGCGCGTGAACGCAAGGAGCACCGGCGAGACCCGACGCTGTCCCACTACTTCGGCGTGCTGGTCCGGATGGCTCGGGCAGTCTCCTTCGCCTGAGCCTGTCACAGGCATGACTTTCGAGCCGGAGCGCTATGTGCCCCAGCTTCAACGCGACGCCGAAGCCCGTGCGGCCCGGCAGAAAAAGACTGAACCATGAGCAAGAGCGGAAAAAAAACCGGCCTGAAGCCGGGAGTCGAGGCGCCATGCACGATTGGATGGCGCCCATCTCGGGCGAGTCGCCGTGCGGCAGTGATCTCGAATACGATCCGGAGTTCGTCGTGTTGAGCGCAAGCGTCGCCGCAAAGGCCGCAGCTCAATATGGCGACTTCGTCGGTACGCCGGAGCCAGTGAACTGGAGCGATGTGGACAGGGACTGCCGCCGCCTGATGATGCGCAGCAAGGACGTGCGCCTGGCCGTGCTCTTTATCCGCGGCCGCACACGGCTCGCGGCCGCCACAGGCTTCGCGGAGGGACTGGGTCTGTTGGCCGGATGGCTGGCTGCATTCCCCGATCTGGTTCACCCGCAACTGGGTGTGGACGAAGATCGCGCGGTCGCGCTCGAAATCCGCATGAACGCGCTGCAATCGCTGGCCGATACCGACGGGCTGATCTCCGATCTGCGGGAAATCGCGCTAACGCGGTCGACGGCGACGCGCCTGCAGTTGCGCGACGTCGAGCGGGCATTCGCGCATCCCCGTCCGAGTGATACGCTGACACCGGAATCTGTGACAAGGCAGCTTGAAGAGTTGCGCATGCAGCGTCCCGAAGTCCTCTCTGGGTTCGACGATGCGTTAGACAGTTTGACGGCGATCGAAGACTGGTGCCACGAGCACCTGAGTGTCTACGCACCGGATCTCACCGCGCTCAAGCGGCTTCTTCGTCACATCGCGGTGCCGGCCAGCAGTCGCCCGGTGCAAGACGCCTCGGACGAAGAAAGGGACGAGCAGGAAGTGATCCACGAATCTGCGGAATTGGTTGAGCCGCCGACCACTTCTGATGAAAGTGAGGCAAGTACGTTATCCGAACCAGTACCTCCCCGCGCAGCCGGCAAGGCTTCCGATCGTCACTCAGCGCTTAACCTGATCCGTGAGGCACGACAGTGGTTCGAACTTCACGAGCCCAGCAGCCCGATTCCGGTATTGCTGAAGCGCGCCGAACAGTTTGTCGGTAAGCGATACGCCGATGTTGTTACCGCAATTCCTGCTGAACTACTGGCGCAGTGGGAGCGAGAGGATTAAACGTTATATTGGCGTTCCTCCAAACTATATCCAGTTTGAGCCGTCAAGCGAACTGCTGTGCTGCGAGGCCCTTGGGGCGATTGCCCGATTTGCCCACGGGTCTCATCTGGACTGGTTGCCGGGCGTGTTTCAGATCGATGTCGAAGATCCTCGGGATATCGCCGCCATGACCAGGGTTGCTACGCCGACTATTGGGAGGCACGGCGCCACGCGATCTCGGATGGAAGGCAATCAAACGTCTGCATCTCGTGATGCGATCGGTTTCAATCTCGAAGGAGTCGTCCATCGAACGCCGGCCACCGCGATTGTCGAGCGATCGGATCGATCGCAGCTTTGACGCAGTTGACGGTCACTACCGCATGCTTCCCATACTCATCCGCGTTCGGGCCTCGGGTGCAATCGAAGCATGGGGCAAAGCACGCTGCGCCGACGGCCAACCCGGCGCAGAGCTGGAGTCCGCACTTGCCGATCCGCAAAACGATCCATTCTCTTTTCTGACGGAAACCAGGCTTCTCGTCCTCACTCACACCCAACGAGACTGGCGGAAAAAAACGGGGAGTTTCTGGGGGGAATCGTTGTGTCCAGTGTGCCAAACATGGCGCTCTGGCTGCGCAAGGGTGCGCTGTATGAACCATACGGAATCGCTTCAGCAACTGCTCAAGATGACGGATGTGGCCTCCGACATGCCACTTGACGCGTCGACCACTGGCGCGCGGGCATTGTGTATTGTGCCGGGACTCTCGATGAGACACGGACCCGAGGGGATTGGCTTGCTCATGCTGTTCGAACATACCGCACTGCCGTCAGGCTCCGCAAACGAACGGTGGCTAACCTTCGTAGCGTCAAAAGCTTACAGGCCAGACGAGGAGTACTGGAGCGCACTGGTGCTGCGCGTGCGTGTCGAAAACGAACGCAGGTCCCTCCGTTATGCCATCGCAAAGTACTGGACGGACTCGGAGGGTTACGCGCCAGACGACGTGGTGGATGACTTTGGCTTCCCCGAATTCTGGAATCGCATGTTGAGCTACACGTTCAAGGTCTTGTCTCCCGACAGAGCAGGCACAGGTCAGGCTCGATACTGCCTACAGCAGCGCGCCGCGTAATTTCAGTGGTTCGGGCAAGCACGTAGATCGTCGAATCATATCTCAGTAGTACAGTTTTATATATAAAGGAAACCTGAATGAAAAATATATTCACCGTCGCCACCTGCGCCAGCCTGATCACGCTGCTCACAGCCTGCTCGAATCTCAATCGCGGCCATGAAGAGGCCCTTAACCAGGCGAGCGGCATCGAAGTAATTCAAGGTAAGGATGGCGTGCAACTGCGTCTACCCGAGAAGGTGCTGTTCGACTTCGACCAGTCCACGTTGCGCGCGGATGCCACCACTGCGCTCAATCGCGCAGTGGTGCTGCTCAAGCGTAGCGACAAGCCCGTGATCGTCGAAGGACATACGGACAATGTCGGCACGCACGAGTACAACATGCAATTGTCCGAAGCGCGCGCGAAAACCGTCGCCGATGCACTCGAAGAACGCGGCATCCCCCCCTCGCGGATCACGACGAAAGGTTTCGCATATGACCACCCGGTAGCAGACAACGATACGCCCGAAGGCCAGGCGAGGAACCGGCGCACGGAGATCGTGATCGTCGGCGAGTCGGAGGCACGCATCATGGGCAGGTAAGGGGATCTACCGGCCTGACGCCCACCCAGTTGGCAGCTCCGGAGCATCTTGACAAATTCTGACTCTGCAGTTATTTTGAATTCGACAACGTCTCTCCGGAGCCCATCGCGATGGACCACTACACGCCGAAGAATTTCATGCTCACCGAAAGCGTGGGGTTTGCGCTCACGAAGGCGCGTAATCTGATCACATCGGAGATGGATGCGGCGCTGAAGGGTCTCGACATTACGAGCCCGCAAATGGGCATTCTGCTGTCGATCAGCAGGGGTGTCGCCACGACGCCCTACGCCCTCTCGAAACTCCTCAGCGTCGATACGGGCCTGATGACGCGCCTGCTCGACAAGCTGGAAGACAAGGGGCTCGTCGAGCGCTCGCGCTGCGTGGAAGATCGCCGGGTGGTGAACCTCGCGTTGACCGCGGAGGGCCAGGCCGCTGCCGCGCAGATTCCGGACATCGCACCCAAGGTGCTCAACGCACGACTGCGCAAATTCACCAAAGCTGAATTCGACGAACTGCGCAGGCTGCTGAGCAAGTTTATTGGCGAATGAACTCAGCGATGGCGAGGTAGCACGCGCGGCGCGCCTACTTCAACCGCCCCGCCAAAAACTGCTGCAATCGCTCGCTGCGGGGCGCATTCAGCACCTCGCGGGGATCGCCTTGCTCTTCGATCTTTCCCTGGTGCAGAAAGACGACGTGATTCGAGACATTGCGTGCGAACCCCATTTCGTGCGTGACGACAATCATCGTGCGGCCTTCTTCCGCCAGCGCCTGCATCACTCTCAACACCTCGCCGACCAGTTCAGGGTCCAGCGCCGAGGTCGGTTCGTCGAACAGCATCATTTCGGGCTCCATCGCCAGCGCGCGGGCAATCGCCACACGCTGCTGCTGACCGCCGGACAGGTGCGACGGATACTTGTGCTCGACGCCAGTCGACAGACCCACCTTGGTCAGGTACTTGCGGGCGCGGGCCTCGGCTTCGTCGCGGCTCAGGCCCAGCACGCTCACGGGCGCTTCGATGATGTTCTCCAGCACATTCATGTGTGCCCACAGGTTGAAATGCTGAAAGACCATCGAGAGGCGCGTGCGCATCGCCCGCAGTTGCTTCGGGTCGCTCACGCGCAGAGACCCGCTGCGGTCGGGGCTCGTGCGGATTTCTTCGCCGTTCACCGCGATACGGCCCGAGCAGGGCGATTCGAGGAAGTTGATGCAACGCAGGAACGTGCTCTTGCCCGAGCCGCTCGACCCGATCAGGCTGATCACGTCGCCGGCTTTCGCCTTGAGCGATACGCCCTTCAATACCTCGTTCTCGCCGAACTTCTTGTGCAGGTCGTCGACAATCAGCTTGTACATGCTCAATACACTCCATCAGGACTAACAGCGCGTCAGTGCCCTTGCGGTTTCAGGTAGGCCAGCATGCGGGTTTCCATGCGGCGGAATGCCCAGATCAGGGCGAAGACGATCGACGCGTACAGCACGGCCGCGATGCCGTAAGCCTGAAACGTCATGTAGGTGGCGGAGTTCGCATCGCGCGCCACTTTGAGGATATCGGGCACGGTTGCGGTGAAGGCGAGCGTGGTGGCGTGCAGCATCAGAATCACTTCGTTGCTGTACGCGGGCAGGGCGCGCCGCAGGGCAGAGGGCAGGATGATGCGCGTATAGAGCTTGAATTTCGGCATGCCATAGGCGAGGGCCGCCTCGATCTCGCCGTATGAGGTTTCGCGGATCGCGCCGGCAAAGATCTCGGTGGCGTAGGCGCACTCGTTCAGCGTGAACGCGAGCAGCGTGCAATTCATGGCACTGCGAAAGAATTCGCCGAGCAGCTCGTGAGTATGGACGTAGTGCAGGCTGTAGAGGCCGGTATAGCAGAGCAGCAACTGAACGTAGAGCGGCGTGCCGCGAAACACATAGGTATAGAGCCAGACGGGCCGCGAAATCCAGGGATTGCGCGACGCGCGCGCGATGGCGAGCGGCACGGCGAGCGCAAAGCCGAGCACGATCGAAACCACCAGCAGCCAGAGCGTGATGACAAGGCCGCTGTAATTGAAACCGTCGCTGTACAGATAGTTGGGCCAGTATTGCCGAAGCAGTTCGATCACAGCGCAGCCCTCCGCACGCCGGTCGAGTAGCGCTTTTCGAGGCGATGCAATGCCAGGTTGGAAACGGTGGTGATCGCCAGGTAGATCGCACCGGTGACGAGCGTGAAGAAGAAGAACGCCTGCGTGGCCTTACCGGCGTCCTGCGCGGCCTTCACCACGTCGGCGAGACCGATGATCGAGACGAGCGCCGTGGCTTTCACGAGCACCTGCCAGTTATTGCCGATGCCGGGCAGCGCGTAGCGCATCATCTGCGGGAACAGGATGCGCGTGAAGACGCGCCGCGAGCTCATGCCGTAGGCAAAGCCGGCCTCGATCTGCCCGCGCGGCACGGAGAGGAATGCCCCGCGAAAGGTCTCCGTGAAATACGCGCCATAGATGAAGCCGAGCGTGATGACGCCGGCCACGAATGGGTCGATGTCGATCTGGTCCATGCCGAGCATGTCGGTCAGGTCGTTCAGCCAGATCTGGATGCTATAGAACAGCAGCAGCATCAGCACGAGGTCGGGTACCGCGCGAATCAGCGTCGTGTAGAGCGTGCCGATGCGCGAGACCACGCGGTTGGGCGAGAGCTTCGCCGCAGCGCCGGCGAGACCCAGCAGGAATGCCGCGGCAAGCGAAAGCACCGCGAGCTTGATGGTTTCCCACGTGCCCGCGAGGAGCAGCGGGCCGAAGCCTTGAAAAAGCATGGATGGATCCTCGATTACAGGGCAGGCGCCGCGCGGCCGCGCAGCACCGACTCCTTTGATGCGGATGCAAACGGCAAGGCTCAGCCGCCGTAGACGTCGAAGTCGAAGTACTTCGACTCGATCTTCTTGTACGTGCCGTCCTTGATCATGTCGGCAATCGTTTTGTCGATTTTGGCCTTCAGATCGGCATCGTCCTTGCGCAAGCCGATGGCCGCCGCGCCGGTCGGGATTTCCGGTCCGGCGAACGCGAAGTCGGCGCCGCGCGGCGTCTTGAGGAAGCCGAGGTCGGCCTGGATTTCGTCTTGCAGCGCGGCGTCGAGGCGTCCCGACTGCAGATCCAGATAGACCTGGTCCTGGTTCTGGTACGGCACGACGTTGACACCCTTAGGCGCCCAGTTCTCCTTGGCATAAGTCTCCTGGATCGAGCCTTGCTCGACGCCCACTGTCTTGCCCTTGAGCGACGCGACGGTCGGCTGCAGCACCGAACCCTTCTTCGCGACGAGACGCGTAGGCGTGTTGAACAGTTTCGCGGAGAAGGCGATCTGCTCTTCGCGCTGCGGGGTGATCGTCAGCGCGGAGAGCACACCGTCGAACTTCTTCGCCTTGAGGCCGGGGATCATGCCGTCGAAGTCCTGCTCGACCCACACGCACTTCGCATTCATGCGCCGGCAAATCTCGTTGCCGAGGTCGATGTCGAAGCCGACGAGCTTGCCGTCGGCCGCCTTCGATTCGAACGGCGCGTAGCTCGCGTCGGTGCCGAAACGGATGGTGGACCAGTCTTTCGCATAAGCACCACCGGCAGCGAGGGCAAGGGCGACGCACAAGGCAAGTTTCTTCATGAAGTCTCCGGGAAGGATTGTCGACACAGCATCAAGTTGTCTATACAAATTAACGGTACTCTCGATGGCCAACAATCGGTGTTATTACCGAGACAAGCGTTCGCGCCACAATCGAAAGGCCAAGTAATGGAAGCGCCAGAAAGACGATTTGCGGGTATACGCGGAGCTTTTTCTACTTGTCTATACAAGCCTCATTCTGTAATCTGCCAGTCATCTTGTCCAGACAACTTGATCGCCATGATTAAACTGACTCCCGGCCACCTGACTCTTCCCCAACTGCGCCAGATCGCCCGCGCAACCGACAAAAACGGGGTGACGCTCGAACTCGATCCGGCAAGTTTTGCCGCCATCGACGCGTGCGCCCGCGCCGTTGCCGAAATCACCGCGAAGGGCGAGCCCGCTTACGGCATCAATACCGGCTTCGGCCGCCTCGCAAGCACCCACATTCCGACCGACCAGCTCGAACTGCTGCAGCGCAATCTCGTGCTCTCGCACGCCGTGGGCGTGGGCGAGCCGATGGCGCGCCCGG
>NZ_JBANLK010000061.1:0-10870 GCF_054968425.1 Paraburkholderia sp. AV2
GCCGGGCGTCACGCCTGGCATCTCCCGGCCCCAAGGAAGCCCGCCATATCGGCGGGCTTTTTTTTGATATATCACGGGTCCTCCCCGAGGCTGGCGGGGCAGAGGTTCGGCTAAAATTCAATCAAACTCTGAACGAAGCCACGATGTCCCGACGCGTCATCCCCGTTGCCGATGCCCGTACGCTGCCGCCTCACGCGGCCGGCGGGGCCGCGCGCGCGCCGGCCGGCGAGGTTCTCGACACCCTCGTGCGGCCCTTGCACGACCTGCGCATCTCGGTCACGGACCGCTGCAACTTCCGGTGCGTCTACTGCATGCCGCGCGAAGTGTTCGACAAGGACTACCCTTTCCTGCCGCATGCCGCCCTCCTCTCGCTCGAGGAGATCGAGCGCCTCGCGCGGCTTTTCGTCGCGCACGGCGTCACGAAGATCCGCCTGACCGGGGGCGAACCGCTCCTGCGCAAGAACATCGAATTCCTGATCGAGCGTCTTGCCGCGCTGCGCACGCCAGCAGGCGAGCCGCTCGACCTCACGCTCACGACCAACGGGTCGTTGCTGGCCCGCAAGGCGCGCACGCTGCGCGACGCGGGCCTCACGCGCGTGACCGTTAGCCTCGACGCGCTCGACGACGCACTCTTTCGCCGCATGAACGACGCCGACTTCGCGGTCGCCGACGTTCTCGAAGGCATCGCGGCCGCGCAGGCCGCGGGCCTCGCGCCGTTGAAGGTCAACATGGTGGTCAAGCGCGGCACCAACGACGACGAAATCATGCCGATGGCGCGACACTTCCGCGGCTCGGGCGTGACGCTGCGCTTTATCGAATACATGGACGTGGGCAGCTCGAACGGCTGGAACATGACCGAAGTGCTGCCTTCGGCGGACGTCGTCGCGCGCATCGCCGAGCACTTTCCGCTCGTGCCGCTCGAAGCCCACGACGCCGCCGAGACCGCGCAACGCTGGGGCTATGCCGACGGCGCGGGGGAAATCGGCGTGATCTCCAGCGTGACGCGCGCGTTCTGCGGCACCTGCACGCGCGCGCGCCTCTCGACCGAGGGCAAGCTGTACCTGTGCCTGTTCGCCTCGATGGGCTACGACTTGCGCGCGCTCCTGCGCAACGGCGCCGGCGACGAAGCGATCTCGGCGGCCATCGCCCAGGTCTGGGAAGGCCGCGCCGACCGCTACTCGCAGTTGCGCGGCAGTGCCGCCGCTCGCGCCGAATCCAGCGAACGCCGCATCGAAATGTCCTATATCGGCGGGTAACCAGCCGATGTCCGCTACCCTGACTGCCGCCGCCATCACGGGACTCGTGCTCGCGGGCGGACGCGGCCAGCGCATGGGCGGCGCCGACAAAGGGCTGCAAGTACTGCATGGCCGGCCGCTCGCGGCGCACGTGCTGGCGCGGCTCGCGCCCCAGGTCGGCGCGCTGGCGATCAGCGCGAACCGCCATGCCGAGACCTACGCGGCGCTCGGCGCACCCTGGCAGGCGCAGGTGCTCGCCGACACCCTGCCCGATTACCCCGGCCCGCTCGCGGGACTGCTGACCGGACTCGCCGCGGCGCGCACCGACTGGCTGCTGGCCGCGCCGTGCGATTCGCCCTGGCTGCCCGCCGATCTGGCGGCGCGGCTGTCGGCTGCGGCACTCGCCGAAGACGCCGACATCACGACCGTCACCACCGCGAGCGCCGCCGGAGAGGTTTCACTGCACCCGGTCTTCGTGTTATTGCGCACGGCGCTTGCCGACGATCTCGCTGCCTTTCTGGACGCGGGCGAACGCAAGGTGCGCGCGTGGTACGGGCGCCACAAGGTGGTCGAAGTGGCCTTTGCCGAGGAGCGTGCGTTTTACAATATCAACTCTTTGCAGCAACTCGCCGACCTCGACCGTGCCTGACGAGTGGGAGCAACCCGGGGAGCACTCCGGACAGCAGCCCGCGAGCCGCCGCCCGCTGTCCCACCGCTCCGACGCATATCAGGCATGCCCACCAGGACGACCGCCGCACCCGACCGGGCTTAACGCGCCGCCTCCCCACCCGATGACCACGCTTAACACTTTGTCCGGTTGCGTCAGCCGTTACGATCCTCAAGCC
The DNA here is from genome assembly GCF_054968425.1 of Paraburkholderia sp. AV2. Lineage (NCBI taxonomy): Bacteria > Pseudomonadati > Pseudomonadota > Betaproteobacteria > Burkholderiales > Burkholderiaceae > Paraburkholderia > Paraburkholderia sp. AV2. The sequence goes on from NZ_JBANLK010000061.1 coordinate 2,081, forward strand.
CTGCCCGTAAGCGCCGCCCAGGCCATCGTGCTGCAATGGGTCACACCGCTCGCGGCAAGCGAGCGCGTGCCGTTGCGCGATGCGCTGGCGCGCGTGCTCGCGACGGACGTGATCTCGCCGATCGACGTCCCCGCGCACGACAACGCCGCCATGGACGGCTACGCGTTCGACGGCGCCGCGCTGCAAAGCCAGACCGGCGGCACGCTGACCCTCAAGGTCGCGGGCAAGGCCTTTGCAGGACATCCGTACGCAGGCGAGATCGCATCGGGCGCGTGCGTGCGCATCATGACCGGCGCGCCGATGCCCGCCGGCTGCGACACGGTCGTCCCGCAGGAACACACGCGGCGCGAGGGCGATTGCGTGACGTTCGCCGCGCAAGCCGTCGCGTGCGGCGCCAACCGCCGCCGCCGCGGCGAAGATCTCGCGAAGGGCAGCGCCGCGCTGCGCGCCGGTCGCATCCTGCGCGCCGCCGACATCGGCCTGATCGCCTCGCTCGGCCTCATCGACGTCGACGTGAAGCAACGGCTGCGCGTGGCCTACTTCTCGACCGGCGACGAATTGCGCTCGCCGGGCGAGCCGCTGGAAGCGGGCTGCATCTACGACAGCAACCGCTACACGCTGGGCGCCATGCTCGAGCGGCTCGGCGTCGAGGCCATCGACCTCGGCCTCGTGCGCGACGAGCCGGCCGCGCTCGCCGCCACGCTGAAGCAGGCCGCCGAATGCGCCGACGTGGTGCTGACCTCGGGCGGCGTCTCGGTTGGCGAAGCGGATTTCACGCGCCAGCAATTGCAGACGCTCGGCGACGTCGCCTTCTGGGGCCTCGCAATGCGCCCCGGCCGGCCGCTCGCCTTCGGCCGCATCTGGTCGGGCGGCAAACCCGGCACGGGACGTGCGGCGCTCATCTTCGGCTTGCCGGGCAACCCGGTCGCGACGATGGTGACGTTCTACCAGATCGTGCGCCCCGCCCTGCTCGCCATGGCCGGCGCCGCCCCGCAGCCCGTGCCGCTGATCCCGGCGCGCTGCGACGCGCCGATCCGCAAGCGGGCCGGCCGCACCGAATTCCAGCGCGGCCAGGCGCGCCGGGAGGAACGCGGCGAACGCGGCGAGTGGCGCGTCGTGCCAACGGGATCACAAAGTTCCGGCGCGCTCAGTACCATGAGCGAGGCAAATTGCTTTATCGTGCTCGCCCATGAAGCCTCCGATCTCGACGCCGGCGACGCCGTCGACATCATGCTTTTCGACGGACTCGTCTAGCACGAGCCAGCCCTTTCCAGCCTTTGCCGAATTCCATACGTCCACCACGCCATACGGACCGACTCACATGAAAAAACAGATCTCGTTCATTGCCGCGGGGCAGACTGCCAAGGCGCTCATCCTCGTGTATCTGACGTTCAGCGTGCCGCTCGTGCTGCTCGTCGCCGTTGTCGCGTTCCTGCGCTACGGCACCTTCGAACTGGCCACCGTCTTCAGCGCGCTGCTGCTCAACGCGATCGTCGGCTTCATCCTGTTGTGGATCGCCTGCCACGCCTATAACTGGGTCGCGGCGCGCTTCGGCGGCATCGAGATCCACCTCGCCGACGCGCCGGAAGAAGCGTAATGGCGGCCACGATCCGCACGGCCACGCCGGCCGACGTCGGCGCCATGCACGCGCTGATGTACGAACTGGCCGAGTTCGAAAAACTCACGCATCTGTTCGTCGGCACGCCCGAGGGGCTCGCCGATGCGCTCTTCGGCGCGCGTCCCGCAGCGGAAGCGCTGGTGGCCGAAGACGCCGGGAAGATCGTCGGCTATGCGCTCTTCTTCCACAACTATTCGACCTTCCTCGCCCGCCGCGGGCTCTACCTGGAAGACCTCTACGTGCAGCCGTCGCAGCGCGGCACGGGTCTCGGCACGGCCATGCTGCGCGCGCTCGCGGCCATCGCCGTGGAGCGTCAGTGCGGACGCTTCGAGTGGACCGTGCTCGACTGGAACCAGCCGGCCATCAGCTTCTACGAGAAGATGGGCGCGACTGTGCTGCCGGAATGGCGCGTCGTGCGCGTGGCTGGCGACGCGCTCGAACGCCTCGCCGCGCCGGCCGAACAGCCGGCCTGAGCCAGAGCACGCCGCTTACTCGTCGGCGGCGCCGTTGCGCAAGGCGTCGCCCAGCAGGTCCGTCGCTTCCTCGCCCGGCAGCGCCTCCACGTCGCGCAGCTTGCGATTCATCGCGCGCGTGCGCACCTCGGCGGCCTCGATCGAGCGCGTCACCGTCTCGAGCTGCGATTTCGTCTTCGCGAGCACGTCGCCGAACTTGCCGAACTCGGTCTTCACCGCGCCCAGCACCTGCCACACCTCACTCGACCGGCGCTCGATGGCGAGCGTGCGGAAGCCCATCTGCAGGCTGTTGAGGAGTGCCGTCAGCGTCGTGGGCCCCGCCACCGTCACGCGGAAATCGCGCTGCAGCAGGTCGGTCAGGCCCGGGCGGCGCAGGATTTCCGCGTAGAGCCCCTCGGTCGGCAGGAAGAGCAGCGCGAAATCCGTGGTGTGCGGCGGCGCGACGTACTTCTCCGCAATCGTGCGCGCCTCGGCCCGCACGCGCGCCTCCAGCGCGCGGCCCGCTTCCTCGATGCCCGCCGCGTCGGCGCGTTCCTGCGCGTCGATCAGGCGCTCGTAGTCCTCGCGCGGGAATTTCGCGTCCACCGGCAGCCACACGGGCGCGGCCGTGCCGTCGGCGTCTCCGCGCCCTGGCAGGCGAATCGCGAACTCGACGCGTTCGTTGCTCTTCGGCACCGTCGCAACGTTCTTTGCGTACTGGTCCGGCGTGAGCATCTGTTCGAGCAGCGCCTCGAGCTGGACCTCGCCCCACGTGCCGCGCGTCTTCACGTTCGTGAGCACCTTCTTCAGATCGCCGACGCCGGCCGCCAGTGTCTGCATCTCGCCCAGCCCGCGATGCACCTGCTCCAGACGATCCGACACGAGCTTGAACGACTCGCCGAGGCGCTGTTCGAGCGTCGCATGCAGCTTTTCGTCGACGGTGCGGCGCATCTCTTCGAGCTTCGCGGCGTTGTTCGCCTCGATATCCTTCAGGCGCTGCTCCAGCGTCGCGCGCACTTCGGCGAAGCGCCGGTCGTTCGCCTCCGTGAGCTGCGCGAGCTGCTGCGCCAGCACGCCGCCGAAATGGCGCAACGCGTTGCCCTGCTCCTCGCGCGCCTGCTGCGCCTGCTGCTGCAAGCTCTGGCGCACCGCTTCGAGCTGCTGCGCATTGGTCTCCGTCAGCTTGACGAGCTGCTGCGCGAAGCCCTCGATCTGGTTGTTCTGCACCGTCGCGATGCTCGTGAGGTGCGCGGCCAGCGCCTGCTGCACCTGAGCAAAGCCGCCGCCGAACTCGCTGCGCGAGGCCTGCGCCGTGCGCGCGATCTCGTTGCGCAGCTCGCGCTCGATGCGCTCGGCGGCGCGCGACTGCGTCTCGGTCGAAGCGGCAAGACGATCGCCCAGCGCGTCCAGCCCTTCGTGGAGCGCGTGCGCCGCTTCGGCTTCGTCACCCCGGCGAGCGCGCATCAGCGCGACGAGGGCGACGACGAGAGCAATCGCGACCAGCAGCGTCGCGACGGACATCAACAGCAAGGGACTCATGAACGGGCTTTCCCCATGACTTCAGGATTGATCGGATTGGGCGGGCGCCCCGCGCGCGGCCCCTCGCCCAGCGCGGCGATGAGGTTGTCGGCGGCAAGGTTCGCCATCGCGCGGCGCGTCGCCTCGCTCGCGCTCGCGATGTGCGGTGTGAGCACGACGTTGGACACCGTCAGCAGCGCCGGATGCACCTTCGGCTCGCCTTCGAACACGTCGAGGCCGGCTGCCGCGATGCGGCGCTCGCGCAGCGCCTCGGCCAGCGCGGCATCATCGACGATGCCACCGCGCGCGACATTGGTGAGCGTCGCCGTGGGTTTCATCAGAGCAAGCTCCGCCGCGCCGATCGTGTGATGGTTTTCCGCCGTGTAGGGCAGCACGAGCACAACGTGATCGGCCTCGCGCAGGAGCGCCTCCTTCGTGCGGTATTCGGCATTCAGTTCAGCTTCAATTTCCGGCGCGACGCGCGAACGGTTGTGATAGATCACGCGCATATTGAAACCCTGCGCGCGCCGCGCGATCGCCTGGCCGATGCGGCCCATGCCGACGATGCCGAGCGTCGAACCGTAGAGGTCCGGCCCGAGAAACATGTCGTACGACCACTTCTCCCATTTGCCCGCGCGCAGGAAGTGCTCCGACTCCGTGATGCGGCGCGCGGCCGCCATCATCAGCGCCCAGCCGAAGTCGGCCGTGGTTTCGTTGAGCACGTCGGGCGTGTTGGTGCCCAGCACGTTCGCAGCGTTGAACGCCGCCATGTCGAAGTTGTTGTATCCCACAGCCATGTTCGCAACCACGCGCAGGCGCGGCGCCGCCGCGAGCGTTGCGGCGTTGACCGGGTCGCCGGCCGTGAGCGCGCCGTCCTTGTCGGCGAGACGCCGCGCGAGTTCGTCGGCCGGCAGCGCGTCGCCGGTGTTCCAGTCCACCTCGAAATGCTGCTTGAGGCGCTCGATCACGTCGGGAAAAATGGGCCGCGCCACGAAGATCTTCTGCATCGTTGCTCTCCACTTCAGTTTCGGTTGCACACGCGGGCGACGCTCAGGCGAAAAAGAGCCAGGTCGCCGCCAGAAATATCGGCACCAGTATCGCGCAGGACCAGCCAAGATAGCCGAAGAAGCCCGGCATGCGCACGCCGCGCGATTCCGCGATCGCCTTCACCATGAAATTCGGCGCGTTGCCGATGTAGGTGTTCGCTCCCATCAGCACCGCTCCCGCCGAAATCGCCGCGAGCGTCTTCGCGCCCGATGTCATGAGCGCTGAAGCGTCGCCGCCCGCGAGATTGAAGAACACGAGCCAAGTTGGCGCATTGTCGAGAAACGACGACAGGAGGCCCGTTGCCCAGAAGTACATCGCGTCGTTGGGTCGGCCCGGCGCGTCGTTCACGAGGCGGATGAGGCCCGCGAACGCACCCGCCTCGCCCGCGCGCAGGATCGCGATGACCGGCGCGATGGTCACGAAGATGCCCGCGAAAAGCTTCGCGACCTCGGCAATGGGCGCCCAGTTGAACTCGTTGCCGGCGCGCGCTTCGCGCGGCGTGAAAACAAGCGACGCGACCGCGAGCAGCACGAGGCCGGCGTCGCGCACGAGGTTCTGCAATTCGATGTGCGCCCCCGGCACCGCGAACGCAATACCCGGCTTCCAGACCCCGCTCAGCAGCACGAGACCGATCGCGCCCGCGAGCAGCACGAAATTGAACTTGCCGCCGATGCCGAGCCAGCCTGTGTCGGGCGTCGGGTCGAGGAACGCGGCGCGCGTTTCGCCTTCGCGGCCGAAGAACCGCGCGTCGAGCACGTAGAACACGGCGAGCAGCACGCCGCAGACAAACAGCATCGGCAAGACGAGATGCTGCGTAGTCCAGAAGAAACCCACGCCGTTCAGAAAGCCGAGAAAAAGCGGCGGGTCGCCGAGCGGCGTGAGCATCCCGCCCGCGTTCGCCACGAGAAAGATGAAGAACACCACGACGTGAACGTTGTGGCGCCGGTTGTCGTTCGCGCGCAAGAGCGGCCGGATCAGCAGCATGGCCGCGCCGGTCGTGCCCATGACGCTCGCGAGCAGCGCGCCCAGCGCGAGGATCGCCGTATTCGTGCGCGGCGAGCCGTGCAGCGTGCCGTACACGCAGATGCCGCCCGCAATCGTATAAAGCGAGCCGAGCAGGACGATGAACGGCAGATACTCGTCGATCAGCGCGTGCAGGAACATCGGCCAGGTGGCGGCGATGCCGTGCGTCGCGGCGAACGGCACGAGGAACGCGAGCGCCCATGCGGCGGCGATCTTGCCGAAATGCCGGTGCCAGAATACCGGCGCGAACATCGGGTAGAAGGCGATCGACAAGAGCATGCCCGCGAAGGGCAGGCCCCAGGTGGCGGGGAGCATCGCGCCGTCGACGCCTTCGGCATGCGCGCAGGCAGGCAGCAGCGCCAGGACGGCGGCGAGCGCCGCGGCGCAGCGCTTGTGCGTCATTTACGCGCCATGCACGACGATGACGTGCACGCGGTAAGGTCCGTGCGCGCCAAGGATGATGGTCTGCTCGATGTCGCCGGTGCGCGACGGCCCCGAGACGAAGTTGACGGCGCGGGGCAACTCGCCGCGTTCGGCGCGCATCAGCGCGAAGGCGTCCTCGTGGCCCGCGACGATGCGCGACGCGGGCACGACGGCAATGTGCGTTTCGGGCAGCAGCGCGCCCGAGGCCCAGGTCTCGGGACTCGAAAGCAGAACGAGCGTGCCCGTCTCTGCCGTGGCGCAGAAGCAGCCTGTGAGGCCGACCAGATCGCGATCCTCGGGCTTGCGGAATTCGACGGCGAGGCCCGCGGCAGCCCAGTCGAGCGAAGCGAGCGTGGCCCAGGCCACTGCGTTGACGGCGAGGCCACGTTCGACGAGATAGCGCTGCGCGGCGGCCGGCACGGCGGCCATGCCTTCGACTTCCTCGACGGTGCTGGACATCTTCTGCGCTTCGCGCACGAAGCGCGCGACGAGGTCGCCTTCGAGCGTGGGCCGCGGCCCTTCGGGATGATGCGCAAGATAGTCGGCCACGGCCTCGCGCTCGGACGCGGCGGGCGCCGCCTCGCGGCCCTGAGCCGCGCGAATGCGCGCGAGTATGCTGCGGCGGGCGGCCGTGGTGTCCATGGGCGATCCTCGTTGCGTTGAAGAAAAGCGCTGCGCGCTCGCGCGCGGCATTGGTGCCGATTATAACGGGGCCACCCCGCTGGCCGCCTCGCCCCGTTTGCGGCGCTACTTGCCCGCGCTTTCTTCTTCGGTGGGCTGCTCGATGCCGAACACCTGGCGCAGATACGCGAGATAGGCCTTGTCGTCGCACATGTTCTTGCCCGGCGAATCGGAGAGCTTCGCGACGGGCTGGCCGTTGCAGCGGACCATCTTGATGACGATCTGCAGCGGCTGATAGCCGAGGTCGTTCGTGAGGTTCGTGCCGACGCCGAATGCGAGCCGGCAGCGCCCGCGAAAACGCTCGTAGAGCCGCAGCACTTTCGGAATGTCGAGCGCGTCCGAGAAGATCATGGTCTTCGTGCGCGTGTCGCAGCGGTTGTCCTCGTAGTGCTTGAGCAGGCGCTCGCCCCACTCGAAGGGATCGCCCGAGTCGTGGCGCGCGCCGTCGAAGAGCTTGCAGAAGTACATGTCGAAGTCGCGCAGGAAGGCCTGCATGCCGTACACGTCCGACAGCGCGATGCCCAGGTCGCCGCGATACTCCTTCGCCCACATCTCGAAACCATAGATCTGCGAGTCGCGCAAACGCGGCCCGAGCGCCTGGCACGCCTGCAGGTACTCGTGCGCCATCGTGCCGAGCGGCGTGAGATTGTGCTTCATGGCGTAGTACACGTTGCTCGTGCCCGTGAACTGCTCGCCGAGATCCTCCTTGAGCGTGAGGATCACCTCTTCGTGCCAGCGCTTCGAGAAACGGCGGCGCGTGCCGTAGTCGGCGATCTTGCAGTCGGCGAACTCGGGCTTCGCGCCGAGCAGTTCGATCTTGCGGCGCAGACGCTCGCGGCCTTCGTCGTATTGCGGATGGTGCTGCGTGTTGCGGAAGTAGACCTCGTTGACGATGGCGAGCACCGGAATCTCGAAGAGAATCGTGTGCAGCCACGGCCCCTTGATCTCGATGTCGATCTCGCCGTTGTTCTTCGGCGAAGGCGTCACCGAGATGTACTTCTCGTTCAGATGGAAGAGCGCGAGGAAATCGATGAAATCGCCCTTGATGAAACGCATACGGCGCAGGTAGTCGAGCTCGACTTCGGAAAAGCGCAGCCGGCAGAGCTTCTGGATCTCGCTGCGGATCTCGTCGACGTAAGGAACGAGATCGACGTCCGGCGTGCGGCAGCGGAAGCGGTATTCCACGCTCGCGGCCGGAAAGTGATGCAGCACCACCTGCATCATCGTGAATTTGTAGAGATCGGTATCGAGCAGCGAAGTAATGATCATGATGAGCCAGCCGGACTGCATTCTGAGGACGCGCGCCCATGTTACCCGAATGCGTACGCATTCACCGCCCTGCCGGGCATGCCCACGCGCGTTGCAGCGCGCTTTGCGAAGATTTCACGGTGACCGCGGCAGGGAGCCTGGGATGTCCCGGGCTGTGCCATAAACTAATCACGAAACGATATAAGCGCGCTTGCGGGCCTCTCGCAGCGAAAATTCGCATTCAGTTACAATAAGGGTTTCGGCCCACGCGCCTTCCCACGATACAAAAGCTTGCAGGAGCTGCCTGAATGACCCACGTTGTGACCGAAAGCTGCATCAAGTGCCGCTATACCGACTGCGTCGATGTGTGCCCGGTGGACTGCTTTCGCGAAGGTCCCAACTTCCTCGCGATCGATCCTGACGAGTGCATCGACTGCGCCGTGTGCGTGGCCGAGTGCCCGGTGAACGCCATCTACGCCGAAGAAGACGTGCCTGGCGACCAGCAGCATTTCACCGCCCTGAACGCCGAGCTGGCGAAGGACTGGCCGAGCATCACCAAGACCAAGGCCCCGCTGCCCGAAGCCGACGAATTCAAGGATGTGAAGGACAAACTCGCGCTTTTGGCACGCTAATCGCGCTGAACCCAGGCGCGTGTTGCGCCGTTGCGTTCCGGAACGGAATTGTTTTTGGGATGGCGCCGAGGTATTGACAGACCCATCCGTACCTCCTAAAATCTCGTTCTCTGCTTTTGTTGATCCCCGATAGCTCAGTCGGTAGAGC
>NZ_JBANLK010000061.1:10968-29971 GCF_054968425.1 Paraburkholderia sp. AV2
GCGCCGGACTGTTAATCCGTAGGTCCCTGGTTCGAGCCCAGGTCGGGGAGCCAAAGAATCGCAAAAGCCCGTTAACCACAACGGGCTTTTTTATGTCGTGAAGAGTTGCTGTATTGCTGTTCCCCGATAGCTCAGTCGGTAGAGCGCCGGACTGTTAATCCGTAGGTCCCTGGTTCGAGCCCAGGTCGGGGAGCCAAAAATCGAAGGCGTTGCGCGATTTTCGCGCAACGCCTTTTTCTTTTTTCGCGCCACCCTTGCGCAGCACGAGCTGTCGCGTGGCTTTGCCCGCTATCCGTGCACCAGGCACTGGCGGGCGAACCGGCCTGCCCGATAATGACGGTTCGCTACCCTCGGGAATCCGATATGTCCGCATCTCGATTCATCGCCCTGCTGAGCGGCACCGCCCTCGGCTTCGCACTCGCCACCGCCCACGCCGAACAGATCGGCAGCGTGAACACCAATTTCCACCTCACCGGCTCCGACCGCGTTGTCGTCGAGGCCTATGACGATCCGCAGGTGCACGGCATCACCTGCTATGTCTCGCGCGCTCGCACGGGCGGCGTGAAGGGTACGCTCGGCATTGCCGAGGATCCGACCGAAGCCTCCATCGCCTGCCGCCAGGTGGGCGCGATCTCCTTCACCGGGCCGCTCAAGCAGCAGGACGACGTGTTCAACGAGCGCATGTCCTTCCTCTTCAAGACCTTGCACGTCGTGCGCGTGGTGGACGCGAAGCGCAACGCGCTCGTCTATCTGACCTACAGCGACCGGGTAGTGAGCGGCAGCGCCAAGAACAGCGTCACCGCCGTGCCCGTGCCGGCGGGCACGGCGATCCCGCTGCGCTAGCGCCCTTCCCGCGCCGCGCCCGCTCGCCCGTCCGCTCGCGGGCGCGCTACACTGAAAGACGCCCGCCCCGATTGCTTGCCGCCATGACCACCCGCCGTTTCCGAGATTTCGCCCGCTACTGGCGCACACCGCTTTTGCCCGGCGCGGATCTCGTCACGGCCGAGTATCACGAGCACACGTTCGCGCCGCACTGGCACGAGGCCTACGCCATTCCCGTGATCGAGGACGGCGCGGAGTGCTACCGCTACCGGGGCGCGCAGTACGTGGCGGAAGCGGGAACCGTGCCGGTCATCCATCCCGGCGAGCTGCACACCGGTTCGCGCGCAGTGGACGAAGGCTGGCGCTATCGCGTGATGTACGTGCCGATCGACTATCTGCACGGCCTGGCCGACGAAATCGCCGGTCGAACGCAGCCGCTGCCGTGGTTCGGCTCCGAGGTGATCCGCGATCCCGATCTGGCCCGGCGTCTCTCCCACGCGCACCGGCTACTCGAAGCCGATGTCGACCGGCACCACGCGGCCCGGACCAGGGCCGATGCGGAAAATCCGGTCGTGACCGGCACACCGAGCCCCGGCAGCGATCTGCTGGGGGTGGAATGCGCCCTCGTCGATGCACTCTCGACCCTGCTCGCGCGCCATGCCCACACGGAGGCGGCACCCGTGCGCGCTTTGCCGGACGATCCGCGCGTGGAGACGATGAAGGCCCTGCTCGCCGCCGATCTCACGGCGCCATTGCGTATCGCCGATCTCGCCAAAGCGGTTGGCCTTTCGCCGTTTCATGCCACCCGGCTCTTCACGCAGGCCACCGGCCTGCCGCCGCACGCATGGCGCACGCAGTTGCGCCTGCAGCGCTCGCTCGCGCCGCTGCGCGCGGGCGCCACGGTCGCCGACGTCGCCAGCGCCGCCGGTTTCACCGACCAGAGTCACTTCACGCGGCACTTCCGCCGCATGTTCGGCGTGCCGCCGGGACGCTGGCAGGCACCGTAAGCGCCATTAGCACCAGTAGCACTATTAGCGCCGCCGCAAGAACGTACAAGCCAGGCGCCGGCCGGGGCGCTACGCTGTCCTCCAGTCTCAGGAGGACAACTTGACCACTCACCCCACCCGTTCCCAAGAGTTCGTCGCGGGCGCGCGCGACACGATCCCCATGATGGTCGGCGCCGCGCCGTTCGGCGTCATCTTCGGCACGCTCGTGACCTCGGGCCCGCTGGCGCTCTGGCATGGCCAGCTCATGTCGCTGGCCGTGTTCGCCGGGTCCGCGCAGTTCATCGCGCTCGGCCTGATTGCCTCGCACGCGAGTTTCGTCGTGATCTGGGCGACCACGCTCGTCGTCAACCTGCGCCACGTGCTCTACAGCGCGACGCTCGCCCCCTACGTTTCGCACCTGCCGTTGCGCTGGCGTCTCGTGCTGGGCGGGCTCCTCACCGACGAAGTCTTCGCCGTCGCCTGGGCACACTTCCGCCGCCATCCGCCCGGCGACGATGTTTCGCCCTGGCACTTCCTCGGCTCGGGCGTCGCGATGTACGTGAACTGGCAGATCTGGACCGCCGTCGGCCTGCTGTTCGGCGCCGCCTTCCCAGGCCTGCAGTCGCTCGGGCTCGATTTCGCGATGGTCGCCACCTTCATCGCCATCGTCGTGCCGCAGCTCGTCGCCGTGCGCTATGTGGCCGCTGCCGTCACGGCCGGCGCGCTCGCCTTCTTCTGGCAGGGCTGGCCGTACAAGCTCGGGCTGCTCGCCGCCGTGCTGGCAGGCGTCGTAGTGGGCGTGGCGCTGTCGCTGCCGCGTGCCACCCAGCGCACCGGACCGCGCACCGCCGCCGGAGCCCGCCAATGAGCTACGTCGTCTTGATCCTCGGCATGGCCCTCATCACCTGGCTCGTGCGCACGGCCGTCTTCGTGCTCGGCGAGCGGCTCGTGTTCCCGCCGCTCGTGCGCACCGCGCTCGGTTTCGTGCCCGTTACGGTACTCACCGCGATCATCGTGCCGATGGCCGTCTCGCCGCACGGTCACGGCGCCGAGCTTAACTGGCGCAATCCGCAGCTCGTGGGCGCGCTCGCCGCCATCGTCGTCAGCGTGCTCACGCGGCGGCCGCTCGTCACGATCGCGGTCGGCCTGGGTGTGTTCTTTCTCTGGCAAGGCGTCGTTTTGCGCTAAGGCGCGCGGCCGCGCGCCGCCTCCAGCCAAGCTTGTCTCAAGTTTCGCTCCGCGAGGCCGTTAATCCCGTCAAGGCCTGCTTTGGCGCCGTCGCCCGCGTGTTCGCATATTCGCGGAGGCGCCGCACGGCGTCACCCGGGCCGGGCGACAGCCAGCACGGCGCAGTGCGGCAAGGATCACACGGGGCAACCACAATGGGGCACATCACCCTCAATCTCAAGGACGAAACGCTGGCGTCGCTGCGCAAGGACTTCGACGCCTTCCTGCGCGTCTCGCTGAAGCTCGACCCGCAGTTCGCGACGCCGGCGTTCGAGGATTTTCTGCGCGCCAAGCTGCTGGACAACATGGTGCCGCTCACCGAGAACGCGGTGCACCGCATGCTGACGGGCGGCCAGTATGCCTGGGCAAAGCGCACGCTCGACAAGGAATTTCCCGAAGTCGTGTCGATCCTGATGCGGCAAGCGAGCGAGTTCGGTTTCGGTTTCGCCTCGCGCCCCGAATGGACGCCTGAGGAGCTGGCCAAGCAGTGCCGCGAATGGGCGGCGGCAATCGTGGACGAGGCGCAGGGCGAGCAGGTGCTGATCGATCCGCTCGCGGCGCAGATCAAGTCGTCCGTGCAGGACATGCAGACGCTGGAAGAGCAGATGCAGACGCCGGCCTGGCGTCTCTCGGAGTCGCTGCGCCAGCGTATCTACGAGGCGAAGATCGGCTGCGAGACGAGCTCGGGCAGCACGGCGCGCGAGCGCCTCGGTGAGCTGCGCGGCCTGTTGCGGCTCGCGATCACGCATGGCGTGTTCCAGAAGCAGGAGGCGCAGCAGATCATGGAGTACCTGCGGCTGCTCAAGCCTGAAATCTTCGTCGAGGAACCCGACGACATCTTCACGCGCCTCGCCGCGTGGCTGCGCAACTTCTTCGTGCCGCCGCAGCGCAGCCAGCCGCGCCGCCAGTCGAATTGAGGAGGGCGTCTGACCGCGGGGCGTCCAACTACCGGCGCCCCGAGCGGCCACCCTCGCCCGCCTAATCCCACATCTTCCTGAGCTTCGCACCGATCTCGATCTTCGCCTGCGCGGCGGCGGCAAGGCCGGCCGCGCTCGGCGGCGCGACGGCGGGCGCGGGCGGCCACGCGCGCGACTCGAAGAGCGGCAGCGCCGCCGCTGCAATGAAGCGCGTGCGCGAAGCCCATATGTGACGGTCGCCCGAGGCGGTCTGGTTGTGGACGTAGAAGCGCTGCGGCACGACGATGTGCAGATCCTCTTTCGCACGCGTCATCGCCACGTAGAGCAGGCGACGTTCCTCTTCCAGTTCTTCGTCGCTGCCCGCGCCGAGATCGGACGGGATGCAGCCATCCACGCCGTTGAGCACGAACACGTTGCGCCACTCCTGCCCTTTCGCGGAGTGGATCGTCGAGAGGATCAGGTAGTCCTCGTCGAGCAGTGGATTGGCCGATTCCGCGCTCGTGGCGTCGGGCGGATCGAGCGTAAGTTCCGTCAGAAAGCGCTCGCGCGAGGCATAGGTGCTCGCGATGCTCTCCATCTGCAGCAGATCCGCGAGGCGCACGGCCGCGTCCTCGTGGTTGCGCTCGAGGTGCGGCTCGTACCAGCGGCGTACGCGCTCGAACTCGGCGGGCCACGGCGTCGCGCGCCGGCCGATATCCTCGATCAGCGCGGCGAAAGCGGCCCAGTCCTCGGCGGCGCGCGGCGGCGGCGCAAACGCCGCGAGCGCTTCGGCCGCGCGATACGCGCCCGTGCAGGCCGCGACCTGGTCGAGCAGCCGCGCGGCCGTCGCGGGCCCGACGCCCGGCAACAACTGGGCGACCCGAAAACCCGCCACGCGGTCGAGCGGATTCTCCGCCCAGCGCAGCACCGCGAGCACGTCCTTGACGTGCGCGGCATCGAGAAAGCGCAGTCCGCCGAACTTCACGAACGGGATGTTGCGCCGCGCGAGTTCGATTTCGAGCGCCGCGCTGTGGTGAGCGGCGCGAAACAGCACGGCTTGCTGCTTGAGCTTCATGCCCGTCTCGCGCGCCTCCAGAATCTGTTCGACGACGTAGCGCGCCTGAGTGGCCTCGTCGGCGACCGTCACGAGGCGCGGACGCTGCGCCGAGGGCCGGTCGCTCCAGAGATTCTTCGTGAAGCGCTCGCGCGCGGCATCGATCACGGCATTCGACGCGGCGAGGATGGGCTGCGTCGAGCGATAGTTGCGCTCGAGCGTGACCTGGCGCGCGGGCGGATCGAACTGCGCGGGGAAATCGAGGATGTTGCGCACTGTCGCGCCGCGAAACGAGTAGATGGCCTGGGCGTCGTCGCCGACCACCGTGAGGCCGCGTCCGTCGGGTTTGAGCGCGAGCAGGATGGCGGCCTGCAGGCGGTTGGTGTCCTGGTACTCGTCCACGAGCACGTGATCGAAGCGGCCCGCCAGATCGGCGGCAAGCGAGGGCTCCGCGGCCATGTGCGCCCAGTAGAGCAGCAGGTCGTCGTAGTCGAGCACGCTCTGCTTCTGCTTCGCATCGACGTAGGCCGCAAAGAGCGCCTTCAATTGCGGCTCCCACTCGAGGCACCACGAAAACGAGCGGTTCAGCACGTTCACGAGCGTGTCGCCGGTGTTGACGACGCGCGAATAGATGGCGAGGCAGGTGTTCTTCGACGGAAAGCGCCGCTCTTTCGCCGAGAGACCCAACTCGTGGCGCACGAGGTTCATCAGGTCGGCGGAATCCTCGCGGTCGTTGATCGTGAAGGCCGGCGAAAGGCCGATCTGCTCGGCGTATTCGCGCAACAGGCGCGCGCCGACGCCGTGAAACGTGCCCGCCCACGTGAGTCCCTGCGCGAGCGCGGCCGCCGCGCCCGGCACGCCCGCGGCGATGCGGCCCACTCGGCGTTTCATTTCCTCGGCCGCGCGGCGTGAGAACGTGAGAAGCAGGATGCGATGCGGATCGGCGCCGTTGACGACAAGATGCGCGACGCGATGCGCGAGCGTATTGGTCTTGCCCGACCCCGCGCCGGCAATCACGAGGAGCGGCGGGGGCAGCGTCGCGCCGGGCGCGAAACCGTCCGGGCCGCCATGCTCGACAGCCGCCCGCTGGGCGTCGTTGAGCTTCGAGAGCCAGTTGGCAACCTCAGTGGAAACTGCGGTGGCAACGACATCGCTCGCGGCGGGGTTTTCGACTACGCTGGACACGGCAGTGGGCGTCTGGAAACAAGGGGCGACGCATACTGTATATCCATACACCCCACGCCGGCAAGCACCGATCCTGATGCGATCTGGCAGTATTCAGGCTCAAAGCCTCCCGTTGGCCCCATCCTCCGCATGCCGTATGATGCGAACCCTTCGAATGCATCCTCCCGCGCCCCGAGCCGACCTCGCCATGCCCAATCTCGATTTCACGTTGACCGGCGAATTCGTCGAACTGCACAACCTCCTGAAGATCACGGGGCTCGCCGACAGCGGCGGCTCGGCCAAGCAGATCGTCGCTTCGGGGGCGGTGAAGGTGGACGGAGAGGTCGAACTGCGCAAGACCTGCAAGGTCCGCGCGGGCCAGGTCGTGCTGCTGGGCGACACGCGCATCGCGATCCGCGAAGCGGAATGAAAGAAAATGCACCAGAAGTGGGCTTCGTGATCGACAATAGGGCTAACCCGCAATAAGCTGTCGATTCCGACAGAACGCCCGATAAAACGCTAAAACGCCGCGCGGCGCGACTCTTCGCGCCGCTTGTCTTTTATGACCCGACCGACGCTCTCCGCGCGCGCCATCGCGCCGCCCACGCTTTCCCGCCACGCCGCCGACACCGCGCGCCTCGCCGCCCCGCTCGCCATCGCCCAGCTTTCGCAGATGGCCATGAGCGTGACCGACACCGTGCTGCTCGGCTCGCTCGGCGCGGATGCGCTTGCGGCGGGCGGGCTCGGCGCGAACCTGTTCTTCGTCGTCGTGACGGTGCTGCAGGGTGTGCTGACTTCGGTAAGCGTGAGCGTCGCCCAGGCGCGCGGCGCGCAGAACGATCAGGACGTGCCGCATATCTACTGGACCGGCTTCGCGCTCGCGCTGCTGCTCTCGCTGCCCGCGTTCGCGCTGCTCTCGTTTGCGGGCCCCATCCTGCTCAGACTTGGCGAACCGCCGCTCCTCGCGCAGCACGTTGGCGACTACGCGGCCGTGCTGCGCTGGGGCGCGCCCGCGAGCCTGATCGCCGTGGGGCTCCTGCGCTCGTTCCTGCCGGCCATCGGCGCCGCGAAGCGCCTCCTGTGGGTGTCGCTCGCGTGCGTGTTCGTCAACGGCTTCCTCAACTACGGGCTGATCCACGGCGCGTGGGGACTGCCGCACCTCGGCTTCCTCGGCTCGGCAACGGCGACCGCCATCACGATCTGGCTCACCGCCATCGTCCTGATGGCGCTCCTGCACCTGCGGCCCTCGCATCAGCATTTCGTCGCCGCGCGGCGGCCCACGGGGCCCATGATGGGCGAACTCGTTTCGATCGGCTGGCCCGTCGCGATCACCTACGCAGTCGAGGCGATGCTGTTCCTCGTCACCGGCCTGCTGATGGGCCTGCTCGGCGAAACGCCGCTCGCCGCGCACCAGATCGCATTGAACGTGGCCTCCGTGTCGTTCATGGTGCCGCTCGCAATCGGCCAGGCGGCCAATGTGCGCGTCGGCTACTGGTCCGGCGCCGGGCAGCCGGGCGCGGCACGCCATGCCGGCCTCGTCGCGCTCGCGCTGGGCGGAGGCTTCATGTCGCTCTCGGCGCTCGTGATGGTGTTCGCGCCGCACTGGATCGTCGGGCTCTACCTGCATCTCGACGATCCCGCGAACGCTGCGACCGTCTCGCTCGCGACCTCGCTGCTCGGCGTGGCGGCGCTGTTCCAGATCGCCGACGGCGTGCAGACCGTGGGCTCGGGCTGCCTGCGCGGCCTGAAGGACACGCGCATTCCGATGATGGCGGCAACGCTCGGCTACTGGGGCATCGGCTTTCCGATCGGCTATGCGCTCGCGTTCCACTTCGGGCTGGGCGCGCGCGGGCTCTGGTGGGGCCTCGCCGCGGGCCTTGCCACGGTCGCCGTGCTGATGACGCTGCGTTTTCACCGGATGAGCCTGCGGCGCGTCATCGTCGCGGCCACCGGAGCCCGCCAGGCCTGACGCGCCTCGGGCAGTTAAGCGTCCGGTTAAAATGGGCGCGCCACGGTCGCCGTCCAGTTGTCCATGAGGCGCGCCTCCGCATCGGCCGATAACAAACGCAGCCACGCCCAAAAAACCAAAACCGGACCACCCCGCCATGCTTGCCCCGATCACCCGACTCTTCCCGCTCTGGGCCGTGCTCGTCTCCCTCGTCGCGTACTTCGTGCCGGGCGCGGTCGCGCCAATCGCGCCGCACGTCACGACGCTGCTCATGATCATCATGCTCGCGATGGGCGTCACGCTCTCCTTCGCCGACTTCCAGCGCGTGTTCACGCGGCCCGCGCCCGTGCTGGCCGGCATCTTCCTGCATTACCTCGTGATGCCGCTCGCCGCATGGGCGATCGCAAAAGCGCTGCACATGCCGCCCGACCTCACGGCCGGCATGGTGCTCGTGGGCAGCGTGGCAAGCGGCACCGCTTCGAACGTGATGATTTATCTGGCGCGCGGCGACGTCGCGCTTTCAGTGACGATCAGCGCGCTGTCCACGCTCGTCGGCGTGTTCGCCACTCCGCTCCTCACGCGTCTCTATGTCGATGCCTCGATCACGGTCGACGTGCGCGGCATGCTGCTGAGCATCCTGCAAATCGTCGGCCTGCCGATCCTGATCGGCCTCCTCGTCAACCGTCTCGCCCATGGGCTCGTGCGCCGCATCGAGCCGGTGCTGCCGCTCGTCTCGATGGCCGCGATCCTCGCGATCATCGCCGCTGTGGTGGGCGGCACGCACGCGAGCATCGCGACGGTCGGGCCGCTGGTCGCGCTCGGCGTGGTCCTGCACAACGGCCTCGGCCTGCTGGGCGGCTATTGGGGCGGACGCCTGCTCGGCTTCGACGAGTCCGTGTGCCGCACGCTCGCCATCGAGGTCGGCATGCAGAACTCGGGCCTCGCCGCGACGCTCGGCAAGCTCTACTTCTCCCCCCTCGCCGCGCTGCCCGGCGCGCTGTTCTCGGTGTGGCACAACCTTTCGGGGTCGCTGCTCGCGGGCTACTGGGCCGGCAAGCCGGCGCGCGGCAGTACGCGCGCCAGCACGCTCCCGTAGAATCAGGCCGACTCCGCAGGAAAGAAGACAGCGCGCCACGACCGCACGGGAGACCCCGCTTGACTGCGCCACCCGCACCGACCCAAGCTCCAACGCGCCGCAATGCGGCGCGCCCTTTCGCGCGATTCCTGCGCGCCGCTCTTGTCCTCCTCTGCGCGACGCTCGTCGCCGCCTGCGCCACGCGGCCGCCCGCCACGGCCTTGCCGCGCGACACCACCCAGGCGCTGCCGCAGACCACGCCCACCGCCCTCGGCACCGCGCTCGCGGCGCCCGAAGCCGCGCACCCGGGCCAGTCGGGCTTTCGCCTCCTCGCCACCGGCACGGACTCCCTGCAGATGCGCATCGCGCTCGCCCGGGCCGCGACGAAGACGCTCGACATGCAGTACTACATCGCGAACGAGGACACGACCGGCAAGCTGCTGCTGGGCGCGGCGCTCTATGCGGCCGACCACGGCGTGCGCGTGCGCATGCTCGTGGACGACCTGAACTTCCACGACATCGACAGTCTGATGGCGGCCCTGAACACGCACCCGATGATCCAGATCCGCGTGTTCAATCCGTATGGCAGCGCGGGCGAAGGCATGTTCGCGCGCACCACGAACTTCTTCACGAACCTCGACCAGTTCACGCGCCGCATGCACAACAAGGCGATGATCGTGGACAACCAGCTCGCGATCGTGGGCGGCCGCAACCTGGGCGACGAGTACTTCAGCGCGAGCCCGACATTGCAGTTCACCGATCTCGACGTGCTCGCGGCCGGCCCGGTCGCGGCGCAGATCTCGGCAAGCTTCGACGCGTACTGGAACAGCAGCGTCGCCTATCCCTTGAGCGCGCTGAACCGCCAGCAGTTCGATCCGCGCGAGCTCGACGCCGCGCGCGACGAATTGCGCCGCCACTGGCACGAGAACGCCGATCCCTATAACGCGAAGCCGCTCAACGCCACGCCGCTCGACGTTCAGATCGCGCAACACCAGCTCGACCTCGAGTGGGCGCGCTGCTCGTTCGTCGCCGACTCGCCGGAGAAGATCGCCGACGCGCAGGCCGCTCCGAGCGGCGAAGTGGGCGCCGCCATGCAGTCGCTCCTCGACCGCATCCACACGGCGCACAGCAGCGTGCAGGCCTTCACGCCCTACTTCGTGCCGCACGACGCGGGAGTCGAGGAGGTGCGCAAGCTGACCGCGCGCGGCGTGCGCGTGGCGTTCCTGACCAACTCGCTCGCCGCCACGGACGCCGTCGCCGTGCAGGCCGGCTACAGCCCCTATCGCGTGCCGCTCCTGCGCGCCGGCGCGGAACTCTACGAGTTCAAGGAGGACGTGCCCTCGCGCAGACCGGTCAGCATCGCCGGCTCGCATTCGCGCTCGAGCCTGCACGCGAAAGCCTACGTCATCGACGACGAGACCGTCGTGATCGGCTCGCTCAATCTCGACCCGCGCTCCGCGAGCCTGAACACCGAGCTCGCGCTGACCATCGACAGCCCGGTGCTCGCCCACGAGGTAGCGAGCTATTTCGCGCGCGCGACCTCGCCCAAGGTCAGCTACCACGTGACGCTCGCCACGCCCGCCGGCACCAACGGCGCGGCCACGGCCTGGCCGCTCGTGTGGACCGACGAGGAAGACGGCATGATCCACACGTACAACGTCGATC
Source organism: Paraburkholderia sp. AV2 (assembly GCF_054968425.1). Classification (NCBI taxonomy): domain Bacteria; kingdom Pseudomonadati; phylum Pseudomonadota; class Betaproteobacteria; order Burkholderiales; family Burkholderiaceae; genus Paraburkholderia; species Paraburkholderia sp. AV2. Next base: position 21,806 of record NZ_JBANLK010000061.1, read on the forward strand.
CGAACGCCGGTTTCTGCCGAAATCTGTTGACCGGGCTATTCTTGCTGTTGCCGGTCGACAATCAGTTGTGAAATTCCCGCCTTCGACCGGACACCCAGGCGGACCGAAAGCGGACCCGAAAGCGGCGCCTGAGCCATCGCCGGCGTCGCGCCACTCACCGGAGTGCACCATGACCGAAGACGTAAGACTGGAGCGCGACACGTTCGGCGAGATCGCCGTGCCCGCCGCGCGCCTCTGGGGCGCGCAGACGCAGCGCTCCCTGCAGAACTTCCGCATTTCGACCGAGAAGCAGTCGCCCGAGCTGATCAACGCGCTAGCCACGATCAAGCGCGCGGCCGCCGAGGTCAACCTCGCCCTCGGCGTGCTCGACGAGAAAAAAGCGCGCGCGATCGTGCAGGCTGCCAACGAGATCATCGAAGGCAAGCATCCCGGCGAGTTCCCGCTCGCGGTCTGGCAGACCGGCTCGGGCACGCAAACCAACATGAACCTCAACGAGGTGATCGCGAACCGGGCGAGCGAGATCCTGGGCGGCGAGCGCGGCGAGGCACGCCTCGTCCATCCGAACGACGACGTCAATCGCGGCCAGTCGTCGAACGACGTGTTCCCGACGGCCATGCACGTCGCGGCCGCTTACGGCATCGTCAAGCATCTGCTGCCCGCGCTGAAGACGCTGCGCGACACGCTCGACGCCAAAGCAAAGGCCTTCGCCGGCATCGTCAAGATCGGCCGCACCCACCTGCAGGACGCCACGCCGCTCACGCTCGGCCAGGAGTTCTCCGGCTATGTCGCGCAACTCGACCAGGGCATCAGGCATGTCGAGTCGGCGCTGCCGCATCTCCATGAACTCGCGCAGGGCGGCACCGCCGTCGGCACGGGCCTGAACGCGCATCCGCAGTTCGCGCAGAAAGTGGCCGAAACCATCGGCAAGCTCACGGGCGTGCCCTTCGTCACAGCGCCCAACAAGTTCGAGGTGATGGCCGCGGCGGACGCGCTCGTGTTCGCGCACGGCGCGCTCAAGACGGTCGCCGCGAGCCTCATGAAGATCGCCAACGATATTCGCTGGCTCGCGAGCGGCCCGCGCTGCGGCCTCGGCGAACTCTCGATTCCCGAGAACGAGCCCGGCAGCTCGATCATGCCCGGCAAGGTGAACCCTACGCAGTCCGAAGCAGTGACGATGCTCTGCTGCCAGGTGTTCGGCAACGACGTGGCCGTGAACTTCGGCGGCGCGAGCGGCAACTTCGAGCTCAACGTGTTCCGGCCGATGATCGCGCACAACGTGCTGCAGTCGATCCGCCTGCTCGCGGACGGCGCGCTCAGCTTCAACGATCACTGCGCCGTGGGGATCGAGCCGAACCACACGCGCATCGACACTTTGCTCAACGAATCGCTGATGCTCGTGACGGCGCTCAATCCGCACATCGGCTACGACAAAGCCGCGCAGATCGCCAAGAAGGCGCACAAGGAAGGCACGACGCTCAAGGCCGCCGCACTCGCGCTCGGCCACGTCACCGAGGCGCAGTTCGACGAGTGGGTCAAGCCCGCCGACATGGTGGGAAATCCGAAAAAGTAGCTGGCGCTTCGCCTTCGCGCAAAGCAAACGGGCGGCGAGGATTCGAAACCTCGCCGCCCGCTTTGCGTTCACGAAAGTCGTGCGTCAGACCTGGCCCTTCGCGACTTCCTCGGGCTTCAGTTCGACGATCGCGTCGAGCGCATGCCTCACGTCGAGCGCGTACTTTGCGAGGCGCTGCTGCTCTTCGGTTTCGGGCGTGAACGTCGGCACGGGAATCGGATTGCCGTTTTCGTCCACGGCAACGAACACGATCAGGCAATCGGTCGTGAGGCGCAACTGGCCGCTCTTCGGGTCGCCGGCATGCACCGTGATGTGGATGTGCATCGAGGTGCGGCCCGTCGCCACCACGCGCGCGCGCAGTTCGACCATGTTGCCGACGAGGATCGGCCGGCGAAACCGGATGTTGCCCACGCTCACCGTCACGCAGTAGCGGCCCGACCAGACGGCCGCGCATGCGTAGGCGGTCTCGTCGATCCACTTCATCAGCGCACCGCCGTGCACTTTACCGCCAAAATTCACCGAAGTCGGCTCGGCCAGAAAGCGGAACGTCGTTTCCGAACGGTCCAGCGGCTGGGAAGGCGTACTCATGATGGGCTCCGCTCGTGGGGTTTGCCGCTTGCGCAGCTTGCTTGTGGGAAGGCGTCGATTATACGGTTGCATCTGGGCCGGCGCAGCGTCTGGCCGAGCCCCGCCTCCCCCCAACGCCCTACGCTGCCGCGAAGCGCTCCCGGTATTCGAGCGGCAGCACGCCATAGCTGCGCTCGAAGGCGCGCCGCAGGTTCTGCTCGCTGCCGAAGCCGCAGTCGGCGGCGATCCGCTTGAGCGGCCGGCGCGATTGCACGAGCGCGTGCGCCGCGGCCTCCACGCGCATCGCCGACACCGTGCGCGCCGGCGTACGCCCCACCTCTTCGGCATAGCGCCGCGCAAACGTGCGCGGGCTCATGCTCGCCGCCTCGGCAAGCCGCTCGACGCTCAATTCCGTATGCAGGTTCGCGGCCATCCAGCCGTGCAGTGCGTCGAACGTGCCGCCCGCCATGGACTGCGCCGCCAGCGCCTCGCTGAACTGCGCCTGGCCGCCGGGCCGCTTCATGAACACCACGAGCCGGCGCGCGGCCTGCATCGCCACGGCGTGACCATGGTCCTCCTCGATCAGCGCGAGCGACAGATCGATACCCGCCGTCACGCCCGCCGAGGTCCAGACCACGCGGCCATCGCGCGCGTCGCACAAAAAGATCGGATCGGGATCGACTTCGACCTGCGGAAAGCGCCGCTTGAGCTGGGCCGCGTTGCGCCAATGCGTCGTCGCGCGGCGGCCATCCAGCAGACCGGCGGCAGCGAGATAGAACGCGCCCGTGCACACCGCGGCCACGCGCCGTGCGTGCGGCGCACGGGCCGCGATCCAGGCGACGAGTTCGGGCTGCAGCGGCGTGGCGTCGTCGACGGGCGTTCCCGGCACGATCAGCGTGTCGATGGTGGCGGCATCGAGCGCATCGAGCCGTTCGGTGACGACGGGCAGCCCCGCGAAGGTCGGTAGCACGCCGCCCGCCACCGAGGCAACCGTGACGCGGTACGCACAGGGCTCGCCGCCAGCCGCCTGCGCGGGCCGGGCAGCGCGCACCGCGAGCTCGGCGCGCCAGAACGCCTCAATGGGCCCACAGGCATCGAGCAGAACGAGATCGGGGGCGACGGCGAAAACGACGTGACGCGCGGCAGACGATTGAGACATGGCGCAAAGCGGGAAGACGCGATGCAGTCATCATCGCATCGCCCCGGCTGGCAGTCACATCAGGATGGCATCAATTCCTGCCAAACCACGCTCAATGCCGGAAGACGATGCCTTCGTCGAGGGTGCCGTACATCGTGACTCCGCTTACGTCGTTCGACGGCGCAGGACCGCCCTGTGCGCAAGCCGCGCACAGCAATGCGAGGGAGCAGGCAGCCGCGAGGGCCAGAAAGCGTTTCATCTCTGCGTGCGGTGAGGGAGAGGTTTAGATTCTAGCGCAGCGGCACCGGCACACGCAGGAGACGCCCGTTCGACCCTAAGCCTCCGCCGGGCCTCTCGGGAAGGCGAGCACGTGGAAGGTTCATGTTTCAGATTAACGTGAAACGTCGAATGCCGGGCGCGGTTAGAGTAGCGTTCATGGGCACCCGCGTGCCGCCCTTGCAAGGAGCCGCCATGGCTGCCCCGCTTCTCGACGAAACCCGCCACTTTCCCGGCCTGTCACGCATTGGCGCGCTGCTCGCCGATCCCGGACGGGCCGCCATGCTTTGGACGCTGATGGACGGCAGCGCGCGGCCCGCCGGCGAACTCACGCTGATCGCCGGGCTGTCGCCCTCGGCAGCGAGCGCGCACCTCGCGCGCCTCGCCGAAGGCGGCCTGCTCGCGCTCGACGTGCGCGGCCGCCATCGTTACTACCGGATCGCGACACCCGACATCGCGGCGGCCATCGAAGCCCTCATGAACATCGCCGAGGCGGCGACGCCGCAGCCGGCAATACGGCCCGCGCGCACGGTGCCGCTGGAAATGCGCCGCGCCCGCACCTGCTACGACCATATGGCGGGCGAAGTCGCGGTCAGCGTGTTCGAGCGCTTCGTCGACGACGGCTTGCTCGTCTTCGACGGCGGCTATCTCGACGCGACGCCCGACGGTGCGGCACGATTGCGCGACCTGGGCGTGGACGTCGGCGCGCTGCACGCGAAGCGGCGCCGCTTCGCCTGTACCTGTCTCGACTGGAGCGAGCGGCGACCGCATCTGGGCGGCGCGCTGGGTGCCGCGCTGCTCGATTGCTGGCTGGCGCGCGGCTGGATCGAGCGCGCGAGCCGGCCGCGCGTGCTGCGTATCACGCCGGCGGGTCAGCGCGAGTTCGACGCGTTGACGGCCGGCTAGATCGCTGCGCCATCCTCGCCGCCATCCCTGCCGCCATCCCGATCCCGTCGATCCCTGCCCGCGCCGAAGGCAGGGATCCGCACGCCCCACCTTGCAATCCTTACACGGCAACACGTTCTGTTACATCTGGAGCCGAAGGTCTTACAATTCCGCGCGCATGGAAACAGGCACGGCCGTTACAGTGCTTCACAGGACGCACCGTAAAAAGCGGCGCGCCATGGAGAAAAACATGAAAGAGCGCACACCGACCCTCACCTCATTCCGCCGGCTTACCGGCCACACGCTGATCGCTTGCGCCGCGCTTGCCGCACTGAACCTCGCCGCCGCCCCGGCATTCGCTCAGTCCGCCCCGCCGCCCGGCGCCAGCGCGCAGGAAGGCGCGAACGTCGATCCGCCGGGCCGCGTCGCGCGGCTCGACTATATGGCCGGCGCCGTCACGACCGAACCGGCCGGCACCACCGACTGGTCCTATGCCCAGGTGAACCGCCCGCTCACGACGGGCGACCAGCTCTGGAACGACGCGAACGCCCGCTCGGAACTTCATATCGGCTCGACGGCGGTGCGGATGAGCGCGCAGACGAGCCTCGACATCCTGAACCTCAGCGACAGCGCCGCCCAGTTGAAGGTGGCGCAAGGCACGCTTTCGACGCGCGTGCGCGAGCTGCCCGCCGGCACCACCTATGAAATCGACACGCCGAACCTCGCGCTCGGCGTGAATCAGCCCGGCGACTATCGCGTGGACGTGGCGCCGGACGGCAGCTCGACGACGGTGACCGTGCGCAGCGGCAGCGTGACGGTGTACGGCGAGAACGGCCAGATCCCGATGTCGGCGGGCCAGCAGATCCAGTTCGCGGGCACCGACCTGCAGGAGACGGCGAGCAACGCCGCGCCGCCGCCCGACGCCTTCGACCAGTGGGCGCTGGCTCGCGACGCGGCCGAGGACCGCTCGATCTCCGCGCGCTATGTGTCGCGCGACATGCCCGGTTACGAGGACCTCGATGCCAACGGCAACTGGCGCGAGAATCCGCAATACGGCGAGGTCTGGGTACCGAACGCCGAGCCTGCGGGCTGGGCGCCTTACCACGACGGCCATTGGGTCTGGCAGGCGCCGTGGGGCTGGACGTGGGTCGACGATGCCCCGTGGGGCTTCGCGCCATATCACTACGGCCGCTGGGCCTATGTCGACGACAGTTGGGCGTGGGTGCCCGGCCCGCTCGTCGAGAGCGCTCCGCCCGTCTACGCGCCGGCACTCGTCGCCTTCGTCGGCGGCGGGGGCGGCGACGCGAACTGGGGCGTGGACCTGACCGTGGGCGGCGTGGCCGCGGCAGGCGTCGCCTGGTTCGCGCTCGGGCCGGGCGAGCCGTGGCACCCGGGCTGGGGCGGCTGGAGCCCGCACTACTATCAGCGCGTGAACCAGACCGTCGTCGTCAACAACGTGCACGTAACCAACATCACGAACGTCAACGTGCACAACACCTTCGTCAACTATCGCGTGCCGGGTGCGGTGACGGCGGTGCCGGCGACGGACTTCGTCCATGGCCAGCCCGTCGCGCGCTTCGCGCAGCGCGTCGATCCGCAGCAATGGCGCAACGCTCGCATCGAGTCCGGCACGCCGGGCATCGCGCCGGTGCAGGGCAGCTTCGGCGGCGCCCTGCGGCGCGCGAACTATCGCCCGCCCGCGGCACTGCAGGCACGCCAGGTCGTGGCAACGCGCGCGGCCGTCACGCCGCCCGCCTTTCACGACACCCTCGCCCAGCGCTTCGCGCACGAAGGCGGCGCGGTGCCGGGGGCCGGCGCGCCGGTCGTGCGCGTCTCCGCGCCGGCGCATGCGCCGCTCGCGGCCGCACAGAACGTGCGCGTGGTGCCACCGCATTCGCCGGTGATGCGCGAAGCGGAGCGCCCCGGGGGCGGTGCGCCGCAACCTGCTCGTCCGGGCGGCGTGCCCGCACCCGAACGCGGCCAGCCGGGCATGGCGAACGCCCATGAGCCGGTGCAAGAGGAGCATGGCGTACCGCATCCGCCGCAGCAGGTCGCAGGCCGTCCGGCAGGCGGCACGCCGAACGCGCCGGGCCAGGCCGAGGCGCATCAGCCGGTCTGGACTCAGCCGCATGCGCCGATGGCCGCGCGCAGCGAACCCGGCAACGAAGCCCGCCGCCCGGGGCAGCCCGAGACCCGCGAGGCGGCGAACGCCCGCGAGCCGCAAGGCCAGCCGCAGCGCGGCTTCGAGCAGGCTCCCGAGGCAAGGCCGCAGGCGCCGCAGCAGGCTCGGGAGGAGTCTCGCCCGCAACCGCAGCCCGAGCAGCACGCGGAGGCCCGTCCGCAGCCGCAGCAACATGCGGAACCCCGCCCGCAGCCGCAGCCCCACGCGGAACCGCACCCGGCGCCCCATCCGGACGAGCACGCCAACCGCGGTCATGACGACCATCAGCACGGCTGAGCGCGAGCGCCGGGGAGCTTGGCTCCCCGGTCATGAAAGCGGCTATCGAGCGCTGCCATCAAGCGCGAAAGGCCCGCGAACCTGAGGTTCGCGGGCCTTTTTCATAGGCCGCCGCCGTTGCCGCTCGCGCTCAGACGGCCATCGGCGCCGTGAGCGGTTCGTGATGCCGGTAGCCGACCAGCGAGAAATCCGCGGGTTCGACCTTCTCTAGCCATTCCGGCTCGTACACGCCCGTCTTCGCGTACTCGGGCACCCGCTCCGAGATCGCCAGTTGCGGGCTCGCGAACGGTTCACGGCGCAACTGCTCGTTGAGCATGTCGAGCTGGTTCTCGTAAATGTGCGCGTCGCCGATGAAGTACGTGAACCAGCGCGGGGTGTAGCCCGTAAGCCGGGCGACCAGATGCAGCAGCACCGCGCCTTCGGTCAGGTTGAACGGCGTGCCGAGGCCCACGTCGTTGCTGCGGATATAAAGACACAGCGACATCTCGCGCTTCGTCGCGTTCGGCAGGAACTGGTACAGCAGGTGGCAGGCGGGCAGCGCAATCTCTTCGAGCACCGCCGGATTCCACGCATGAAACAGAATGCGCCGGTCGGTGGGGTTGTGCATGATCGTGTCGAGGCACTGGCGCAACTGGTCGATCGCCTTGTAGAGCAGCACCTGCGGCCGCCCATCTTCGACGAATTCCGCCACGCGCGCATAACCGCGCGACTGCGCGTCGTCAATGCGAGCCGTCGCGCCGGCGTCCAGCACCTTGTATGCGGGCCAGCGGCGCCACTGCACGCCGTACACGCCGCCGAGGTCGTCCGGGCCTTCGCGATAGGGATTCGCGAGCCACTGCGCGTTCTCGTTCGCGTTGGCGTCCCAGACCTTGCAGCCGAGCGCGCGGAAGTCCGCGGCGCTGCGCGAGGCGCGCAGAAAGCCGATCAGTTCGCCGACAGCGGACTTGAACGCCAGTTTCTTCGTGGTAACGGCCGGAAAGCCCTGTTGCAGATCGAAGCGCAGCATCGCGCCGGGCTGGCTGATCGTGCGGATGCCCGTGCGGTTTTCCTGCCAGGTGCCGGTGTCGAGAATCGAGCGGACCAGCTCGAGATACTGTTTCATGCGGGGTTCCTTCGGCGGGCAGGCTCAACGCCTGGTTGGCCCGGTTCGGATGGAAAACCCCGATTTTAGCAAGCGCGCGGCGGTCAGGTCGGGGGGGCCGGGAGCACTCACCCCCGCCGCCCGCCCAGAAAACCCCCGCGCCCCGCGCCCCCGCGGCCGCGGCCGCCGCG
>NZ_JBANLK010000062.1:0-29937 GCF_054968425.1 Paraburkholderia sp. AV2
CCCCCCCCGCGGCCCCCCCCCCCCGCCGCCCCGCCCCCCCCCCCCCCCCCCGCCCCCGCCCCCCCCCCCGCCCCCCCCCCCCCCCCGCCCCCGGCGTCGCGTGGCGACGCTCAGCGTTTCGCGTCCGGCGCCGTGGCCAGCTCATGCAGTTCGTACAGCAGATCGAGTGCCTCGCGCGGGCGCAGCTCGTTCGGATCGAGCGCGCGCAGCCGTTCGGCAACGAGTGCCGCGCCCGGATCCTGCGCGGCAGGCGCGTCTTCGGCCTCGAGCGGCGCATCGTCGGCGAGCGCCGCCGCGAAGAGGTCCAACTGCGGTGTAGGTTGTCCCGCCGAAAGCTGCTCCAGATAGACGAGATGCTTGCGCGCCGCGCGAATCACCGGCGCAGGCACACCCGCGAGCTGGGCAACCTGCAGGCCATAACTCTGGTTGGCCGGGCCCTCCTGCACGGCGTGGAGGAACACGATGCCATGCCCGTGCTCGACCGCGGAGAGATGCACGTTTGCCGCCTGCGCGAATTCCGCGGGCAGTTGGGTGAGCTCGAAATAGTGCGTCGCGAAGAGCGTGTGGCAACCGTTGCCCGCAAGCAGGTGGCGCGCGATGGCCCAAGCGAGCGCAAGACCGTCGAAGGTCGAGGTGCCGCGCCCGATCTCGTCCATCAGCACGAGGCTGTGCGGGGTGGCGTCGTTGAGGATTGCCGCCGCTTCGGTCATCTCGACCATGAAGGTCGAGCGGCCGCCCGCGAGGTCGTCGGCGGCACCGATACGCGTGAAGATGCGGTCGATCGGGCCGAAACACGCCTGCTTCGCGGGCACGTAGCTGCCCACGTAGGCGATCAGCGCGATCAGCGCGGTCTGCCGCATGAAGGTCGATTTACCGCCCATGTTCGGGCCGGTGATGAGGAGCAGCTTGCGGTCGGCCCCGAGTACGCAGTCATTGGCGATGAACTGTTCGACTTGCGCCTCGACGACCGGATGACGGCCCTGTTCGATCTCGATGCCGGGCTCCGGCGAGAAGGCGGGCGCACACCAGTCCAGTGCGCGGGCGCGTTCCGCGAACGCGGCAAGCACGTCGAGTTCGGCGAGCGCCGCGGCCACGCGCTGGCAGTCGGGAATGAACGGCAGCAGCGACTGCAGCAGCGCGTCGTAGAGCGCGCGCTCGCGCGAGAGCGCGCGTTCCTGGGCGGAAAGCGCCTTGTCCTCGAAGGTCTTCAGCTCGGGCGTGATATAGCGTTCGGCGTTCTTGAGCGTCTGGCGCCGGCGATAGTCGTCGGGCACCTTGTCGGTCTGGCCGCGCGTGACCTCGATATAGAAGCCATGCACCTTGTTGTACTCGACACGCAGATTGCCGATGCCCGTGCGGGCGCGCTCGCGTATTTCGAGATCGAGCAGGAACTGGCCGCAGTTCTCCGACAGGTCGCGCAGCTCGTCGAGCTCGGCGTCGTAGCCGCGTGCGATCACGCCGCCATCGCGCACCATGGCGGCCGGTTCCGGTGCAACCGCGCGTTGCAGCAGGTCCGCACACGCGGCCGGCGGTTCCAGTGCCAGGGCGATGCGCGCGAGCGACGGCGCGGCGCTCGCGCCGCCGGCGGCCGCCGCCACTTGGTCGCGCAGAGTGGGCAACGCAGCGAACGTGTCCCGCAGGCTCGACAGGTCGCGTGGGCGCGCCGAAAGCAGCGCGAGGCGTCCGGTGATGCGCTCGACGTCGGCGATCTGGCGCAAGCTCGCGCGCAGATCGTCGACGCCGGCGGGTGGCGGGGCTTCGAGCAGCGCGCCGACGGCCTGCTGGCGCATCTGGGCGATCGACGCATCGCGCGGAGGATGATGGAGCCAGTGGCGCAGGAGGCGACTGCCCATCGCCGTGCTGCAGGTATCGAGCAGAGAGCAGAGCGTGGGCGACTCGGTGCCGCGCAGCGTTTCGGTGAGTTCGAGGTTGCGGCGCGTGGCCGGATCGAGGCCGATGTACTCCGACTCGACTTCCACCTTCAGGCTGCGCACGTGGCGCAGTTGTTGGCCTTGCGTGGCCGCCGCGTAGAGCAGCAGCGCGCCCGCGGCGCCGCATGCGCTTGTGAGCGCCTGCGCGCCGAAGCCGTCGAGACTCGCTACGTCGAGCTGGTCGCACAAGCGCTGCTTGCCCGAGGCGACGTCGAAATGCCAGGCCGGCACACGCGTGCGCGCGCCCGAATTCGACCCGGCCGTCGACCCGGACGCCGCGGGCGGCGCCCATCCCGCCGATTCCGCAGGTAGTTCGGCGACGAGGATTTCCGCGGGGCGGATCCGCTCGAAGGCGGCGGCGACCTGCTCGGGCGCGATTTCCGCGAGGCGCAGTGCGCCGCTCGCGAGATTGAGCCAGGCGAGACCGACGTTGACCGTCGCGCCGCGCCGGTTATGGCCGGGACAGACGGCCATCAGATAAACGTCGTTCTTGTCGGAGAGCAGGGCCGCGTCGGTCAGCGTGCCGGGCGTGACGACACGCACGACTTTGCGCTCGACGGGCCCCTTCGACGTGGCCGGATCGCCGATCTGCTCGCAGATCGCCACCGATTCGCCGAGCTTTACGAGCTTGGCGAGATACTGCTCCACGGCATGGTGCGGCACGCCGGCCATCTTGATCGGATTGCCGGCCGAGGCGCCGCGCTGTGTGAGCGTGAGGTCGAGCAGCCGCGAGGCTTTTTCGGCGTCTTCGAAGAAGAGCTCGTAGAAGTCGCCCATCCGGTAGAACACGAGCGTGCCCGGATGGTCGGCTTTAATGCTGAGGTATTGGCGCATCATCGGCGTGTGCTGTGCGATGTCGCCTTCGGTATGTGTAGCCATCCTCGAAAATCTTGCTTAGGGTTCAGGGCGTGAGTTTAACCCGCGCGGCCCGCATGTAAAGCTGGCCGAACGGCCGGTGCGGACGGCCGGCGCCCGGTAAGGGCGACGCGCAAAGTGGATCTGCGCGCTCATTCGTCCACGAGCGCGCGCAGATCCACTTTGCGCGCATTGGCGGCGCTTCGCCGCATGGCGAGCCCGATCATCGCGGCGATGAAGGTGCCGAACACGACGATGATCCACTGCGCCGGCATCTTTGCCGTTAGCAGCAGCGCATAGGCGCCCAGCATCAGCAGCACGGCGAGGTTCTGGTTGAAATTCTGCACCGCGATCGAGTGGCCCGCGGAAAGGAGCGTCGCCCCCCGGTGCTGCAGCAGCGCGTTCATCGGCACGATGAAAAAGCCGGCGAGCGTGCCGAGCAGCACCATCAGCGGGTACGCGAAGAGCAGATAGAAGGGCAGCACGAAGCGGCCGATCCGCAGGCCCTCGCCCGGCGGGAAGAGCCCCTTGCTGTAGAACGCCATGCCGACCGCCACGGCGCCGCACAGCACGCCCACGGGCAGCACCCGCAGCGACGCGCGCAGCGATACCCACGCGGCGGCGGCGCCCGCGCCGAGCGCGATGCCGAGGCCGGTCACGCCCTGCATGACGGCGGCTTTCGAGAGCGAGAGGCCGAGGTTGACGTCGGCCCACTTGAGCACGAGCAGTTGCAGCGTGACGGCGGCGCCCCACATGAGCGTCGTGACCCAGAGCGCAATCTGCGCGAGCTTGTCGGCCCAGAGCACGTTGAAGCAGTTCACGAAATCGGTGACGAGGCGCCGGGGTTCCTTCAGGCGGTTTGCGTAGCGCGCGCCGGTGTCGGGAATGTCGAAGTTGATGAGGGCGGCAATGGCGTAAGTGAGCATCACCGCGAACATCGCGAGATCCGCCGACGAGTGGATCAGCGGCAGCGCATGGTGTGCGACGAAGCGATCGGCGTACGTGCTGACGAGCGCGCCGCCCAGCATCGTGCCGACGATGGTGGAGAGCACGGTTGCCGATTCGAGCCAGGCATTCGCCGCGATGAGCTTCTCGGGCGGCAGCAGCTCGGTCAGGATTCCATACTTTGCGGGCGAGTAGGCCGCCGCGCCGAAGCCGACCACGCCATAGGCGATCATCGGGTGCACGCCCGCGATCATCAGCAGACAGCCGCATGCCTTGAGCGCGTTGGAGACGAACATGACGTGGCGTTTTTGCAGGGCGTCGGCGAACGCGCCGACGAAGGGCGCGAGCACCACATAGGACACCGTGAAGAAGATCTGCAGGAGCGGCGTCACCCAGGCGGGCGATGCGATCACCGTGAGCAGCGCGATCGCCGCGATCAACAGCGCGTTGTCGGCGAGCGACGAAACGAACTGCGCTGCGATGATCGTGTAGAAGCCCTTTTTCATCGGATGCGATCGCGGTGGCTGATTTGCAAAAAGCGGGGCAACAGGCAGGACAAAAGGCGCGGCAAAACAAAAAAGCGGCCGAAGCCGCTCGACCGCGCCTGGCCGCAAACGGGCCGCACGCGTCCGGATTCCTTAAGCCGCGTTGACGCGAGTGTACTTCGAAAGGATCGGCACCATCTGCGCGTACACCTTCGGATTGCCCGCGACCACTTCGCCGACGTGCAGGAAATCCGAGTCGCCCGTGTAGTTGCCGATCAGGCCGCCCGCTTCGGTCACGATCAGGCCGCCCGCCGCCACGTCCCACGGATTGAGGCCCTGCTCGAAGAAGCCGTCCATGCGGCCCGCGGCGACGTTCGCCAGATCGAGCGCCGCCGCGCCCGGACGGCGCAGGCCCGTGCAGGCGCGCGTCATTTCGGCGAAGAGATCGGTGTAGCGTTCGAGGCCGTCTTTTTCGCGGAACGGGAAGCCCGTGCCGATCAGCGAATCGGCCAGCCGGTCGCGGCGGCCCACGCGGATGCGGCGGTCGTTCAGAAACGCACCGCGGCCGCGCGAGGCGGTGAAGAGATCGTTGCGGGTCGGGTCGTAGACCACCGCCTGCGTGACGACGCCCTTGTGCGCGAGCGCGATCGACACGCAGTAGTACTGGAAGCCGTGGATGAAGTTCGTGGTGCCGTCGAGCGGATCGATGATCCACTGGTATTCGGATTCGTTCTCCGAGCGGCCCGATTCTTCGGCGAGGATGGCGTGATCGGGGTAGGCGGTTTTCAGCGTGTCGATGATTGCCGCTTCCGATGCCTTGTCGACCTCCGTGACGAAATCGTTGTGCTGCTTCTTCGAGACCTGCACGAGGTCGAGATCGAGCGACGCGCGGTTGATGATCTGTCCGGCGCGGCGCGCGGCCTTGACAGCGATGTTGAGCATGGGATGCATGGGCCTGGATCCTTTTTATCCGGCGCGTTCGTACGAGGCGCGACGAGCCGGACGGCAGAAGATAAAAGCGTCTGACGATGGACAGGGCGCCTGAGGTGCGAACCTGTCCCGCCAACGGAGACGAATTGAATAAGAGCGGGGCGCGGCCTGCCGGCGCGAGACAACCGGGGCGCAACCGCGCGCGAATCCCCGCATTTTACCCGAGTCCGGGTCGTTGTTGCTGGCGGCTTGCGAATGTGGCGGTACGAATGTGGCTGTGCTGCGGGGCGGTACCGGGCCGCAGCACGGCGCGCACTACGTGCTTCGGCTTTCCCGCGCTAACATACGTGCTTCACTTTGCTGTCGTTCGAGATTCATCTTGGTGCACCCCGATCCTCACGCCGCCACCGGCGAAGCTCACGAACCGCTACGCGGCGGTTTCACGTCCACCCGTTTCGTGCTCGTCGAGCCGAGCCATCCCGGCAACGTCGGCGCGGCGGCGCGCGCGCTCAAGACCATGGGCTTCTCGCGGCTCGTGCTGGTGGCGCCGCGGGTGCCGCAGGTGCAGCGCGACCCCGAGGCCGTCGCCATGGCGAGCGGCGCCGACGACGTGCTTGCCGCGGCCCACATCGTGCCGACGCTGGCCGACGCGCTGGCGGGCACGCAGTGGTCGCTCGCGCTCACGGCGCGCACGCGCGAATACGGGCCGCCGCCCGGCGCGCCGCGCGAGGCGGTGCGCGATGCCTGCCGCCAGGTGTCGGCGCACGGCGATATCGCGCTCGTGTTCGGCAACGAGCGCACGGGCTTGTCGAACGATGACGTCGAGCGGTGCAGCGCGCTTGCGCATATTCCCGCGAATCCCGCCTACAGTTCGCTCAATCTGGCGCAGGCCGTCCAGGTGCTCGCGTACGAATTGCGTCTCGCCTATCTCTCCGGAGCCGAAGCAATGGCTCCGCCACCGTCCCTGAGCGCGGTTCCGGCTGCTTCGCCGCTTGCCACGAGCGACGACATCGAACGTATGTACGTCCACCTCGAGCACGCGCTGGTCACGCTCGGCTTTCTCGATCCGGCGAACCCGAAGAAGCTGATGTCGCGGCTGCGGCGGCTCTTCGCACGCTCGGGGCTGGAGCGCGAGGAGGTCAATATCGTGCGCGGCATCGCCAAGCACATCCTGCTGCTGAAGGGGAAGGGCGGCGGCAATACGCCGTGAGCCGGGCCGCCGGCCGACCTTTACGCCATAGGGGTCATCCCGGCGCGCCGCACGTTGTCGCCTAGAATCGACTGCACATCATAAGCAAATCAGCGTACGTGCCAAGCGTGTCCGTGCGTTGCCGCGCGCGGCGCCTGCATCGTGCCGTTTTCCCGCAGTTCCCCCAATAACAGCGTGACCGCCATGTTCAAGAGACTACGCGAAGACATCGCCACGATCCGCGAGCGCGACCCCGCCGCCCGCAGTGCGTGGGAGGTGCTGACCTGCTATCCGGGCCTGCATGCGCTCGTGCTGCATCGCATCGCGCACGCGTGCTGGCTCGCGAAGCGCCGCTGGCTCGCGCGCTACCTCTCGCAGGTCGCACGCTTTCTGACCGGTATCGAGATCCATCCGGGCGCGACGCTCGGCCGGCGCGTCTTCATCGACCATGGCATGGGCGTTGTGATCGGCGAAACCGCCGAAGTCGGCGACGACTGCACGATCTACCAGGGCGTGACACTGGGCGGCACGTCGCTCACGCGCGGTGCGAAACGTCATCCGACACTTGGGCCGGGCGTGATCGTCGGTGCGGGGGCGAAGGTGCTGGGCGGCTTTACGGTGGGCGCGCAGGCGAAAATCGGCTCGAACGCCGTGGTCGTGAAGCCGGTGCCGGCAGGCGCGACGGCGGTCGGCAACCCGGCGCGCATCGTGGCGCCCGCCAGGACTGCACAGCCGCAGGCAAAGGAAAAGTCGGCGCGCGAGGCGTTCTGCGCCTACGGCATCTCGCCGAATGCGGACGATCCGGTCTCGCTCGCGATTCACGGGCTGATCGATCACGCGGCGAAGCAGACGCTGCGCGTCGACGCGATCGTCGATGCGCTCGAGCGTCTCGGCACGCGCCTCGAAGCGCTGCATGGCGCCGACGCGGCGTTGCTCGATCTGCGGCGCCTGTCGGCGAGCCTCGAGGGTGAGGCGGCCGCGCGCGATGCCGTGAACCCGGATCGGGCCGAGGCGGAGCAGGCGCGCATCCAGGCCTGAGCGAGCGTGAGCGGTCGAAGGACCGCTCAGCCGTGCGGCATCATCCTGAAGCCTTCTGCGTCGACACGCAGGTAGCCGCCGCGCGGCTTGCCGTGATCGAGGTCCCAGTCGGGCAACACCCAGCGTACGCCGCCCGGCTCCTGGTGCCGCGCGGGGCGGTGCGTATGGCCGTGAATGATCGTGCCGGCGCGGCTGCGCCTGAAGAGCGCGGCGACGCCGCGCGCCGTCACGTCGTAGCGCGGCGAGACAGGGCGCTCGCGGCCTTGCTCGCTCTTCCTGCGCATGTTCTCGGCGAGCGCGCGCCGCCACCGGAACGGCCACGCGAGAAAGAGCCATTGCACGAAGGTATTGCGTGCGAATCGGCGAAAGACCTGGTAGCCGCGATCTTCGGTGCACAGCCCGTCGCCGTGCGCGAGCGCGATGCGCGTGCCGAACGCCGTGATTGCGATGGGGTCGGGCAGCCAGATCGCGCCCGCCGCTTTCATGAAGCGCTTGCCCATCAGGAAGTCGCGGTTGCCGTGCATGATGTAGAGCGCGATGCCGCGCTCGGAAAGCGTATGCATCAGTGCGGTCATGCGGGCGACGAAGGGATCGGCGAGCATGTCGTCGCCGATCCAGTATTCGAAGAGGTCGCCGAGTATGAACACCGAGTCCGCCTGGTCGGCGGTGACGCGGATGAAATGCTCGAACGCGGCGACCGTGCGCGGGATGGCCTCGCTCAGATGCAGGTCGGAGATGAACAGAAACGGGCGCGCCGCGTGAGGGCGTTTGCCCTCGCCGGGCACGCCCGCGGCGGCGTGTCGAAGTGCCTTTTCCTGCAGCATGAACGAGGCGTGCGCCTGGTGACGTGATGAGTGACGTTATTCGACGACGACGGCCTTCTCGATCACGACGTCGTCCATCGGCACGTCCTGATGGAAGCCCTTCGAACCGGTGCGGACCTTCTTGATCTTGTCCACGACGTCGAGGCCTTCGACGACCTTGCCGAACACGGCGTAGCCCCAGCCTTGCGGCGTCGGCGACGTGTGGTTCAGGAAGTCGTTGTCGGCGACGTTGATGAAGAACTGGGCGCTTGCCGAGTGCGGGTCGTTGGTACGGGCCATCGCGATCGAGCCGCGCTCGTTCTTCAGGCCGTTGTTCGCCTCGTTTTCGATGGTGGCGTCGGTGGGTTTTTGCTTCATGCCGGCTTCGAAGCCGCCGCCCTGGATCATGAAGCCGTCGATCACGCGGTGGAAGACGGTGCCGTCATAGTGGCCTTTGTTCACGTACTCGAGAAAGTTCGCGACGGTCTTGGGCGCTTTCTCGGCGTCGAGTTCGAGCTTGATGACGCCGTGGTTCGTATGCAGTTCGACCATGATGGAATCCTTTGCTGTGGCAGGGGGTGAAAGGACGGCGCGGCACCGTCACGATGCGGGGGTCATGCCCCTCGCGTGTCACGGTGCCGCGCCGCGCGACGATGGGAGGTTTACTTGCCGACGACAGTCGCCGACTCGATCACGATTTCCTTCTGCGGCACGTCGGACATCGGGCCGCGCGAGGTAGTGGGGGTCGCTTCGATCTTCTTCACGACGTCCATGCCCTGGACGACCTTGCCGAACACCGCGTAGCCGTTGCCGTCCGGATTCGGATAGTCGAGGCCCGCGTTATCCACGGTGTTGATGAAGAACTGCGCCGTCGCCGAATCGGGGTCGCTCGTGCGCGCCATCGCGATCGTGCCGGTCACGTTCTTCAGACCGTTCCTGCTTTCGAGCGCGATCGGCGCGCGCGTGGGCTTCTCGACGTAGCTTGCCGTGTAGCCGCCGCCCTGGATCATGAAGCCGGGGATCACGCGGTGGAAGATCGTGCCGCTGTACTGGCCGGACTTCACGTACTGGAGGAAGTTGTCGACGGTCTTGGGTGCCTTCTCCGGATACAGCTCGACGCGGAAGTCGCCCTCGCTGGTCTTGAAGAGCACCTGCGGATGCGCGGCGGCGGAAGCCGATTGCGCAAAGGCGGGCGCGTTCGCGATCAGGGCGGCGCTGCCGAGCGCCAACATCAACCATTTCATGAGTATCCTCGGAGTAGCGAAAACAAGCGGAGAAACGTCGTGCGCCGCGCCGCCGTGTGTCGGGCCGCGCGGCACGGCTTACTGCGACGGCGCCACGAACGGCGGCATCGCGAGCGACCCGGACGGGCCGCCAAACTGGAATGAGGGATTGCTCAGCACAGGCGAGGTGGCGATCGCCGTGCTTGCGGCAACGGGTGCTTCGGCTTGTGCCTTTTTCGGCGTGGCGGGCGGCGAGACGATCTTCTGGAGATCGGCGAGGCGTTGCTGGGTCGCGCCGCTCGCGTGACCGAGCGCGGTTGCGCGCCGGTATGACGCGTCGGCAAGACGCAGATACAGATCGCCCAGGTTCTCCCATGCGAGGCCGTAGGACGGGTTCGCTTTCACGGCCGTTTCGAGCGCGGCACGCGCGTCCTCGTAGCGGCCCTCCTTTGCATAGAGCGCCGCGAGATTGTTATAGGGCTCGGGCAGTTCGGGATAGGTCTGCGTCAGTTCGGTGAACGCCTCGATCGCCTCCTGGTCGCGGTTCAGGCGCGCGAGGATCGTGGCGCGCTTGAACTTCGCCTGCACGTCGCGCGGGTTTGTCTTGATGCGCGCGTCGAGTGCGTCGAGCGCGGCCGCCCAGTTGTGCTGCGCGATGGCCGTGTCCGCCTGGGGGGTATTGTCGACTGCCGCGGGGGGCGCTGCGACAGCGTTGCGCGCGCCGCCAAGGACGAGCGCCGCGCTCGCGAGAGCCGCTGCGGCAAGGGTCGCAGCGCGGGGCGCGCGGCCGCTGGAAGGTTTCATAGGGTGAGGTCGCGGTGTTATACTCCGAGCCATTCTAACAAAAGGTCTGTGCGTTTTCGTCGTGCGCCCGTTCCGGCAGGTTCTTGCAGAATCCTGCGTCCTGGCGAATGCCGGGTGAGCCGCGTAAGATGCCAGGCTTTCATCGCCACTCGTGGTCTCCGCCTGTCTCGTATGAGTGAAGCGGTGCGACGCACCTCCCGGTCGCGCTCGCTGCCGTCGCGGATTTTCTTCGACCCACGTATCCTCGTCTTTATGGAAGCACTGCGCATCTACAACACGCTCGCGCGTGACAAGCAAGTTTTCGTGCCGCTTCAGCCCGGCGTCGTACGCATGTACGTCTGCGGCATGACGGTGTACGACTATTGTCACGTCGGCCATGCGCGTGCGATGGTGGTGTTCGACATTGTGCAGCGCTGGCTGCGCGCGCTCGGCTACAACGTGACTTACGTGCGCAACATTACCGACATCGACGACAAGATCATCCGTCGCGCGGTGGAGAACGGCGAGACCATCAAGGCGCTTACCGACCGTTTCATCGACGCGCTGCATGAGGACGCGGACGCGCTCGGTGTCGTGCGTCCCGACCATGAGCCGCGCGCGACGCAATACATCCCGCAGATGCTCGACATGATCGGTAAGCTTGAGCGCAACGGTTACGCGTATCAGGGCGCGGACGGCGACGTGAACTACGCCGTGCGCAAATTCGCCAGCTACGGTGCGCTGTCCGGCAAGTCGATCGAAGATCTGCGCGCGGGCGAGCGTGTGGCGGCCAACGATGCCAAGCAGGATCCGCTTGACTTCGTGCTCTGGAAACAGGCCAAGCCGGAAGAGCCGGCGGACACGGGCTGGGAATCGAAATACGGACGCGGCCGTCCGGGCTGGCACATCGAATGCTCGGCCATGGGCTGCGCGCTGCTCGGCGAGCATTTCGACATTCACGGCGGCGGACAGGACCTGCAGTTTCCGCACCACGAGAACGAAATTGCGCAGAGCGAAGCGGCGACGGGCCAGAAGTACGTCAACTACTGGATGCACAACGGCTTCGTGAATATCGACAACGAGAAGATGTCGAAGTCGCTCGGCAACTTTTTCACGATCCGCGAAGTGCTCGCGAAGTACGATGCGGAAGTCGTGCGTTTTTTCATGGCGCGCGCGCATTATCGTTCGCCGCTGAACTACAGCGACGTGCACCTCGACGATGCACGCAACGCACTCACGCGCCTTTACACGGCGCTCAAGGATGCGACGCCCGATACGGGCGAACTCGACTGGAGCGAGCCGTACGCGCAGCGTTTCCACGCGGCGATGAACGATGACTTCAATACGCCGGTGGCGATTGCCGTGCTGTTCGAACTGGCGACCGAAGTGAACCGCACGCGCGACGCCGTGCTCGCGCGCCAACTGCAAAAGCTCGCGCGCGTGATCGGGCTGCTCGTGCGCGAGCCGCGCGCGTTTCTGCAGCAGGGTGCGGGCGGACAGGATGCCGATGCGATCGACGCCGCTGCTATCGAAGCGAAGATTGCGGCGCGCGTGGCGGCCAAGCAGGCCAGGCAGTATGCGGAGGCGGACCGGATCCGGGCCGAACTGCTCGAGGCCGGTATCGCACTCGAAGACAAACCGGGCGGATTGACCGAGTGGCGCCGCGTTTGAGCGGCTAGTTCAAACCACTGATCGATTCGCGAGGCAGGAGGCAGGATGGCAATGGCCACGAAGACGCAGGCCAGGCGGTCTGCGTCGCTAACGGGCGAGGCAGCGAAGCGCGCCATGCGCGGCACCGGTGCCGCCAAGGCCGCAGGCGCGGCCAACGCAGCAAAGGATGGGCTCGACGGCAAGACGGCGCCGGCGAGAAAGGCAGCCGCAAAAGGCTCGACGGGCGTTGCGCGAGGCACGTCTAACGGCACGGCCAGGCCGGCTTCGAAGCCCGCGGGCGTGAAGTCGGCGCGCATGAAGGCCAATGGCGTGAACGTCGCGCTCGACGCGCAGGCCTTGCACGCGGTGCCGGCCGTGCAACCCGACGGCGTGGCCACGCGCGATTTGCCTGACACGGCAGCGGCAACCGCCGCCGCGGCCGGTGCGCATCCCTTCGACGTGCAGCGTCCCGATTACTGGGATCGCGCCTGCGCCGATCTCGTCAAGCGCGACCGCATACTCAAGAAACTGATTCCGAAGTTCGGCCCGGTGCATTTGCTGAGCCGCGACGATCCGTTCGTCACGCTCGCGCGCTCGGTGGTCGGCCAGCAGGTTTCCACGGCCGCGGCGCAGGCGCTATGGCGGCGAGTCGAGGAGGCCTGCCCCAGGCTCGTGCCGCAGCAGTTCCTCAAGCTCGGCCACGAGAAACTTGCCGCATGCGGGCTCTCGAAGCGCAAGACGGAATACATTCTCGATCTCGCGCAGCACTTCGTCTCAGGCGCGCTGCACGTCGGCAAATGGACCTCGATGGACGACGAGGCCGTGATTGCGGAGCTCACGCAGATTCGCGGCATCGGCCGCTGGACCGCGGAGATGTTCCTGATCTTCAACCTCGCGCGTCCGAACGTCCTGCCGCTCGACGACCTCGGCCTGATCCGCGCGATCAGCGTCAACTACTTCAGCGGCGAACCGGTCACGCGCAGCGAAGCGCGCGAAGTCGCGGCCAACTGGGAGCCGTGGCGTACGGTCGCAACATGGTACATGTGGCGCAGCCTCGAGCCGGCCTGACCGGCTCGCGCAGCCCGATCTCCAGAAATTGACCAAGAATTTAACTATCGCTGGTTTTTAATCGATAGTTCAGAGCCAGCTTTGACGCCGGCAGTCGCGGTTAGAATACGCGCTGCCGGCAAGTCCAAGGATTCCACCACATGAAAACCACGTTTCTGGATTTCGAACAGCCGATCGCTGAACTCGAAGCGAAGATCGAAGAATTGCGCTTCGTTCAGGACGATTCGGCCGTCGATATTTCGGAAGAGATCGACCGGCTCTCGAAGAAGAGCCAGCAACTGACGAAGGATCTGTACGCGAACCTGAGCCCGTGGCAGGTCTCGCAGATCGCGCGCCATCCGCAGCGCCCCTACACGCTCGACTACGTTCACGAGCTCTTCACCGATTTTCACGAGCTGCACGGCGACCGCGCGTTCGCGGACGACCTGTCGATCGTCGGCGGTCTCGCGCGTTTCAACGGCCAGGCCTGCATGGTGATCGGCCAGCAGAAAGGTCGCGATACGAAGGAGCGCGCCGCGCGCAACTTCGGCATGCCGCGTCCCGAAGGCTATCGCAAGGCCGAGCGCCTGATGCGCCTTGCCGAGAAGTTCGGTCTGCCGATCTTCACGTTCGTCGACACGCCGGGTGCGTATCCGGGCATCGGCGCGGAAGAGCGGGGCCAGTCGGAGGCGATCGGCCGCAATCTCTACGTGATGGCCGAACTGAAGACGCCGATCATCACGACGATCATCGGCGAAGGCGGCTCGGGCGGCGCGCTTGCGATCGCCGTGGCCGATACCGTGCTCATGCTGCAGTTCTCGACCTATTCGGTGATCTCGCCGGAAGGTTGTGCCGCGATTCTGTGGAAGAGCGGAGCGAAGGCGCCCGAAGCCGCGGAAGCCCTCGGACTCACCGCGCATCGCCTGAAGGCGCTGGGCCTGATCGACAAGATCGTCAACGAGCCGCTGGGCGGCGCGCATCGCGATCCGAAGGGCATGGCCGCGCTGCTGCGCCGCGCGCTTGCCGATTCGCTTCGCCAGTTCCAGGGCATGAGCGTCGCCGACCTGAAGGAGCGCCGCTACGAGCGCTTGATGGCCTACGGCAAGTTCAAGGAAACGACGCCGGGCGCGTAAGCCTGGTGTCGTCCCGCCGGCGCGCGAGCGCCCTCAAGGCCGTGACCACCCAATCCCCATCCGACGCCGGGCGCATCGTACTCGATGCGCTCGGCGTCGCGCTTTCCACGCTCCCCGGCCAGAGCCGCATCGCGATTGCGTACAGCGGCGGGCTCGACTCGTCGGTGCTGCTCGACGCCGCCGTGCAAACGGTGGGGGCGGCACGCTGCGTCGCGCTGCATGTCCATCACGGCCTGAGCCCGAACGCCGACGCGTGGCTCCTGCACGGCGCGGCGACGGCACACGCGCTCGGCGTGACATTCGACGCGCGCCGCGTGGACGTGGCGCGTGACGATGCCGCCGGCGTGGAGGCTGCTGCGCGCGAGGCGCGCTACCGTGCGTTGGACGAGATGTGCGCGGTGCACGGCGTCCACGCGTTGTGGCTCGCGCAGCACGCCGACGACCAGGCCGAAACCGTGCTGCTGCAATTGCTGCGCGGTGCGGGACTCGCGGGACTCGCGGCGATGGCGCCGGTATGGGCACAAGCAGCAGGAGTGCCGCGCATGCGGCCGTTGCTGCATCTGTTGCGTGCGCAACTCGAGCAGTATGCGAACGCCCGAGGCCTTCGCTGGATCGACGACGAATCCAATGCCGATACGCGCTACGCGCGCAATGCCTTGCGTCGCGATGTGATGCCGGCGCTGAGCGCGCATTTCCCCGGCTTTCGCGACACGCTGATGCGCACGGCGGCGCATGCGGCTTCGGCCCAGCGGCTGCTCGACGAGCTCGCACAGATCGACCTGGCCGCGATCGCGACGGGCGACGAGCGCAGGTCGCTCGCGCATGATGGGCTTGTCGCGCTCGACGACGAACGCGCGCTGAACGTCATGCGCTACTGGATGCGAACGCTCGGCTTGCCGGCGGCTTCGTCGGCACGTCTGGCAGACGCCTTGCGCCAGTTGCGCGAGATTGTGCGAGACGGGAGCGAGCGGGGCGACCATGGGCTGCGCCTCGATCACGCGGGTTGGCGGCTGCGCTGTTATCGCGGAGCGATCTTCTGGGAGCGGGCGCGCGAGCCCGAAGTGCCGCGCGCGCCGCACGACGCGGTGGAATTGCTGTGGCGCGGCGAGGAAATCTGGCGCTTGCCGCAATGGCGCGGCACCTTCGTCTTCGCCCGCGCCGACGCGAACGATCCCGATGCGGTGCCCGAGGTATTGCTGGCCGCTAAACGGCTCGTCGCGCGCGAACGCTCGGGTGGCGAGCGCTTGCGCGACGCGGCGGCGGGCGTCAGCCGCACACTCAAGCATATGTTCCAGGCGCGCGGTGTTCCTGCGTGGGAGCGGGATGTCCCGTTGCTGTTTAGCGGCGAGACGCTGCTGTTCGTTCCGCACGTTGGCGTGAATCGCGCGGCGTTTCCCGACTGGGACGCGATGGCGGCCCGGGATCATCAGGAAGGGTGGCGCCGCATCGAATGGCGCGAGGATCTTTTGATGGCGTGACGGCCCCCTGACGGCCCCCTATGTGCCGCCCCTATTTAAAGCGGAGCCCGGAGATGACTCGAATAAAAAGGGTTTCATCATTGTGACCAGGCGCCGCAAATCCTTGCTGCACAAGCCTTTTTCGCTCGCGATCCCCCAATTTCGGCTTGTAATTTTGGCCTCGATCGGGTAGCGTACTCGGTTTGTCCAGCCCGCTCTTTCGCGTGCATGGGCATCGTCAAAAGCGGTGCCAGGAGCGCGGTGTGCCGAAAGCCACAAGCGCACAAGCAGCCCATCTGGCGGCACGCGGGCAAGTGAAGCGTAGTCCACGCGGCGCCCGTTGCGTGCCTCTTGCGCACTCACCCCCGGACAAATTCCGCGCGTGCTGCACGCGCTGCAGAGGTGCCGTCGCCGTGGCCGTGAGCCTTCCGGCGGCGCCGTCATCAGTGCGCCAGCGCGGTAACATCTCCAGTTCAGAACGACAATGGCACTCATCGTACACAAATACGGCGGCACCTCGATGGGCTCGGTCGAGCGCATCAAGAACGTTGCCAGGCGCGTTGCCAAATGGCACAAGGCCGGCCACAAGATGGTCGTCGTGCCTTCGGCAATGTCCGGCGAAACCAACCGGCTGCTCGGCCTCGCGAAAGAGATTTCGGCCCAGCCGAGCCCGCGCGAACTCGACATGATTGCGTCGACCGGCGAGCAGGTCAGCGTTGGCTTGCTGTCGATCGCGCTGCACGACGCCGGCGTCGACGCCATCAGCTATACCGGCTGGCAGGTCCCCGTGAAGACCGACAGCGCGTTCACGAAAGCGCGCATCAACGAAATCGACGGCGAGCGCGTGCTGGCCGACCTCGACGCGGGCAAGGTGGTCGTGATCACCGGCTTCCAGGGCATCGACCCGGACGGCCACATCACGACGCTCGGCCGCGGCGGTTCGGATACCTCGGCGGTTGCGGTGGCCGCAGCCCTCAAGGCCGACGAATGCCTCATCTACACGGACGTCGACGGCGTCTACACGACCGACCCGCGCGTGGTGGACGACGCGCGGCGCCTGGACCGCATCACCTTCGAAGAGATGCTGGAAATGGCCAGCCTCGGCTCGAAAGTGCTGCAGATCCGTTCGGTCGAATTCGCGGGCAAGTATCAGGTGAAGACGCGCGTGCTCTCCAGCCTGACCGACCCGATGATGGACCTCGCCGAAGAAATGAAGTCGGGCACCCTGATTACTTTTGAAGAAGACGACACCATGGAAAAAGCAGTCATCTCGGGTATCGCGTTCCAGCGCGACGAGGCCCGCATTGCCGTGATGGGCGTGCCCGACAAGCCGGGCATCGCGTATCAGATCCTCGGCCCGGTGGCGGACTCGAACATCGATGTCGACATGATCATCCAGAACCAGAGCGTGGCCGGCAAGACCGACTTCACGTTCACGGTGCCGCGCGGCGATTATCAGCGCGCCATGGACGTCCTCAACAACCAGGTGAAGGGTCACGTGAGCGCTGAGCAGGTGCTGGGCGACCCGAAGGTGTCGAAGGTTTCCGTGGTGGGTGTGGGCATGCGTTCGCACGTGGGCGTGGCGAGCAAGATGTTCCGCACGCTCTCGGAAGAGGGCATCAACATCCAGATGATTTCGACCTCCGAAATCAAGATCTCGGTGCTGATCGACGAGAAGTACATGGAACTGGCGGTGCGCGCGCTGCACAAGGCGTTCGATCTCGAACACGCGTAAAGCGTGACGGGGGCGTGACAGGTTTCGCGGGGTTCGGGGCGCCGCGCGCGACATTGGTCGCGTGCATGCGGAAAAATCTGCAAAAAGTGCGTCCCAAAAATTGACCTGGTGGCGCGAACCCGCTATTATCTTGGCTTCGTCGCGCTGCCTCCCTGGCGCGAGCGAAGGTTCGGGAGACGTGGCCGAGAGGTCGAAGGCACTCCCCTGCTAAGGGAGCATCTGGGCCAAAACCTGGATCGAGGGTTCGAATCCCTCCGTCTCCGCCAGGAGCACTTCCCGGAGCATGCCGCACCGTTTCGGGATCAGCCCCGGAAGCCCGCCACAAGCGGCTTCCGGGGTTTTTTCTTGTCCCGGACCTTCCCAACCCATACCCGTCAATCGCTTGCAAAAGTATGGGTAAAAGTATGGGTAAGAGGAAGGCACAAGCCACCAGAAATTCACGTTCCATCCACCGTCTTTCCGCGCTCGGTGTCGTCCGGCTGACAGGGCCTGGCTACTACTGTGACGGCGGCGGGCTCTATCTCCAGGTGTCGCCCTCAGGGGCGCGCTCCTGGGTCTACCGTTTCCGGCACGAAGGGCGTCTGCGCGAGATGGGTCTCGGCGGGCTGCGGCGCGTGTCGCTTGCCGATGCCCGCGAGCGCGCGCAGGGCTGCCGCAGGCAGCTTGGCAACGGCCTTGATCCTGTCGAGGAGCGGCGCCGCGAGCGGGCGCAGCGCGCCGCGCAGCGCGCGCGCACGAAGACTTTCGACGAATGCACCACGGCATACATCCGGGCCAACCGCGCGGGCTGGAAGAACGAGAAGCACGTGGCGCAGTGGGAGAGCACCCTGGCCACCTACGCATCACCGCTCATCGGGAGCCTTCCGGTGCGCGACATCGACACGGCGCACATCGTGAGCGTACTCGAGCCGATCTGGGAGGCGAAGCCCGAAACGGCGAGTCGAGTACGCGGGCGCGTCGAGGCGGTGCTGGACTGGGCGAAGGCACACCGGTATCGCGACGACGAGAATCCGGCGCGCTGGAAGGGGCACCTGGACAAGGTGCTGCCCGCGCGCACGAAGGTACGCAAGGTCCGGCATCATGCCGCGCTGCCCTACGCGGAAGTGGCCGCGTTCATGAAGGTACTCAGGGTCCAGGACGGCCTCGCGGCGCGCGCACTGGAGCTTGCGGTTCTCACGGCGGCCCGGACCAGCGAGGTCATCGGGGCAAGGCGGGGCGAGTTCGATCTCGAAGCGGGGATGTGGACGGTGCCGGCCGAACGGATGAAGGCGCAGCGTGCCCACCGGGTTCCCCTGTCAGCGGCATCACTGGACCTCGTGCGCCGGTTACTAAACGATACGGATGACGAACTGTTATTTCCGGGCGGAAAGAAAGACAGGTCGCTGTCGAACATGGCGATGCTGACCGTACTGCGCAGGATGAATTGCACCGGCCTGACGGTGCATGGCTTCCGTTCGACCTTCCGTGACTGGGCAGCCGAATGTACGACCTATCCGAACGAGATGGCGGAGATGGCGCTGGCGCACACGGTCGATGACAAGGTGGAAGCTGCGTACCGTCGTGGCGACATGTTCCAGCGGCGCCGGCAGATGATGGACGACTGGGCCACATGGTGCGAGGGCCAGGCGCAGAGGGAAAGCGCCACGGCATAGGCGCCACTGTCACCCGTCGTTGCGGTGTGCCCGGCAAGGGCGTACCGCAACGCGCATGTGCGTCTCGCCCACGGCCGGCCAGGAATGGAGGGAAGTGACATGTCAGTGTGGGACAGCCGGTACCGGTGATGATGAACTGGACGATTCGATGCCACCGTATCGCCGGCGGACAGTATGGCATCGGGGCTTCCGGCGTACCGGGGCGTGAATGCGCGTGATCATCCGGTCGCATTCCGCAGGGATGAGGGCATGACGATTGCCCGTGTGTGCAGTCAGGTGGCCCGGGTGTTGTTCCGGTCTGCCCGCCGGAGGGGGCCATCGGCCCGACCACCGCGGCATGAAAATCGACTGGCATGCCTGGCCGCCATTTAATTCGTCATCCTCCAGATATCACATCGACTGGAAAAACCGTCGTCTGCAGGCTCGTCAGGAAGTTTTCCCGCACCGTCCAGCACCATCCCGGCAACAACCGGAAAGCACCGCCAGTAAAGGGATCGCGGGATTTTTCATTGTCACGATTGGCTCGTCCATGTACCCTCCGGGTGTGATCGTCAATATGGCCTGACAGGAGGCAGCCATGGGAGCCATTCACCGTCTTTCGTCACTCGGCGTCGCACGTCTGAACAAGCCCGGCCGTTACTGCGATGGTGGTGGCCTCTACCTTCAGGTGTCGGTTGCGCGGACACGCTCGTGGGTCTACCGCTTCAGACGCAGGGGCAGACTGAGGGAGATGGGGCTGGGACCACTCGATGTCACGACGCTGGCCGAGGCACGCGAGCGTGCCTCGCGCTACCGGAAGATGGTCCTGGAAGGCCTGGACCCGATCGAGGTCAGGCGTGCAGAGCTCATGCAGCACAAGGCAATGGCCGGGCGCAGCAGGACGTTCGACGAATGCGCGAAGGCGTTCATCGAGGCTAACCGGTCGGGCTGGAAAAGCGCCAAGCACGCCGCGCAATGGGAGAACACGCTCGCCGCCTACGCTTCACCGGTCATCGGGCCTCTATTCGCGCAGGACATCGACACGGCCCTGGTCGTGCGCGTGCTCGAGCCGGTCTGGCAGCTCAAGACGGAAACGGCCAGTCGTGTGCGCGGGCGCATCGAGGCCGTGCTCGACTGGGCGACGGTGCACAGGTATCGGGAGGGCGACAACCCGGCCCGCTGGAAAGGGCATCTCGACAAGGTCTTTCCTGCACGCACGAAGGTACGTAAGGTGTGGCATCGTGCTGCGTTGCCCTACGCGGGCGCTGGTGCGTTCGTGAAGCAGCTCCGGGAGCAGAAGGGCCTGGCAGCGCGTGCGCTTGAACTCCTCATCCTGACCGCTGCCAGGACCAGCGAAGTGCTCGGGGCCACGCGTAGCGAATTCGATCTTGATGCCGCCACGTGGACCGTGCCGGCGCAACGGATGAAGGCGGACCGCGTGCACCGGATTCCGCTGTCCGAACCTGCCCGCGACCTCGTGCGCTGTCTGCTCGACGAGACTGGCGGCGAGCTGCTGTTCCCGGGCATGAAAAGAGGGAAGCCGCTGTCGAACACGGCAATGCTCGCGGTCCTTCGGCGGATGGAGCAAACCGGTATCACCGTACATGGTTTCCGGTCGACATTCCGCGACTGGGCAGCCGAGTGCACGACCTATCCGAACGAGATGGCGGAGATGGCGCTGGCGCACGCCGTGGACGACAAGGTGGAGGCCGCGTATCGACGCGGCGACATGTTCCGGCGCCGCAAGCAGATGATGGACGACTGGGCGGCATACTGTGCACGGGCCGCGTAGCCGTTTCACCTGTCACCCGCGAACGCCAGGCTTGCAGATGTTTGGTGTTGATGCAGGAGACGCGCACGCCTCATCAATGGTCCCCGTTCACATGTGCTTCGATTGATGCCGCTCACGGATCCGGAAATAGCGAAGTTTTTTCGCGAATGGGCGGGAAGAAGCAAGGATGGACTTTCTCTCGCTGCGGGATGGGAACTCATGGGAAACGATGGGACGTCCCCCGCATGGGCAGCCCGCCGAAGCGCCGCAACGATCCTCCTGAGAACGCGTTTGATACACCTGGCGGCACGCGCTAGTCTGGTCATGTCCTGTGATGTCTGGACTTCGTCGGGAGGGCCTTCACCGTGAACGAGCAGGGTGGTGATCACGCAGGTGCGAAAGCGCGCCTTATCCGTCTTCGTGAGGTGCGCACGCGGGTAGGACTCGGCGCGAGCACAGTTTATCGTTACCTCGCCGCGGGAAAATTTCCTCGGCCTGTCGACATTGGGGGGGGACGCGTAGCATGGCTTGAAAGCGAGGTCGACGCATGGATCGCAAGCCGCCCGGAAGTTGGCGGTCGCGGTCGGCAGTAGCTGTCTGCTCATCCTGGCCGGGCCAGGGTCTTCCGGGGCAGACGGTGGAAGTCCTGGGGCGGTGATCGGGCCACAACGGTATGAGCATCCATGGCCGGGATTACAAGTGTGGCTCTACATGGGGAGCATTGGCATGGGCGACGGGCAGTTCCGCGAGCAGCGTTAAGAGGTCGTTATGCCGGGAAACGGTGACATGCTCTGGATCAACGGTGCTGACGGCTTGTGCTGGGTAAGCGGTTTCGAGTGGACCTTCATCGTAGCGCCTCCACGCAGGACGCCAGGAGCGAGTGCCTGGATTGCACCCACGGCCGCGCAGGCGTAGGCGGCTGAGAGATCTTTCGTGCCGAAGTGCTACGGCATCACGGCGTCGTTGTTGCCGCGGATACGCTTACGTTTGACCGAGCAGTGTGGCGCCGCGCGGCTCGTTGTTCCAGGTACCGTCGACGCGTAGACGGGCGACCATGTATGAAGGAGTGTAAGCCATACGGAATTTTGTACGCCTGATGGTGAAGGGAGAAGACTGTGGTTATTGCTGCGGGCGATGTGATTCCCCTGTCCCAGGCAAGTGCCGACCTGTCAGGGATTGCCGACCGGCCAGAGGCCGGTTTTGAAAAAATCGTCACGAAGAATGGCGAACAATACGTTGCCATCGTTGATGCCCAGAGGCTCGACTACGCTCACAAGCTGCAGCGAGCGTGCATTAGCCTGTTACTGGCCGAGGAGGCAGGTAGGGGCCTTGACGACATAGCTGCCGGCAACGTGAAAGACGCACGCAGGACGTTGTCGGCAATCAGGCGCCGACGTGTGCCGTGACAGCGTGATGCGCTGCAAGGTGTACTGCAACTTCGAGTGCGGCCTTGCATCGCCCATCAGTGACGCTGCGACGGTTGTGACCGGAACCCTGGACATGTAGCGATCCAGTTTTCGACACCCTGACCGCTTTCGAGATGACCGTGCTGTGTCGGGCGCAGTCGGGAGCCAGTCTTGGGATGGCAAGGCGAGAAATAGCCCGCCACTCGAGCGCAGACTCGGCTCAAGATTTGGGACATGATTCGTGCGCCGATACACATGATTATGTGTATCGGCGCGTGCTTTCTGACGGCGGACACCATGGCTGAAACTGTTAATTTCACGGGGTCGGTGGACCGGGAGCTTCTCAAGCGCTCGCCAAGATTCTCGCGGCGAAGTCGGACACGTCCGTTGATGCGCTGTTTAATGCCGAGCTTTGCTATCTCGTCGAGACATTCGAGGCGGCGGAGGCGAGCGGCAACCAGAACTTCCGCACCTTGCTCGATTTCTCTCTCGGCCGCATCGACGACCGTCTGGCGATGCAGGCGCTTGGTATCGACAGCGACGAAGATCTCTTCCTGTTGATGGCACAGGCGCGCCGACGCGCAGGACGTTGTCCTCCACGTGAAAGCTGTCAGCACGCGACATATGCAACGCGGATACAGGTACATCACCGGTTCATCCGCTCGCGCCTTTCAACATCACGTTAATGGTTGCACCTGCATCCGACACCCTGCCTTGTTTCGCAGTTGATCTTTCGTCTGAGAAAAACGAAAAAAGATGTGTGGAGGGCCCGGCTGCGTTTCCGTGTGATCAAGCTGCCGATAGCGCCGGAGAGTGCGAGGAGGCATTCCAGATCCCTGAACACGGTAGAAGCCGGTTCCGTCGCCACGAGACGCGCATGCTCACTCGAGGCAGGGAACATGATGGAAGAACTCAATGCATGGCGGCAGGCTGGCGCTAAACGCAGCCTCGCGACTTCCGCTCCTGGCGTCAGTCCTGACCAGCGTTCGCCACAGGCCGAGAGCGAAGTTCATCGGCTGCGCAAGCTTGTTGAATTGAAGGATCACCAGATCTGTGAGCTGCGCAAGGCGCTGGCCCATACGGCGACGGTTCACTTTTCACTGGAAGATCGTCTTCAGCGCGAACTGGACTCTCTGCGGGTCATGCTGCCCGACGACGGACCGCAGACGCAATGTGGGGTGCCGGGTGCTGATGAACCCGAGCTCGGTACCATGGTCAGATTGCCGTATATGACGAAAACGCTGTCCGTCCTGTTCGACGCCATGTATGCGTTCTGGGCTGACTGCAACGACACGAAAGCGCCCAAATCAAGCACTGTCGCACACGCGATTGACGAACGCCTGGGTTTGAGCTCACAGGCGAATGGCGAGGCGTCGCGCAGCGGTCAGGCCTACGCGTCTGCGATCAGGCCTGACTGGGTCAAGGACGCTGACAACCGTCACCATTGCCGACCGGCTGGCGTCAGGTGATGCAGGTCTGCTCCAAAGTCCTGCACGATTGTGCGGTTACGGATGGGGCGAGTCGCCCGGGTGGATCATCGGTGTGCCGCTGATTGTCAGGGGCGCGTTTGACTGCCAATCGGCAGGGCGGGGATGATCGATTCGAAAGCGTTGAGCTGTCGGCAAATCTCTAAGGCGGCAGATTGCGCCCAGCAACGTGCCGGCATCGCAATGGATGCAGCTGAAGCTGGCGGGTGTCAGATCGATTGCGCATGCAACGATGTCGGAAGGCTTTCCAGGCCCGCCATGACCGAGATCGACGAGGGCGAGTCCATAGCGCCGGTACAGACGGGCCACGGAGCGTGTGAGTACCCCGACCAGTCGTATAACACCGAAGGAGGCAGCAAGCGCCATCGAATAGGGAAATAGCGACATGCCAGACGTGGTCGCGTCGAGCTGGTTCGACAGGCTTGTTCCCGCAAACCGGGACATTTCCCAGATCGAAGGCGAGGAGGGTACGGATTCCGGATATACGAGTTGCGGGAAGACATCGCGAAGGAGGCATGGCCCTGTCGTGGGCATCAGGCGCGCGCATCCGCAGACCGTTCCATCGGTGGCCAGGGCCACGAGCTGGATGGTGTCGCCTCCATCGAATTCGTCCCATTCGGCTGTGGCGTCAGCTGAGACGCCGGGAATCTCCCAGTGCAACCGCTGGACAAAAACCTTGTGACGGAAGGCTCCGAGACGGTGACGCAAACTGGTTGGCAGATCGTCGAGTCTGCCGGCTATGACGTGTGACATGGCTCCTCCTCGTGTTAGCCGTTGAGGCGAAGCTATCAGTGCGATTTCGGACCAGAAACTCGGAAGTTGCGGAGGGTGGAGGCACAATTGCCTATGCAGCGGGTACCGCTGCCACAGGCAATCGGCACGCGAAAGAGAAGGCCAGACGGGATGATCGAAAGGGGGCGTCAGGGTTCGACCAGACCCTGGACGGTCGCGTTGACGGCCGCCGCTGTGCGACTGTTGAAGTTGAGCGCTTTCATCGCTTCTTCAATGTGATAGTCGACGGTATAGCGGGAAATCCCGAGGATGATGCCGATTTCCGTTGAGGTTTTGCCGCGAGCGACCCAGGTGAGGCATTCCCGCTGACGGGGTGTCAGGAAGTGGGAGGCTTTCGTTGACCGTGTGCGCGTGAGCCGGTGCAGCTCGAAGTGAAACTGGGTGCTGATGAGATAGGCGAGCCGGGCGTTGAATGCATCGTTGACCGATTCGAGAGGTCCCGCCAGACTGAAGAGCAGGACGCTGCCGCCGGGCTGGTGCAGCGGCACGCTGAGGCCGCCCGGCAAACCGGCCTGCCGCGCCTCGTCGAGGATTCGATGTTCGGCCTTGCTCAAGCCGACAATGTCGTGCCAGCGGAAGGGTGCCGACTGGGTGAATGCAGCGCGGTGAACGGGGTCGGCACAGGCGTAGTTACGGCGTTGATAGTGTCGGACCCATTCATCCGGATAATCGCCGCAGATTACCTCCAATGCCGTCCGAGGGAGGCAGGGGGAACGGGTACGTGCAACGCGGCTGATGACGAAATGGGGAAAGCCCAACGCGCTGGCGGCGTTTCCGAAGGAGTCGGCGAGTGAGGGAAGATCGGCGGCATATGCGAGTGGCATCATCGGTGCCGTGACGGCTCCCTGCGAGCGGTCAACTGCAGGTGACGTGGGGCGGAGGACCGCATTGGGAGGGTCCTGCGATGCATCTTTCATATCGACTACCTCGGCGCTGCCCCACGGGGTCCGGAACATCAGTACCGCATGAAAGTGCTGGTCCCTGCACACGATGTGCGCAGCTCATGCGAGAGGCATTTCCGGGAGTGAGGAGCCAGTCAGAGGCCGGCATCCGGTTGCCAGAAGGGAGTTCCGGCACGGTCTACCAGACGCCGGCTGCTGACGTTTCCGGTAACCACTTTACACATATTATAGTCAGTAGAATAGATTCGCACGTCGTGCCACTTTCAGTGCGCGGCAGTCGGCAAGCCTCGACGGTAAAGGTCGTTGCGACGGGAATAAAAGGGCTGCGATGCTGCTTCGCTGAGGGGGTGTCCGTGCGACCGGAACGCCGTTAAGCGTAGCTGTGGGCCGGTGGTTATTGATCCGATTACCGGCAGAGGACCGCTGCGGCGCAGAATCCGCCGACGCCTCGCGCGAAAAGGAGGAACGGGCGACCGGGAACAAGGACGTCATCGCAGTCGGCCAGATTGATGAATGGATCGCTGACGGTGACGTGTCCGACACGCGCAAAATTGCTGGCGAACAGCCGCTCCCGTGGAATCCGGAGCGAGTCCAGCAGCCGGTACCATGCAGGAAGGTCCAGATGGTGTGGCAGGATGAGCTGCAGGTCTTCGGGGGGGCAGTGCGCCTGCCGGAGGGTGGTGCTGATCAGGCTGCGGGCTGCAAGAAATTGGCGCGCGGCGACGGACGGACTGTCGAGTCCTGAGGTGCCGCGCCACCCCAGTCCGCTGCAGTGCGTCCCCACTGCAAGCAGCCGGTTGGTCGCGCCGCCGCGTTGCACGAGCGCGGCAAACGCGCCGTCACCCATGATGCCTTCGCCGCGCATGAGTCTCTCTGGTTCAAGTGGCATGACGTCCGCGCCGACGAGCAGGACGCGACGCATGTGCGGCCGCGCGACGAACATCACACGGATGACGCGCAGTGCGCCCAGTGCCGAGGCGCAGTGTTGCTGGGCGAGGGAAAACGTCTCGGCGTGGGTAAAACAAAAGCGATCGCACAGCAGACCGGGCAGCGACATGGGCGGCGGAGCGATGCTGCCCTGCAGGGTGTGCACGTAGACGAGGCAGTCGATGGTATCCGCCGCGACACACGAGGCGAGCATGACCTGATGGATTGCGCTGGCCGCGAGCCCGATTGCCGTCTGGCCCGTGGCGCGGTGGTACCGATGCATTCCGGCACGTTCGAGCCCCGGTACGGCAGCGTATTGTCCGGCGCGCCTGCCCCAGCTTCCGACGTCATCGACGCGCCCGGGAAGATGATAGGCGACATGGGTGATAGCGGGATCCTGCGTCATGAGGCAGAGCGCCTGGTGGACCGGCGGTCCTGGAAGGGCATGCCGCGCGCCTCGAGCAACGCGGCACCGATGAAGCCTCCGATGCCGAACCCCCACAGCAGCGTGCGGCGGTCGTGGCGGGGGGCCAGGCAATCGGGTGTCTGTGCGAGTCGGACGATGGACTCGGCCGCGCCAAGGTGAGCAGACTCTTCGCGCCGTTCGCGCACGGCAGGGCGATCGAGATGGCTGTGCACTGCGACACTGAGGGATGGCATCCCCTGATGGCCGATCACATCGTTTATCTGGTTGCGGTGGAGGCCATTCCGGGCGAGCAGAAGATCGATGAGCTTTGTCAGTGTGGATGCCCAGGACTCGTCGCCTTTTGTGGTCCCGGGTTGGCTGCGATGGGGAACGCGGCGCGTTTCGGCATCGAGTATCCTCAGCCCGCCACTTTCAGGGGCGGCTCTTTGGATGAGCAGCGCGCCGGCGGCGTCCCCCTGTATCACTCCGCCCGTCGCGCATCTTGTGAACGGTGGGTACCATTTCTCGGCAGCGACAATCAGGATGGTGTGGACGTCCGCCTCGGCAAGCAGCAGGTCACCGGCAAGTCTCAAGGCAGTGAAGACCGACGCTCCCTGCTGTTGCGATACCGAAAACGCAAGGCACGACGCGCCGGTTTCCTCGCACAGCCTGCCGGCGGTTGTGGCCGGGACATGCTCGCCGGGCGTGGTATGGCAGAACATGATGACGTCGATCGGGCTGGCGTTGCCGGGGCGTCTGGCGCAAATGTTCCTGAGTACCTGCGCGGCGAGTCCTGTCTGGTCCAGTGTGGTTTCGACAGGGATCATGTAGCACCGATCCGGAATCGCTGGATCGTGACTCAAGGTCGGCGGATGACCGGCCTCAATCTGCGGTAATGCCTCCAGCCAGTGTCCATAGTCCGGATGCCAGGAGCGCATCCAGGTGTTCCAGCCTGGGTTGCTGGTAGTGCGCAGTGCTGATTCTTTTTCAAGCCATCGGGACAGCGGCATGGCGGGCGGCACACACGACGTCAGTGCGGTGATGACCGGGCGGCTCATGGCTCACCCGCGGGCGTCCCGGTGGCCAAGGCGAGGTCTCCCGGCAACAGGTCGTACAGTACGCGTCCAAAGCGGGAGCCCTGCATGACGTGGCAGTTGCGCTGCTGTCCAGCGGGGCGAAACCCGATGCGCTCGAGCAGCCGGCGCGAGCGCACGTTACAGTCCACCGCCCAGGCCGTGATGCACTGCAGACGGTCGGTCATGAAGGCATCATGCAGCACGCGCGTCGATGCGAGCAGCGTCATGTCACGGCAGGCGGGTCTTCGTGCGTCGCGCAGGACCCAGAAGGATCCGGTTCCGAATGCATGCGTGATGTCGCTGACGGCCGCAAGGCCACTCGGCGTGTGGTGTCCCATGGCGCCGAAAACCCGAAGCCTGTGCCGGCCGCTGCGGGCCATCGACTGGATGGCGAGGAGCGGCAGTGTCTGGCGGCCCAGCCCGAAATCGAACCACTGGTTGAGGTCCGGCCGCGCGAGCCAGGCGGCAATATCGTGCAGGTCGTCACCATCGGGCTCGCGAAGCCAGCAGGATGGCGCTCTTCCTGCGGCTGCGGCCAGGACACACCGGTCCTTTTGCCCCTCAGGAACGCGGGCCTGGTTGCAGTTGCTCACGCGGATTCTCCGTCCCAGCGCGTGCTGGCGCAGTTGCGGTCAGGCTCTGGCCGACGCCGGAAAAAAGCATCGCAAACCAGTGCATTGTCTGGAACCGCGCTGCAGGGGGCAGTCCTTCGACGTAGCCGTGCCCGCCGCACAGCTGCACCAGCTCCCGGCTTGCATCCAGCGCCTCGGTTGCGATGTGACGGGCCATCTGGCTGACGGTCACGACCTGCATGTCGCCGTCGAGCATCGCGGCGCTGCGCAGAAAGAGGTGGCAGGCATGGGCCGCCGTGACCAGGTCGGCGACGCGCGAGGCGACGAGTTGATGGGCGGCAAGCGGCTTGCGGAAGCTGTGGCGACCCGCGCTGTATGAGAGCGCGAAACTGGCGCTTTGCCGCATCGCTCCGCAGAGCAGTGCGCCAAGATAGAGCGCAACGTCGACTAACCACAGCCGGGCGGGATCGTGCGGCCTCATACCCGCAGCAGGAGGGACAGTGACAACGTGCGCTTTGGACGTGGCAAGGTCGTAATGCTCGAGGCACAGGCCATCCGTGAGCACGACTGTGGCATTGCCGGGCTCCGGTGAGCTTGCATCTGCTGTCGCGATGACGAGACTGATGTGCCCGTCGCGCTCCTGAATCGTCATGAAGGGCGAGTTGCGGTGCTGGCGCAGCACCCACATGCCGGCACCATTGACGTCGACGATACCCGGTGCGATCGACGTCGTGCCGTCGAAATAGTGACTGACGTCGTGATCAGGCAGACGGTCAAGCGCCTCGCAACCGCGCAGCGTCATCAGTGCGGGGCTGCTGAGCGAGAGCTGGACGGCCCGCTCAAGCGGGCCGGCGGCGAGTTGTTCCATGATGAGCGCCAGGTCGTGCCGGCTGATGTTCATGCCGCCGCCAGCTTCCGGCAGGATCATGCGTCCCACTTCGAGCGTTGCAGCCAGCCGGACAGTCTCGAGCCATGCCGAAGGATCGGGCGGCTGCCGAAGCAGCGGCTCAAGGCGGTCGCGCGCGAACCGTTCGGTCGCTGCACGCAGGTCCTGCATTTCTTCACTGAGATCCCATGTTGCGGGTTCAGGTACCGCGACAGAACATCCAGTCATTACCATGCTGTTCTCCGTGGTGTCCAGGCTAGACGAGCATCTCGACGGGGGCCGGGTGACCCAGGAAATGCTCCGGGCTGGCTGAGCGGCCATAGGCACCCGATTGCCTGATCACCACATAATCCCCGATACGCGATTCGGGCAATTCCACGTCGTCGGCGAGCCGGTCGAGAGGCGTGCACAGGCAGCCGACCACGTGGCAGCGCTCGTACGACGTGGCATTGGCCCGGTTTCCGAGGAAGACCGGGAAATTCCGGCGCAGGACCTGGCCGAAGTTGCCGGAGGCCGCCAGATGGTGATGCAGACCGCCGTCGGTGATGACAAACGTCTTGCCGCCCGAGACCTTGCGGTCGATGACGCGGCACACATAGATGCCTGCTTCGCCGACCAGATATCGTCCGAGTTCCAGGATGGTTTTCGTGTGTGGAAGCAGTGAGTGAAGCCGCGCGTGCCAGCCGTGCATGGCGCCACAGACGGCCTCGATATCCAGCGGTGTTTCCCCCGGGAAATAGGGGATGCCAAAGCCGCCGCCGAGATTGACGAAGTCGGGTTCCACGCTCAGGTCGCCGGCCAGGCGCTCGACGAGTTCCGCACTAAGAGACGGTTTCATAAAGGCTGTTGAGTTCGCTGAAGAGTGTTCCAGCAGATC
>NZ_JBANLK010000063.1:0-29737 GCF_054968425.1 Paraburkholderia sp. AV2
CCGGTGGTGCGCGACCTGATCTGCGACTTCACGCAGTTCTTCAACCAGTACCACTCGATCAAGCCGTACCTGATCAACGACACGCCGCCGCCGGAGAAGGAGCGCCTGCAGTCGCCCGAGCAGCGCGACGAACTGGACGGCCTGTACGAGTGTATTCTGTGTGCGAGCTGCTCGACGTCGTGCCCGAGCTTCTGGTGGAACCCGGACAAGTTCGTGGGCCCGGCGGGCCTGCTGCAGGCGTACCGCTTCATCGCGGACAGCCGCGACGAGGCCACGGGCGATCGTCTGGACAACCTGGAAGATCCGTACCGCCTGTTCCGCTGCCACACGATCATGAACTGCGTCGATGTTTGCCCGAAGGGTTTGAACCCCACCAAGGCGATCGGCAAGATCAAGGAACTGATGGTGCGCCGCGCGGTTTGAGGCGGCGTTCCCTCAACGCTCAGTCCCGTCCTCAGCCTCGCCGATAAAGCGTCACGACGCACGCGCCGCCCAGCCCGATATTGTGCTGAAGCCCCACGCGTGCGCCATCGACCTGCCTCGGCCCCGCCGTTCCGCGCAACTGCCAGACCAGTTCGGCGCACTGGGCGAGTCCGGTGGCGCCGAGCGGGTGCCCTTTCGATAGCAGTCCTCCCGATGGATTGGTGACGACCCTGCCGCCGTACGTGTTGTCGCGCTCGCGCACGAATCGCTCCGCGCCTCCTTCCGGGCACAGTCCGAGCGCCTCGTAGCTGATCAGTTCGTTGCTCGTGAAACAATCGTGCAGCTCGACGAGGTCGAGATCTTCCGGCCCGATACCGGCCGACTCGTAGACCTGCCGGGCCGCCGCCGCCGACATGTCGTAGCCGACCATGCGCATCATCGAAGCCGGCGCGAAACTGCCCGGATAATCGGTCGTCATCGCCTGCGCGGCAATGTAGACGGCGTCGGACTTGCCATGGCGCTTCGCGAATTCATCCGAACACAGCACGGCAGCGCCTGCGCCGCAGGTCGGCGGACAGCACTGGAGGCGCGTCAGCGGATCGAACACTGCGTCCGAGCCCATCACCTGCGCGAGATCCAGCGGATCGCGAAACAGCGCAAACGGATTGTGCGCCGCATGCTCGCGCGCCTTCACCGAGATCATGCCGAACGTCTCCTTCTTCGCGCCGTAACGTTCAATATATTCGCGGCCCGCGCCGCCGAACATGCGCGCCGCGAGCGGCGCGGGCGACTCGCCCATCAATGCGTCGGCAACGCCGACGTGCAGCCCGAGCGGGGAGGCACGATCGTCGAACCGGGTCGTGAGCGCGCCCTTCGCCATCTGCTCGAAACCCAGCGCCAGCACGCACTCGGCCGCGCCGCTCTCGATCGCCTGCCGGGCCAGCCAGAGCGCGGTCGATCCCGTCGAGCAATTGTTGTTGACGTTGACGACCGGCACACCCGTCATGCCGATCTCGTAGACGGCGCGCTGCCCGCAGGTCGAATCGCCGTAGACGTATCCCGCGTACACCTGCTCGACGGCTTCATAGGGGATGCCGGCATCGTCCAGCGCCACGCGCGCGACGTTGGCCGCCATCTGGTAATACTGCGGACTCGCGCCCGGCTTCGTGAACGGGGTCATGCCGACACCCATGACATTGACGCGACGATTCATGCTTCCCTCCCTCGGAGTTGACCCGCTTCATCGCGCACTACAGCGTCGCGCAATCGTTCTTTCACGTCCGGCTTCGACACCTTGCCGACCTTCGAGCGCGGCAGGTCCGGCCACACCTCGATCTGCTTGGGCGTCTTGACGCTACCGATACGCTGCTTCACGAACGCCGTCAACGCCGCGACGTCGACGCGCCTGCCTTCGCGCGGCTGCACGACCGCCACGACGCGCTCGCCCCACTTCTCGTCGGGCACGCCGATCACCGCGCAATCGCGTACGTCGGCATGCGCCAGCAGCGCCTGTTCGACTTCGATCGAATAGACGTTGAATCCGCCCGTGATGATCATGTCTTTCGCGCGGTCGACGATGTACAGAAAGTTGTCCTCGTCGAGATAGCCGATGTCGCCCGTATGGTGCCAGCCGAACGCGGAGGCTGCCGCCGTCGCGTCCGGGTTGCGGTAATAGCCGGCCATCACGAGCGAGCCGCGCACGACGATCTCGCCGCGCTCGCCGGCGGCGAGCAGGCGTCCTTCGCCATCCATGATGCCCACTTCGACGAGCGGCGTCGGCCGCCCCGCCGACGACAGGCGCTCGACCGCGATCGATCCGTCCGGCCGGTAATGGTCTTTGGGCGCGAGCGTCGACACCATCATCGGCGCCTCCGTCTGGCCGAAGAGTTGCGCCATCGGACCGATTTTCACGAGTGCCTCGGCCAGCCGCTCGACCGAGATCGGCGCCGCCCCGTACCAGAAGCATTGCAGCGAAGCGAGATCCGTTTCCGGCAACCGCGGGTGATCGAGCAGCATGTAAATGACGGTTGGCGGCAGGAAGGTATGCGTGACGTGCTCCCGCTCGATCGCGGCGAGAAAGGCCCCGACATCGGCGTGCCGCATCACGACGATCCGGCCGCCGAGCGTCATGATCGGCAGGCACAGCACGCCGGCCGCATGCGTAAGCGGGGCGAACGCGAGATAGACGGGGCGCCCCTCGAACGGATAGCTCATCAGCGTGAGCGCCGTCATCGCCTCCAGGTTGCGGCCGGACAGCATCACGCCTTTCGGCACGCCGGTCGTGCCCCCGGTGCCGGGCAGCATCACGAGATCGTCCACCGGCTCGCGCTCGAAGAACGTATCCGGCACGCCCGTGAGCCAGTCGGCAAGACGCGGCGCGAACGGCTGCGCCACGTCGAGGCAAACCACGACGCTTAGCGCCGGCAGATCGGGCAGCATCTTGCGCACCATCTCCGCATACGCGCTATGGAATATCAGCACGCGGCAATCGAAGGCAGCGAGCAGGAAGCGGTTCTCGGCGACCTCGTTACGCGGATTGATCGGGCACCAGACGTTGCCCGCGCGGGAAATGCCGAACACGCACGCAAACGCGACGGGATCGTTGCTGGACAGAATCGCCACCTTCTCGCCGGTGGAGACGCCGGCAAGGGCGAGCCTTTGCGCGAGACGCCAGCTGAGACGCTGCACCTGCGCGTAGGTGAGCGTCTCGTCGTCCGCAACGAGGCAGGGTCGGTCGGCGCCAAGCGACGCGCCCTTGTCGAGATACTGGGTCAAACGCATGACGGCTCCCTGCGCAATGGACAAGAACAGGCGTAAAGCGAACGCGGAGCGTCAGTCGTGAACGGTGAGGACAGGTTTCATCACCAGCCCGAAGCTGCGCAACTGGCCGAGCAGCGTGCGATGTCCGAATGCCTGGCATCCCGAAGCGAATCCCACCCGCTGCGGCGGCGCTTGCAGCAGCGAGAACGCCGCATACGCCTGCAGCAGCCCCGTCTGCTTGTAGTTGCAGATGCCGTGGATCACACAGTGCGCGCGGCCGAGCGGCCCCGAGGCGTACACCGAATCGATCGTTGTGTTCAGGCGTGGGTTCTCGCGCGGCGGCATGTTCGCCTGCATGCTGCTCGCAATCTCGGCCAGCGCGACCTCCTGCTGATCCGGCGGCAGCGGACGAATCTTCTCCTCGAACATCTGCTGCGTTTGCCGCACGCCTTCCATCACCGCGCGCGCCATCACGCCGCCCACCGCGCGGCAGTTCGACACGCGCGGATCGTCCTTGAACCACACCGGATGCGCGGTGCCGCCCCACGGCACGGCGATTGCCGTGTCGTGCTGCCCCGGCACCTGCACTTCGAGATGCGCGGTCGGCTCCCAGGCGACGTATTGGTTCTGTTCGAGGTAATACCAGGTGGCTTTCAGGATCGTGAAGATCGTCTGGGTCGATGCGTAGGTGGGGAAACCCTTCCACAGCACCAGAATGTCGAGCGTATCGAGTCCAGGGGTCTCCAGGCAGAGATTGGCTGCGATTTCCCCCGTCGTATACATCTGCGCGATGTTCGGCGCGAGCAGCAGCTCCTTCTTTGCGAATGCCTCACCCCAGCGCTCCTTCGCGTGCAGCACCCAGTCCTGCTCGCCCGTCGTGTCCGAATAGTGGCAGCCGGCCGCGAGGCAGGCCTCGACCACTTCCGATCCATACTTGATGAACGGCCCCACCATGTTGCTGACGAACTTCGCACCCTTGAACAGTTCCGTTAGCGCGCCAACCGAATGCTCCACCTCGACAACCTCGTAATTCGCGGTCTCGATACCGGGAATGCGCGCGACCACGTCCTCCACGCGCTTCTTGTCGCGCCCGGCCGCGATGAACGGCACGTTGTATTCGCGCAGGTATTCGCACACGAGGCGGCCGGTATAGCCCGACACGCCGTACACCACCACTGGCTTCTTCGCACCCATGAACTGACTCCCTCTCTGGAAACTGGACGGCCGCGTGCGGCGGCGCTCACATACCCATGCCGCCGTCGACCGGCAAGCCGGCGCCGGTGATGAAGCGGGCTTCTTCGGTACAGAGGAACACGATCGCGTCGCTGATTTCGTCGACGGTGGCGAGGCGATTGAGCGGCGTTTGGCCGACCACGGCGCCGACCGCCGCGTCGATGTCGGGCGCGAGTCCGTTGGCGACGATGTCGGTCGCGAGCTTCATGCCCATTTCGGTCGGC
Organism: Paraburkholderia sp. AV2; assembly: GCF_054968425.1. NCBI lineage: Bacteria > Pseudomonadati > Pseudomonadota > Betaproteobacteria > Burkholderiales > Burkholderiaceae > Paraburkholderia > Paraburkholderia sp. AV2. The sequence goes on from NZ_JBANLK010000063.1 coordinate 4,641, forward strand.
GTGAGGCCCGGATAGACGCAATTGACGCGAATGCCATAGCCCAGCTTGCCCGCCTCCATCGCCGCAACGCGGGTCATCCGGTCGACCGCGGACTTGGTCGCGGAATAGCCGGCGATGGCGGGATAAGCAATCGTGGCGGCCACCGACGACACATTGACGATGGCGCCGCCGCGCCCCGCCGCCCCACCCGGGCGCATGGCGCGGAACGCATGCTTGAGCCCAAGGCCGACGCCCACGACATTGATGTCGCACATCCGGCGCAGGTCCTCGGCCTGCAGATCCGCGATCAGCGAGGTGATCTCGATGCCCGCGTTATTGATCAGGATGTCGAAACCACCCAGCTCGCCGACCACCGCGCCCACCGCGCGCTCCCACTGCGCGTCGTCGCGCACGTCGAGCGCCACCGAGCCGGCGCGCGCGCCCGTCTGTGCGAGTTCGCTCGCCGTTCGCGCCGCGAGATCGGTGAGCACATCGCCGATCATCACGGCGGCGCCCGCTTTCGCCAGCGCCTGCGCCACCGCCGCGCCGATACCGCGCGCGCCGCCCGTCACCAGGGCCTTACGCCCGTCCAGCCTGCCATTCGCCATGTCTCCTCCACGCGTCAAAGTTGCGCCGGACAAACCTCGCGATCTGCCGGCCACCGGCAACATCTAACCACTTGTAAAGATTATTTTTAACGCATGGTTGGATTTCTTTATCCACTTGTCAAGATTTTTCTGGACGATTGCCCAATTTTTTCTTGACAGCCGTTTCGCTGCTTCGCACAATGGGTTTGCCTGCCGGCAAGGGCTGCGCGCAATGTGGCGTACCGCGCCGGGCGAACGATCGAAGGGGAAAACAGCAGGATGACGAGGCATCACGACACAGCGACGCCCGCCGCGAGGCCGCGCGCCGCGCGCCCGAGGCGCGATCCGGTCGACAAGTACGAGGCCCGCCGCATTGAACTCGCGGAGGCCGCGCTACAGACGCTCGCCGAGCTGGGCTATGCGAAGACCAGTCTGCGCGAAATTGCGCAGAAGTCCGAGTTCACGCACGCGGTGCTGCACTACTACTTCGAGGACAAGCTCGATCTGATTCGCTGCAGCATCCGGCACTTCAAGGCGCAATGCGCGACGCGCTACGACGTCGTGACGGCTTCGGCGCGCTCGCAGGAGGAACTGATGAACGGCTTCCTCGACAAGCTAGAGGAAACCATTCGCGACGAGCCGAAAATGCACTGCCTCTGGTACGACCTGCGCGCGCAGGCGCTGTTCGAAGAGGCGTTCCGCGACGTCGTGCATGAAATCGACGCGAGTCTGGAGGCGATGGTGTGGCGTGTGGTGAGCCGCTATGCCGAGCTGGGCGGCCGGGAACCGTCAATTACGCGCGGGGCCGCCTATGCCCTGCTCGACGGTCTGTTTCAGAAGCACCTTCTGGCTCACGTATCGAAAGAGCCCAACGCCGTTCCCGATCTGCTCCGGGAAGTTCGGAATCTGCTTCCCGGGCTGGCATAAAGACTGCCTTGTTATTTCGGCAGTCCCAGGCATCTGGCTCTCCACGCGTCAACCGCGCCGCGTCGCCAGTTCGGCGCCTTGACGCAGCGCTTCGAGCAGACTGCGTTCGTCGGCAACACCCTTGCCGGCAATGTCGAACGCCGTGCCGTGATCGACCGAAGTCCGCACGACGTCGAGGCCCACGGTCACGTTGACGCCCGCTTCGAGGCCCAGCACCTTGACCGGGCCATGCCCCTGATCGTGGTACATCGCCACGACGAGATCGAAATCGCCGCGCCCGGCGCGATAGAACAGCGTGTCGGCCGGCAGCGGGCCTTCGATGTCCCAGCCGCGTTCGCGCAGCAACTGCACGGCGGGAACGATCTTCTCCTCCTCTTCGCCATAGCCGAACAGACCGTTTTCACCGGCGTGCGGGTTGATACCGCACACCGCAATACGGGGATTCGCAATCCCGGCCTTCTGCAGCGTCGCATGGCCACGTTCGATGGTGCGCTGGACGAGACCCAGTTCGATCTTGCGGATCGCGTCGATAATGCCGATATGCGTCGTCACGTGAATCACGCGCAGCTTCGGCGCGACCAGCATCATCGACACTTCTTCGATACCGGTCAGGTGCGCCAGCATTTCCGTATGGCCCGGATACTTGTGGCCGCCGGCGTGCAGCGCCTCCTTGTTGAGCGGGGCCGTGCAGATCGCGTCGATCTCGCCCGACTTCGCCAGTTCGACGGCACGCGCGATGAAGCGATACGCCGCATCGCCCGCGACGGGCGACAGCGCGCCGAACGGCAGGTCGTCCGGAATCAGGCCAAGATCGACGCAGTCGATCGTGCCGAACTCGTAACGCGCCTGCGCCGGACTTTCGATGCGCCGCACGCGCGCCTGGCCGCCCACCAGACGGTTGGCCGCGTCGAGGCGCCGCGCGTCGCCGATCACCAGCGGGCGGCACTGTAGATACACGGACTCGTGCATCAGGCTCTTGACGACGATCTCGGGGCCCACGCCGGCGGCGTCGCCCATTGTGATGCCGATCACGGGAAGGTAGTTGCTCATAAAGTCTCGTCCGGTTTCGGATGGCTCGCTGCGCGAGCCGGTGAGGGAGATAAAAAAATTTCGGTATCCGTATTATTTTCCTGACCGCGCAAATGCCGGTAGGCACCGTACAACGCATGCTCGCTGCCGAATGCGCCGGCCTTGGTCACGACCGTGAGGTGCGCATGGGCGTGCGGCCGCGCGACCGCGACGCCGGGCTCGATCTCGCCCAGCAGTTGCAGGCTGTCGATGCCCGCAGTGGCGAGCATCGCGCGCGCGGTCTCCCCACCGGTTGCAATCAGTCCGCCGAGATGCGCGAAGAACGGATGCGCGAGCGCGGCCAGCGCCATCGACAGTTGCGCGCCTTCGGCCGGGTCGAATGCCTCGTCGCGACCGATGCGCAGCAGCAGATCGGCACGCCCGGCGAGGTGTGCGCCAATGCGCGCCTGCCACTGCGTCCAATGCGGATGCCGCGCGCCCGCGCGCAGCACGGCAGGCGGCACAACCACTTCGCCGATCCCGGTATGCTCGCGCAGCAGCGCGCATTGACGGGCCGAAACCGTCGCCAGGCTGCCGACCAGGACCAGCACGGCACCTTCGCGGTACGCCGCCGGTTTCCGTTCCGGGTGTTTCCGCCCTGCCTCGCCGAACAGCCCGCTTACCGCTGCGAGCTCACGCGCGAGGCCGCCAGAGCCAACCCAGAACAGCGCGTCGTCGCTGGCGACGGTGGCCTCGGCGAGCGCGCGAAGATCCGCGTCGGTGTGCGCATCGACGATCAGCGCCTGGGCGCCGCTGCGCGCCGCGGCAGAAAGCGCCTCGCTTAGCGCGCGTGGATCGCCGCGCAGGATTTCGACGCCGAGCGTTTCCGCGCGCAGCCCCGCCTCAGCCAGCAGCGCACGAAGGTCGGCCGGGCGCCCGACATGTTCGAGTTGCCAGGTTTCCGTGTTTTCGAGCGGCACGTCCCGCACGAAAACGCGTCCGTCGCGTACCGTGCGCCCGGTTGCCGGGAACGCGGGCGCGACGATCGCGAGCCCCGCGAGTGCCTGCAATGCGGCAACCTCGGCGGCCCAGTTGCCGCGCAAGGTCGAATCGATTTTCTTGTAGAGGCGCCGGCCGCTGCCGCGCTGTGCCTGCCACGCCGCGCTCGTGCAACGCGCCGCGTCATCCGGCGGCAGGCGGCGCGTGTCGGTGTCGATGGCCATCACTTCCGCTGCGCTGCTGCCGCACGCGGCATTCAGCACGACCGAGGTAGCTCGCCCGGCGCTCGCAAAGGCGATTGCGCAATCGGCGGCGCCCGACAGATCGTCGGCAATGATCAGCAGGCCTGACAAACTCACCGCGCCACCCCCGATGCAACCCGTTCACCGGCCTCGCGCTGTGCGATGCGCTTCGCAACCGCCGCCGTCAGTATGGGCGACAGGATGGCCGTGACGACCACGCACGCGGCAACCAGCAGCGTCGCGCTTTTGGCGGCTTCCGCATAAGCCGGATTGGCTGCCGCGATCAGCGCGGGCACGGCGGCGCCATTACCCGCCGTATTGGCCGCGGCCACGCCGGCGACACCCGTGCCGCCCGTCAGTCGGTCCACGATAAACAGCGGAATGCCGGTCACGATCACCACGGCAACGCCTAGCCCGATGCCCAGCAGCCCCGCCTGCCAGACCTTGTGCAGATCGAGGCCGGCGCCCAGCGCCAGCGCGAAGAACGGAATCATCACCGGCACCGCGCGGCCGAGAAAGGCACGCATCTCGCGGTCCAGATTGCCGAGCAGCATGCCGGCCGCGAGCGGCAGGATGCTGCCGACGAGCGTTTGCCACGGAAACGCCGAGAGGCCGGCCACGCCCAGCGTCACCATGGTCAGAAACGGGCCGGATTCGAGCGACATGATCGTGTAGGCGCCGACGTCTTCGGATTTGCCATATTGCCCCATCAAGGCCATGTACAGACCGCCGTTTGTGTCGTTCATCGCGGCGACCACCGCGAGCGTCGAAAGACCGGCGAAGAGTCCCGACGAAACCGGCTGTTCGCCGAGAAAATGCCCCAGCACGACCCCCACCACAATGGCCGAGCCGACCTTCGCGGCGAACAACGCGCCGCCTTTCTTGAGCAGATAGGGCGTGGCCTTGACGTCGATCGCAGCGCCCATGCACACGTAGAACACGGCGAGGATCGGCAGCGCGCCCGTAAACAACGCATTGGTGAAGGAGCCGAAGAACTTCGGCATGCCCGGCACGAAGGTGGCAATCGCGGCGCCAAGCAGTAGCGGAACGATCATCATCCCGCCGGGTATGCGTTCAATGCTGCGTTTGATCGGTAGTTGAGCCATGATGTCTCCTGATTGTAAATGATCGATATATTCATTATTTTGATCGAATCGATCATTCGCAGTGTACGACATCTCCGCAGGCCCGAGCAATCCCTCGCTACCTTTCATCGATTCAGGCTGAAATCCTCCGCCCGGACCGGCAGCCATCGTGGCGATCAGTTTGACCGATTCGGTCAATTTTTCCGCGTGCCGGCGATTGCGATTGCCCGATCGGCCGCTTTGGTTACACTTACGCGCGTTGGCGCGCCGCAGCGCGCCGTCCGGCCAACCGTCAAGTCACCACCCATGAAAGTCACCCACCGCCGCGAAGCGATGCTCAAGGCCGTTCTCTCCGGCATGACCGATGTGGGCGCGCTGTGCGAACACTTCGGGATGTCGGAAGCCACCGTGCGCCGCGATCTCCGCGCCCTCGCGCAGGAACGCCGCATCGTGCGGACCTACGGCGGCGCCGCCGCGGCAATAGGCCTGCACGAGCCCGAGGAGTCCCTGAACAGCCGCAGCGAGAGCTTCCGCGAGGAAAAGGCGGCGATCGCGCGACGCGCGGCCCGCCACGTTTCGGAGGGCGACACGATTTTTCTCGACGGCGGCACGACGACCGCCGCGATGGCGCGCCTCCTTGCCGGCCGCCGCGACATTCACGTGGTGACCAACAATCTGCTGGCCGTCAGTCTTCTCGCGGCGAGTGACGTGCCGCTCACGCTGATCGGCGGCGACCTGCGCGCCAGCAGCATGAGCACGCTCGGGCCGCTGGCGCAGCTCGCACTGAGCCGCGTGACGGTCGACAAGGCATTTCTGGGCGCCGACGGCGTGGTGGCGGGCCGCGGGCTATGCGAAGCCAGCACGGAGCAGGCTTACCTGAAGGAATGCATCGTTCGACAAGCTGCGCAACTGTTCGTGCTGGTCACGTCGAACAAGCTGGACCACGCCAGCCAGCAGCACTGGACGCCGCTGGAGCGCGACTGGACGCTCATTACCGACGTCCCGGCCGATTCGCCGCCGCTCGCCAGCTTTCTGTCGCGCAGCGAAGTCACGATCGAGACAGCGTCGCTCTGATCGTCCGCGCATACCACGGACGTAGCAGCGTATCGACGGCCAGCGGCCCCGAACCGCCCAATACGAGCGTGAGCAATGCTGCGGCGTAAAGCAGATCCGTTTCGTAGCCGGGCGGTCCAAAGCTCGGCACTCCGTTGATCACGTCCATCAGCTTGATCGACGTGAACCCGTACGGCAAATGGACGGTGAGCGTCGCAACCAGCAGCACCACGAGCATCGGCACCGCCACCAGCGGAACGGCAAAGCCGGCCAGCATCATCAGTCCTCCGAACAGTTCGATGACAATGGTTGCCCACGCCATGAAGTGCGGAGCCGGCACGCCGAGCGCATGCAGGATCGTTGCGAAGTGATCAGGATGCTTCACGATCTTCGCGTAGCCGTGCGCCATGAAACCGTAGCCGGTCAAGACTCGTATCGGCAAAGGAGAAAACCGCTGGAATCGGGACGCGAGGTACAACGGATCGACCAGACGGACGATCGAAGGGATCGTTTTCAAGCGCGACTCCCATAGTGCGGGCCGCAGGCTGCGGACAGGATAGGCACCCGGCACGAGCGGTGCGATCCGGGCGAGACACCTGTTAATTCGTGGCGAGCCGCTTTCCGGTTACAACCGGGCGCACTATTTTTGTAACGGCAATCGGGATGACTGACTGCGTGCCCGCGCCGCTGCCCTGCCGCCACGCGTCACGGGTAATCCGAAAACCGCGAGTATCCGGGCAGTCCTGCGCCGGCACGCACGCCGAACGGCAGACGTCCCGTACTTCAGCGCGACAACAGGCCGGCGCGTTGCGCTGCGACCTGAATGCCATACACGGTCGAGCCGGCGATGACGCCCGTCGTCAGGACGCCCAGCATCCCCAGCAAGACCGCGATGATACGGCCGGCGGTAGTGGTCGGCACGACATCCCCGTAGCCGATCGTCAGCGCCGTGACCGCGCAGAAATAGAGCGTTTCTCCCGGTGGCGACGGCGTACGCGTGATCGTGTTGACGGCGCCGCCGACGTAATACATCGCGCTCGACAACGAGCCGAAGATCAGCAGCAGAATGACCAGAAGGCTGCGCAGATGCCAAAGGACCCTGGCAATTTCGGCAACGGCAATACCCGGCGAGATCTTGACGTGAAGGTCGTCTTCGGATCCCTTGTCCATGGAATCAGTGCGTGAGGCCTGCGTACCATGACGCCGCCTCGGCCATCTCCTCGGGCGTCATGTTCTGCGCGATGTTGCGCATCTGGCCGGAGATATCGTTATGCCGCGCGCCCGAGGCAAACGCTTGCAGTTGCGCCTGCGTATAGACCGACGGCAAGCCGTCCAGCCGCGGGCTGCCCGCCTTGGTGTCGATCCCGCCATGGCACACGGCGCATGCAGGGATGTTGCGCAGCGGCGCGCCCTGCGCGACGATCCCGGGCGCGTCCCCCAGATCCGGCCCATGGGGAAGCCGTGGCCCCGGCAACGACGCATAGTAGGCCGCGAGATCGCGCATGTCCTGGTCGCTCAGGTTCGCCGCCATGGGCGACATCACGGCATTCTGGCGGGCTCCGCTCTGGAAGTCCTGCAACTGCTTGTAGATCACGAGCGCGTTCTGGCCTGCGAGATTCGGCGTGTTCGCCCCGCTCACGCCGCGCTCGCCATGACACATCGTGCAGCGCAAAGCGAGCGTCGCGCCGCGGCCGATCGAAAGCGGCGTCGCCCCATCGAGCATCTGCGGCGTGACGGCCACCTTGCTCAACTGCACCTTGGGCGCGACCGGCGTGCCGCCGGCGAGCCAGCTCTGCGGCACCCCCGCGGCGCTGCAGATCGCGTTCCAGATGCCCTGAAACTGCGCGTCAGGCTGCGCCGAGGGAAGCCAGACGAAGCCGACCGCCACCGAGAACACGAACACCGCGGCCGTGCCTCCGACACTCGCCCGGAACCACGGATTGCGCCAGGAGAACAGGCGTTCCTCGTTCATGGCCGCGCTCCTATCGGAATCACGGGCACATCGTTGCCTCTCGCGATCAGTTGGGCGATGGGATAGCCGTAATTGAGCACCGTGAGCGCGACCATCAGCGTGAGCCACAGCGCGAAGCTGTTCAGCGCCACCGGCAAGGTGTGCGGCTCGTGCACCGCCGTGCTGAAGCGGTATTCCTCGGGCGCCGCCGGCTCGCCGCGATGCCCCTGGATCAGGATAACGAAGAACACGATGGCGGAGGCCACCAGGATGAAACCACCGATTGCCGACAAGACGACCGGGAACGCTTGCGCGGCGATGGCCGGATCCGTGTAGTCGTAATAGGCCATGCGCCGCGGCATGCCGAGAATGCCGACCCAATGCCACGGAAACGTCAGCACGATCATGCCGACGAACCACAGCCATAGCTGCAGCCGCATGAGCTTCCAGTTCTTCATCGCGCGGCCCGTGATCTGCGGCCACAGGTCGTAGGCAATGGCGAAGTACATGATGACGATCGCACCCGCGTAAATCAGGTGGAAGTGCCCGGTGATCCACTGCGTGTTGTGGACGGTCTCGTCGAGCTGATAGCTCATGTTGATGAGGCCGCCCGCACCGCCGAAGCCGAGCATCACGAACGACAGCGCGAGCGCCAGCATCTGCGGATTGTCCCAGGGCAGCGCGCCGAGCCAGCCGAAGGCGCCCTTGCCACCGCGCAGGCGCGCGGCGATTTCCACGGAGGCGCAGATCGTGAACACCGTGAGCAGCGTGGGCACCGCCACGAGCGCTGTGAACACGGACTGCAGGAACTTGAAGCCCGAGCCCACCTGCGGATCGGCAAAGAGGTGGTGCATGCCGATCGGCATCGCCACGACGAGAAAGAGGATGAACGAGATGCGCGCCATCGCGTCGCTGTAGAGCCGTCCGCCGATCGCGCGCGGCACGATCGTGTAGTACGCGATATAGGCTGGCATCAGCCAGAAGTAGACGATGGCGTGCAGCGTCCACGAGAAGAACACGCGCGCGAGGCCCGCGTCGATCGTCGTGCGCCAGCCGAAGGCGGCGGGCAGGATCTGGAACAGGATTTCGATGGCGGCGCCCACCGCCGTCCAGCCCCACAGCAGCGAACCCGCGACGCTCGCGAACATCGGCAGCGGCACGGGCTTGCCGGGATTGTCGCGCTTCCAGGCGGCCAGATTCACCGACATCAGCGCCACCCAGATCCACGAGCCCACCACCACGAGCACGACGCCGAGGTAATAGAACACGTTGCCGACCATCGGCGGATAGAACGTGTAGAGCACCGAAGCGAGTCCCAGCGCCACCGTGACCGAGGCCATCACCGCCCCCGCCGCCACGAGCACGAAGCCCGCCCAGGCCCAGTTCGCGCCAACCAGCGCGCGCTTGAGCGAGAGCTCGGTCACGGCGTAGCCGAAACCCATCGCGATGAGCGTCGGAAACACGTAGCCCATCACGGTGCCGTGCTCGGTCACCGAGCGATAGTAGATCTCGGGATCGCGCAGCCACGGATGCAGCGGGCTGCGCACGTACATCTGCCAGGCACCGAGCAACAGGGCCACCCCGAATACGGCAAATGCCAGCCAGAAGTGCGAGAGCACGAGTCGCTTGTTATTTAACACAGCTAAGTCTCCGCGAGGTGGCCGCCATCTGCATGAACGCGTCCCTGTCGATGACCTTCACGTGCGCCCACATCCCCTGGTGCCCGGTGCCGCAGTACTCGTGGCACGGCATCAGGTGGTCGCCGGGCGACGCGAAGGTGGTGCGGAAGGTGGAGATATAGCCGGGCTCCACCATCGAATTGATATTGGTCTGCGTGACGAGAAAACCATGCACCACGTCGGCGCTCGTCGCGCGAAACGTGATCGGCACGCCGGCGGGCACGAGCAGGCATTGCGGCGTGAACGAGTACTGCTGCGCGACGATGCGCACCGTCACCGATCCGTCGGGCTCCACCGCGCTGCCGAGATTGCTCTCGATGAATTCGCCCGATACGTTGAGCGTTTCCGGCTGGATCGTCTCCACGCGCGAAGGCGGCATCATCGACCAGTGCAGTCCCGTGAAGATCACCACCGCGACCGTGCTCGCGATCAGCAGCGACGCAACCAGCGCCCAGCGCCGTTCGACGGTGGCGGCGACTTCTTCGGAACCGTGCGGATCGGGAACGGTGGAGTTCGACATGGAGCCGTATGCCTCGGTTATTGGATGACGCCGCGCGGCAGGAATACGAGGAAGTAGAACGCGTACCAGAGCCCGATCACGATTGCGGTGGCGATGCCGGCCACCGCAATCGCGCCGCGCGGTCCCTGCCGCACGATATCGTCCACGCGCTCCGGTTCGCCGCGCCGTGCCGGATCGTTCGGATCTTCAGGGACGGGGGAATTGATCATCGTGGCCTCAGAAGAGCGGCGCCGAGCGCAGGGTGTTGACTTCCTGCACGGTGACCGGCGTACCGTGATTGCCCCAGGCGGTGCGGATATACGTAACCACGGCGGCGACCTCGACGTCTGAAAGCGACTGCGCAAACGGCGGCATGCCGTACGGCGTCGGGTTCTTCATCGTGCCCGGCGCGTAGCCGCCGTTGAGCACCATCCGGATCGGGTTGACCGACGAAGTCATCTGGATCGACTGGTTGTTCGCGAGCGGCGGGAAATTCGGCGGCTTGCCCCGCCCGTTGTCCGCGTGGCACACCGCGCATTGCGCGCCATAGATTTTTTGACCCAGCGGCGCGAGACTGTTTTTCGCCTCGGTGGTGGTCGCGCTCGGCTGCGCCGTGTCGACTTCGCCGGAATGGGCCGGCAGCGCCTTGAGGTAGACGGCCACCGCCCGCACGTCCTCTTCCGTGAGGTACTGGAAGCTGTCGTAGACAACTTCGGCCATCGGTCCGTAGACCGCGCCGCGATTCGACACGCCGGCGTGCAGCAGGCCGACGATGTCGTCGATGCTCCAGTCGCCAAGGCCCGCTTCCTTGTTCGACGTGAGCGACGGCGCATACCAGTCCTGCATCGGAATCAGGCCGCCCTGGAACTCCTTGGACTTCATATTGCCGCCGAGCGCGTTGATTTCGGTGTGGCACATCGTGCAGTGGCCGAGGCCCTGGACCAGATAGGCACCGCGATTCCATTCGACCGATTGCGTCGGGTCCGGACGGTACTCGCCCGCCCTGAAGAACAGCGTGCGCCAGCCCAGCAGCAACTGCCGCTGGTTGAACGGAAAGCGCAGTTCGTGCGGACGGTTCGGTTGATGGATCGGCGGTGTGGATTGCAGGTAGGCGTAGATCGCATCCGAGTCGGCGCGCGTGACCCGCGTGTAGGCCGTATAAGGCATCGCCGGGTAAAGCAGCGAGCCGTCGCGCGATTTGCCTTCGTGCAGCATGCGGTAGAACTCGTCGGCGGTCCACGCGCCGATGCCGTCTGCCTTGTCGGAGGAAATGTTGGGCGAATAGAGCGTGCCGAAAGGCGTGGCCATGGCGCGGCCGCCGCCAAAGAGCTTGCCGCCGGGGATCGTGTGGCAGGCGATGCAGTCGCCCGCGCGGGCGAGGTACTCGCCGCGCGCAGTCACCTGGGTGTCGTTGCTCGCCGGCGCGGGCGTCTGGGCCTGGGCTTCGGCGCGCGGCATGCCGGACAGCATCAGGACACCGCAGAGCACAACCAGCGCGCCGCACGCCTTGCGGAGGGAAAGCTCGATGCGATTGAGGGTTGCGAGGCACATGGTTGGACCTCGCTCATTCGGGGACGCTGCCGCACGCGAGCGGTAGCGTCGAGGAGCCTGCCGGAGCGGGCGTCGGATTCGTGGGCGCGGGCTGCGAGGCGAGCCACGCGGCGATCGCCGTGATGTCGCGGTCGGACAGGCGCGTGGCGATCTCGTGCATGCAATCGGGGCTCGCCGTGCTGCGCGTGCCATAGCGGAACGCGCCCAGTTGCGCACTGATGTAATCGGCGTGCAGGCCCAGCAAGCCCGGTATCGCGGGCTCCCGGCCCGTCAACGCCGCACCGTGGCAGCTCGTGCAGGCGGGCACGCCGTGCGCCGCTTCGCCGCCGGCCGCAAGCGCCTTGCCGCGTTCGAGCATCGCTGCGTCCACCTTGGCCGTGGCCGGCTGCGGATACGGGGGATGCTCGCTCGCGAAATAGTCGGCGATCTGGTGGAGATAGGCGTCGGGCAGATACGCCAGCAGATAGTTCATGGGCGGATACTTGCGCCGCCCGTCACGGAATGCGATCAGCTGGTTGTAGAGGTAGCCTGCCGGCTTGCCGGCCAGGCGGGGGAAATAGTCGTTGTCGGTACCCTCGCCGTGCGCGCCATGACAGGCTGCGCAACCCATCACGCGAGCCTGCATCGTATCGGGCGCCGCCCCGGTGGCCCCGGCAGCATCGGCGGCCCATGCCGCGCAGCCGAACGGGCTGCAAAGCGGTAGGCCAAGCGCAAGCAACACGGCAATGAACCAGGCAATGCGATGTGTCACCGGCGTCCTCGTTCGGTTTATTGTCGCAGTCTGTCGTCGGAGTGGGCGCTCGCGATGTGCGTCATCGCCATGCGCGCAACGTCATACAGCCGGCACCGCTCGGCGTCCTATAACACTAGCGCCTGAATAATACGTTTTCAAGATGCCAGGTTGCCGCGCACCGGCTCGCAACGAATGAAAACATCGTGGCGACGGCGGCATTCGTCGGCGCGGGTACTGGCGAGACGGGTCGGCAGCGCGCTTCAGAGAGCGCCTCACCCCACCCCGGCTCGCGCACTAGACGGCATTTTGCTCGATCTCGCCGGAAAGCGGACGCGGAATGGCGAACGAAGCTACCAGGGCTGCGCCCGTGATCGCGGCGCCAAGCAGCATGCCCGAAGAATAGCCCGCCGTCGAGGTAGCAGGTGCGTTGACTGCCACCTGAATGGCCGGCAGCGCCGCAAAACTCAAGCCGGCGCCAAGATTGAAAGCGCCTGCGTTGAGTCCCGGCAGGAAGCCGGGGTTTTGCGGCGGCGAGAGAACGATGCCCAATCCATTGAGCATGATGTTGGCCGTGCCGGCGTACATGATCCCGAGCAGCACGGTCATCGCGATCAACACCGCAAGGGAGTGCACGCCGGCGAACGCCATCACGACCAGCGCTACGACGCTCCCGGCCAGCCCGAGCCGCAGTATCCGGCGATAGCCCAAGGTCGGCGCAAACCGCCCCGCAAGCGGCCCCATGGCCCATCCGACCAGCGCGTACGGGACGAGAAACGCGAGCGACGTCACGGCCGGCGCCATGCCAAAGCCTGCGTTGGCATTCTGCGCGATCGAGGGCACCAGCCCGTTTGCCACCGCGAATACGCCGGTCATCGTCAGCAGCGTCGTCAGCAGAAGCGCCCACGTCTCCCGGCGTCGCAGCAGCGGCGTCGGAATGAGCGGTTCGGCCACGCGGTTCTCGACACTCCAGAAGACGGCGAACGCGGCGATGGCAACACAGAAAGAGAGGCCGACCAGAAGCCAGTTCGCCGACGCGAGCTTGCCCGCTTCGTTGAGCCCGAGCAGCAGCGCAGCCAGGGTGATCACCAGCGGGAAGACGCCCTTCCAGTCCATTCGCACCCCTTGCGATGGCCGCGACTCCACGCCCCACGCCATGAGCATGAGCACCGCAATGACCGTGACGACCGCAATAGTCAGGAATACAGATCGAAAACCGAAGGCGCCGGCAAGCCAGCCCCCGGCGATCGCGTCGACGCCGGCGATGCCGCCGTTCACGGCCGTGAGGACGCCCATCGCCACGCCGTATTTGCGCGGGTCGTCGATCTCGGCGCGCAGCATCAGCAGGCAGATGGGCACCACCGGCCCCGTGACGCCCTGGATGATGCGGCCGGCAAAAAGCGTCTCCACGTTCGTCGCCAGTGCCGCGACAATGCTGCCCACCAGCATCACGAGCAGCATGCCCAGCAGGACGCGCTTGCGTCCGACGATGTCGCTGAGCCGGGGCAGAAACAACGAGAAGAGCGCCGCAACGGCGAAGAACAGCGTCTGCGAAAGACCGATCGTTGCTTCGTCGGTCCGCAACTCATGCGCCATGGTCACGAGGACGGGACTGAGCATGCTCGCGTTGAGCTGGAATGCGATGCACGCAGCCAGCAGGGCCGCCGTCAGTCCGGCAATGCGCGCCGGGCGGCCAGCCGCTACGCTCGAAGAGGGCCGGGTGTTCATGCCGCGGCTCCTTCGGGCTCGCCGATGCGCTCCAGCGCGTCGATCACGAGCCCCCAGAAACGGTCGCTATCCAGTTCCATCGCCGCCCACGTTTTGCAGTCCTCAGGAGCGGCGCGCCGGAAGTCGGCGACCGTCATGCCGGTCGTGAACTCCCCCCGCAGTTCGATGGCGATCGGCACGCGCACGGCACGCACGATGGTCGGGTCGATCACGTGCGCGACCGCGCAGGGATCGTGCACCGGCGGGCTGTCGAACCCCATCACGTCCGAATAGGTTTGCCCGAAGTATTCGAGCAGCTCGCCCACGAAGCGCGCCGGCGTCGTGCCGATCGCCGCGATGCGCTGCGCGACGGCCGGCGTGGCCAGCGCCTGATGGGTGGCGTCGAGTCCGACCATGACCACCTTCCAGCCGGCGCGAAAGACGATGTCGGCCGCCTCCGGGTCGATGAAGACGTTGAACTCCGCAACCGGGCTCCAGTTGCCGGCGTGCACCGCGCCGCCCATCAGCACCACCTGCTTCACCCGCTCGACGATGCGCGGCTCCTTGCGCACCGCGAGAGCGATGTTGGTGAGCGCCCCGGTCGGGACGAGGGTGATCGTGCCGGGCTCGCTCGCCATCACCGTCTCCACGATCAGGTCCACCGCGTGGCGCGGATCGAGCGCAAAAGCCGGCGCGGGCAGTTGCGGGCCGTCCATGCCCGTCTCCCCGTGGATGCTGGGCGCCGTTTCCACCTCGCGCACCAGCGGCCGGTCGGCGCCGGCGGCAAACGGCACGCCCACGATGCCCGCCATGCGCGCCACGCCGAGAGCATTGCGCGTCACCTTCTCCAGCGTCTGATTGCCGGCGACGGTCGTGACCGCCGCCAGATGGATGCTCGGGTTGCCATGAGCCAGCATGATGGCGATCGCGTCGTCATGCCCCGGATCGCAGTCGAGGATAATCGTCTCAGCCATGTCGTTTCCTTTTCGATGTACCGTGTGCCGATGTACGTCAAGCGCTTGACATCGTAGACGTAAAGCGCTTGACGTGAAACACTCGCAAACCCCAATCGGTTATGATTAGCCCATGTCTCACACGTTCGAATGGCTCTTGCGGAGGGCCGAACCTCAGCCTCAACCCCCTGCTTTTTCGCTAACGATCTCATGAAACGTCAGCCCGATGCGCCAGGCTCGCGCGGCGCGGCAGTGCGCAAACCGCCCACGCCAGCCTTGGCGGATAGTGCCCGGCGTGTGACCGCCGCCATGGTCGCCCGCCGGGCGGGAACGAGCGTCGCCACGGTCTCGCTCGTGATCAACGGCAAGGCGCAAGGACGGGTCTCGGACGAGAACGCTGCGCGTGTCCTGGAAGCGGTGCGGGAGCTTGGCTATGTAGTCGACGGCACGGCCAGCGCACTGGCGCGCGGGACCAGCAACATCGTTGCGATGCTCGCGCCCGATCTGTGCAATCCGTTCTTCGGCCAGGTGATCCAGGGCATTCAGGAGGAGTTGGGAGATCGCTTTCAGCTCCTGCTTTCCGCCGCGTCGCGCGGCGCGTTGCCCACCAGCGAGGACATCCTGCGGCTCTCCGCATTGCGGCCGGCCGGCCTGCTGGCTTACGCGCCGGCGCCCAGGTTCATGGACCGGTTTCCCGCGGGAACGCCTGTGGTGCTCCTCGATGCGCCGGGCATGGAGAAGCGCGCAGTCACGGTGAACTACGACATTGGTCCCGGCATCGAGGAACTCGTCAGCCACCTGGCGGCGCGCGGCCACAGGAAGATTGGCTATCTCGACAGCACCACGCCCTCCACCACTTACGTTCTACGCCGGAAGCGGTTGCAGGAAGCGGCCGAACAGAAAGGCATGACCGTGGCCGGCGGCGAAGACACGCGCAGCGGTCCCGACCTTCGCGCCGCAGCGCTCGCGTTTCGCCGTGCGCTGCCCGGGTGGCGCGCCGCGGGAGTCACCGCCGTCGTCGCCTGTGCCGACACGCTCGCGCACGGCGTGCTGGCCGCATGCGCCCAGGAAGGGATCCGCGTGCCCGACGATCTCGCGGTGGCAGGCTTCGACGATCTCCCCGCCTCGTCCGTGACCTCGCCTACCCTCACCAGCGTGGCGCTGCCTGGCGACGCGCTTGGGCGCGCCGCCGCGCACCGGCTCATCGCCTTGATCGACGGAGAGAGCCCGCGGACCTTGCCGCCTGGCATCCTGCGCGCGGCCCTCGTTCAGCGGGATTCCACGGGAAAGTAACCGGCGGCATGCGGGCGATAATTGCACCCGCCAGTTGGCTCACGCCGCCCCCGCCTCCTCCGGCATACGTGCGCCCCATGCCGGGAAGGGATCGGCAAAACCGCCCCACGCCTGCGGCCCTTCGGCCATCTCGGCATCGGTGAGCAGGCATGCGTCCAGACGCTGACGCATCGCGCGCTCGTCCATCTCGACGCCGATCAGTACCAGTTCCTGGCGCGCGTCGCCGACATTCGGATCCCAGTTGCCCTCGATGAAGGCAAGCGACTCGGGATCGGCCGGCCAGTGCGATTTCGGCACCGCCGCCCACCATAGTCCGGCCATGCCGTGGCGGCAGACCGCCCCCGCCTGCGACCACGAACCCGCGTGAGCCGGCCGGCTCGCGAGCCAGAAAAAGCCCTTCGAGCGCACCACGCCCGGCCATTCGCTGTTCACGAGATCCCAGAACCGCCGCGGATGCATCGGGCGCCGCGCGCGCCACACAAAGCTACGGATACCGTATTGTTCGGTCTCCGGCGTATGTTCGCCGCGCAATTCCCTGAGCCACCCGGGCGACTTCGAGGCTTCTTCGAAGTCGAACAGCTTCGTGTCGAGCACGCGATGCAGCGGCACCTGGCCGAATGCCGAAATCTCGATGCGCGCACGCGGGTTGAGACCGTGCAGGATGGCCATCAACCGGTCGCGGCCGGTCTCGTCGATCAGGTCGATCTTGTTCAGGACAATTACGTCGCAGAATTCGATCTGCTCGATCAGCAAGTCGACGACCGTGCGGTGGTCCTCGTCGCCGAGCGATTCGCCGCGCGCGTGCAGGCTGTCCTGCGAGCTGTAGTCGCGCAGGAAGTTGAACCCGTCGACTACCGTGACCATCGTGTCGAGCCGCGCGACCTCGGAGAGACTCTGGCCGCTTTCGTCGGCGAACGTGAATGTCTCGGCCACGGGTAGCGGCTCCGAAATGCCCGTCGACTCGATCACGAGCTGATCGAAACGCCCCTCCTTCGCGAGACGATTGACCTCGAGCAGCAAATCCTCGCGCAGCGTGCAGCAAATGCAGCCGTTGCTCATCTCGACGAGCTTCTCGTCGGTGCGCGACAGTTGCGCGCCGCCGTCGCGGACCAGCGCGGCGTCGATGTTCACCTCGCTCATGTCGTTGACGATGACCGCAACACGCCGCCCTTCCCGGTTGTTCAGGATGTGGTTCAGCAGCGTGGTCTTGCCCGCGCCCAGAAAACCGGAAAGGACCGTCACCGGCAGTCGTGCATCCATGGAATGACTCCTCGCGTATCAGGGGGTGTCGATAGCGGCCATGGCTTGTGTCGCGCCGGGTGCCGTACCGCATCGTCTAAAATGTTATGTTATAACATTTCTAGTCTCAGAGAAATCGCCGAAGCGGGCCATCAAGGTGTCATCGTCACGGCCGGGAACCCGGCCACAGGACCTGCCCTGAATCGCTCGACGGAGCAAAGGTGGTTCTGGTAGCGTAAATTACTTGTGCTTCACGGCTTGCGACGCGGCGCAGCTAATGACAACACTGCGGACCCACTGCGTCGCGGCACAGCGCTTGCTACCTGGGAACATTTCGGTTAACTGCAGAGCCATCATGCCGCCCAACCTGCCCCCCCGCGATTCCTCCCCGCCGCCGGCCAGCACCAAAGTGGCCTCGCATCCCCAAGGCTTGCCCGCCTCGCCGGCCGGCAAGCATCCGGCGCCGCCCTGCACGCTCGTGATCTTCGGCGCAGGCGGCGATCTGACCCAGCGCCTGCTCATGCCGGCGCTGTACAACCTCGCCGTGGATGGTCTGCTCGACGACGGCATGCAGATCATTGGCGTCAATCACGGCGACCGCTCGACGCAAGCATGGTGCGAGGATCTGCATGGTGCGCTGCAAAAGTTTGCCGCCGACAAGGCCAGCACCTTTCACGCCGGCAAGC
Source organism: Paraburkholderia sp. AV2 (assembly GCF_054968425.1). Taxonomy (NCBI): domain Bacteria; kingdom Pseudomonadati; phylum Pseudomonadota; class Betaproteobacteria; order Burkholderiales; family Burkholderiaceae; genus Paraburkholderia; species Paraburkholderia sp. AV2. Next base: position 22,809 of record NZ_JBANLK010000063.1, read on the forward strand.
TCGACGACAACGCGTGGAACTGGGTCGCACAGCGTCTAACCTACATGGCAGGCGATTTCGAGGACGACGGCGCGTACCAGCGGCTTGCCCAGCAGATCGGACAACAGCACAGCGGCGAGGGGCAAGGCAAGGGGCAAAGCACGGCGCAAGGCAACGTCGTGTTCTACCTCGCGGTGGGCGCGCGCTTCTTCAAGCCGATCGTCGAACGCCTCGGCAAGGCCGGTTTGCTGAAGGAAGACAATGGCGGAGACGGTCCGTTCCGCCGCGTCGTGATCGAAAAGCCGTTCGGCACCGACCTCGCTTCGGCGCGCGATCTGAACGAACATCTCCTGAGCTTTGCGAAGGAATCGCAGATCTATCGCATCGACCACTTTCTCGGCAAGGATACCGTGCAGAGCATTCTGGCCGTGCGCTTCGCCAACGCGCTGTTCGAGCCGGTCTGGCGGCGCGAGTACATCGACAGCGTGCAGATCACGGCAGCGGAAGTGATCGGCGTGGAGGGGCGCGGCAGCTTTTACGAGCAAACGGGTGCGTTCCGCGACATGGTGCCGAATCATCTGTTCCAGTTGCTTGGCATGGTGGCAATGGAGCCGCCCAATTCATTCTCGGCCGAAGCCGTGCGCGACAAGAAGGCAGAAATCTTCGACGCGCTCAAGCCGCTCGCACCGGAAGACGTGGTCTTCGGGCAATACGAAAAAGGGCCCGCGGGCGTGGGCTATCGCAACGAGCCCAACGTCGCGAAGGACAGCCGGACCGAAACCTATGCCGCCGCCCGCGTGCAGATCGACAACTGGCGCTGGGCAGGGGTACCGTTTTATCTGCGTACCGGCAAGCGGCTGGACGTGCGGCGCACGGAGATTTCGGTGCAGTTGAAGAGCGTGCCGTTCCGGCTCTTCCGCGATACGCCTGTGGACGCCCTGACGCCCAATGTCATGACGCTGCGTATCGATCCGTCGCACGGCACGAGCTTCGATTTCAACGTCAAGACCCCGGGGCCGGTCATGCAGATCGGTGCAGTGCGATCGTCGTTCGACTACGACGATTTCTTTCGCGAGCCTGCCAACGTCGGTTACGAAACGCTCCTGTACGACTGCATGCTGGGCGACGAGACGCTCTTTCAGCGCGCCGACAGCATCGAAGCAACGTGGGCCGCCGTGGACGACGTGCTGCATCCGAAGCATGGCAGCGCGATTCCCTTGCACGGTTACGCCGCGGGGAGCGCGGGCCCCGCCGAAGCGGATGCGCTGCTGGCGCGCGACGGTCGTGCATGGCGTGCGCCGACCCCGGCCGAACCAGACACGAAGTCAGGATAACGAACCAGATAAAGGGCTTTGCGGTGCAAAAACCAACAACGGAGGACCCCGTGGCCAGGACCCGCAGCGAGACGAGCAATACGAAAAAGCGCCCGACCGGCAAGGTGTCGCGCTCGACGGACATCGAAAACATACTCTCTATCGACGTAGGTGGAACCGGACTGAAAGCGGCCATCATCGACGCGCAGGGCGCCATGCGCAGCGCGCGCGTGCGCGTGGCAACGCCCCATCCCTGCACGCCGGCCCAGCTCGTCGACACGCTCTGCACGCTGGTCGAGCCGTTGGTCAAGCAATATTCCCCGACTCACGTATCGATCGGCTTTCCTGGTTTCGTGCGCAACAATCACGTGCTAACGGCCCCGCATCTGGGCACGGAAGGCTGGAGCGACGTGCCGCTTGCGCAGATGCTCGGCAAGCGTCTTGGCAATCCGTCCGTGCGCATGATCAACGACGCGGAAATGCAGGGCCTCGCCGCGATCGAAGGGCATGGCCTCGAATTCGTGCTGACGCTAGGCACGGGAGCCGGCACGGCCATGTTTCGGGACGGCGAACTGATGCCGCATCTCGAACTGGCGCATCATCCGGTCAGCAAGAATCACGCGTACGACGAGTACATCGGCGATGCCGCGCGCCGCAAGGCCGGCAACAAGCGCTGGAACCGCCGCGTGGAGAAGATCGTCGGCATACTCGACTCGCTCGTGCACTACGACAAGCTGTGGATAGGCGGCGGCAACGCGGCACGCCTCACGTTCGACTTGCCGCCGAATGTGGCCGTCGTGCCGAACGAAAGAGGCATAGAAGGCGGCGCGCGCTTGTGGCATCCCCTTTCGGTGCGCGAGACGCGACAGCTCCCGGAAGCGACGCAGCGCACCGGGATTTTCAAGTGATGGCTGCCGTGCCCGCTGCACTCGCAGCCGAAGGCCCTACCCCGCGAGCGGCCCGAGCCTGACACCCGCAACGCAGCCCGCGGCCACGATGAGCAGCACCAGCGCGGCAATCCACGCGAAACGATATTCGCGCCCGGCCAGATAAACGGCGAGCATCAGCACGAGCCTCGCAACGGGCAGCAGAATGACGATGCAGACGCCCGCCGTCATGGCGGCGCTGCCCGCTCGCATGGCGGGTTCCAATCCCGAGGCGCGCAGCGCGATACCCATCGCCATCACGAACGAACCTGCCCACGTTCCGTATTGAAGCAGCGCGGCCAGCAGCCGCTCGAGCCTGACGCCGCCGGCCAGCACTTCGTTTTTCGGGCGAACCTGGATCATTGCGCGAATTTCAGAATAGGTGGAGGTGGCAGCCCTGCAAGAACATCTGAAGAGCGACCAGAACGAGCACCGCGACGAAAAAGTGCCGCAAACGCTGGCTCGATATTTTCATCAGCACACGTGCGCCGAGCACTGCGCCCGCAACGGACCCCAGCGCAATCGGCGCGGCGACCGACGAAACAATTTCGCCGCGCAGAAAATACGCGCACGCGCTTGCGGCGGCGGTCACGCCAATCATGAAGTTGGACGTTGCCGTGGACACCTTGATAGGCAAGCGCAATGCCACATCCATCGCAGGAATCTTCAGGACGCCGCTGCCGATGCCCAGCAGCGCGGAAACGAGGCCCGCCACGACCATCAGCGAGAGCGCCCACGGCACGCGTCCAACGGCATAGCGAATCTCGCGTCCTGTTAGCGGGTCGGGATAGCTGCCGTCGAGCGCCGGGTGGGCGGACGCGATGTGCTCAGCCAGATCGGTCGGAGCCGTGCTCCGCTCGACCCGCTTCGCGAACATCTGCCACGCGGAGATCAGCATGATGCCCGCGAACAGAAAGTCGAGCGCCCTCACCGGCACCACGTCGGCGAGCAGCACGCCGGTCAATGCGCCGAGCGTCGTGCCGCTTTCCAGCAACACGGCGAGACGCACGTTGGTCAGGCGGGCGCGCAGATACGACGCCGCGCTTCCGCTCGAACAGGCAATCACGGAGACGAGGCTAGCGCCCACTGCCGCGTGCATGTCCATATGGCCGAACACGGTCAACGCCGGCACGATGAAGAGGCCGCTTGCCATGCCGAGCATGCCGCCCAGCGCGCTGGAGCCTAACGCGACGGCAAAGAGCCAGAAGGTGAATTCGATGGTGTTCTACCGCAGGAAGTGACGAGCTGGAAAACGGCGCGCTGCTCTTTGCCGAAGGGAAACACCGTGCCATGCAATACATGTCATATCATGTCATAACAAGTTAATCGAGTCAACCTGCCGACCCCAAAACCAGCCCCAGGCAAACCCCGAGTCGGGGTCCGGACAGACCGCCGGGAACGCCAGCGGAGCCACGGCGTATAATCGCCCTGCCCCACGCCCGCACAAGCCATCGATCGCTGCCTTGCTCTCCCCGACCATGACGTCCAGCTCCCCCGCCTTCGAAATCGATTCGCCGGTTCCGCTCTACGTACAGGTCAAGAACGCACTGCGCACGGGCATACTCGACGGCGACTATCTGCCGATGAGCCGCATGCCCTCGGAGAGCGAGCTGCAGGCGATGTTCGAAGTCAGCCGCATCACTATCCGCCAGGCGCTGGGCGACCTGCAAAGAGAAGGACTGATCTTCAAGGTCCACGGCAAAGGTTCGTTCGTCTCGCAACCGAAGGCGTTTCAGGACGTCACGTCGCTGCAGGGATTTGCCGAAGCGATGTCCGTCACCGGCCAGGAGATCATCAATCGCGTCGTGCAATTCCGCTTTGTGCCGGCGTCGGCCCATGTGGCGGAGAAACTTGGCCTGGAGGCACAGACTCCCGTGGCGGAAATCCATCGCGTGCGGCTGCTCGAACGCCGGCCTGTCTCCTATGAAATCACGTTTGTCCCGGAAGCCATCGGCAAACGCCTGCAACGCGCCGATCTCGCGAGCCGCGACATTTTTCTGATTCTGGAAAACGACTGCGGCATTGCGCTGGGCGGCGCGGACTTGAGCATCGATGCCGTTGCAGCCGAGAGCGCGATCGCTCGCGCGCTGGAAATCAAAACAAACGCGCCGCTGCTACGCATCGAGCGGCTAACGCAAGACAGCGACGGTAAGCCGCTCGATTTCGAATACCTGTATTTCCGCGGCGGCAACTTCCAATACCGGATGCGCGTCGAGCGCCGACGCCCCGCCGCCCCGCGCAAGCGCGCGAAGCGGGCGGGCTGAGCGCCTGGGCAGATCCTGAGCGAACCCTGACATGAACTTCACCCACCTCCTTGCGTTCTACGAAGTCGCCCGCGTCGGCAGCATCAGCGCCGGCGCCGAACGGCTGCACGTGAGTCAGCCGGCCGTGACGCGCGAGATACGCGAGCTGGAAGACCGCGTCGGCCTGATCCTGTTCGATCGCCTGCCGCGCGGCGTCGCCCTGACCGAAGCCGGCAAGACGCTGTTCGATTACGCCGATCGCATCTTTACGCTTGCCGACGGCGCGGAAAGCCAGTTGCGAGAACTGGCGGGGCTCGGCGCCGGCCACATGAAGATCGGTGCGAGCGCGACGCTAGGCGTGTACTTCGTGCCCGATGTCCTCGCACGCTTCAATGCGGCCTGGCCGCGCGTGGCGATCGACCTCACGGTAACGAACACGGAGCGCGTCGAAGCCGGGCTGCGCGACCTCACGTTTACGCTCGGGTTCGTCGAAGGGCCGTTTGACGACACGCTCCTGCACGCCCGGCGCATCGGCTCCGACGAAATCGCGGTCGTGGCGGCCGCCGGGCATCCTCGCGCGGGTGCGCGCCTCACCGCCAACGAACTGGTCGATCAGGTGGTCCTCATGCGGGAGCCCGGTTCGGGAACGCGGGCAATCGTCGAGGAAGCGTATGCCCGCGCGGGGCTGCGCATCGAGCCGCTCATGTCGGTAAGCGACACGGAGGCCATCAAGCGCATGCTGCTTGCCCAGCATGCGCTCGCCTATGTATCGGTTCTGAGCATCAGCAACGAGCTGCGCCGCGGCGAACTGACGATCATCGAGGTCGAGGATCTGCGCATCGAACGGCCGCTCCATATGGTCTGGAACAAGGGACGCTCGCTTTCGCCAAGCAATCAGGCGCTGTTCGATCTCGTCGTCGAGACGACGACTCAAAGCCAGCCGGGCGCGAAGCCCAAACCGGAAGCGCAGACGCCGAAGCGGACCCGCACCGGCAAAACGGCGGCGATGAAGTCCGGCCAGGAAGCGACCTGAGCGCATCCGTGCGCCGCATCGGCAACCGAAATCCTCTGCACGGCTGAGCAATGACCGGCGGAATGGGCGCCCGGACGCGCTCCGCTTTGCCATAACCTGGCAACATGGCGCGCATCGCAAGTTGGTATTTTTCGCGCCCAGCCTTCCTGATTACTCTTTGTACATCGGCTCCGCACTTCAACGCTCTACACGATCTGCGAAATGCGAAGCGAGCCGACGGAAACGCCTCTTTCGCTGTTTCCGCCCATTGACCGACAAGGAGCCCATCATGAAGACGCTTGCCAAGTTGACGATTGCCCTCTGCGCCCTCTCCACCCCACTGCTGACGTTCGCCCAAAGCGCCGAGCCCGTGACGCGCGCCGAAGTGCGCGCGGAACTCGTTCGCATGGAAAAGGCCGGCTACAACCCGAATACCAACGGCGACAACTACCCGCAGGACGTGCAGACCGTGGAAGCCAGGATCGCCGCACAGGATGCGCAAAGCGCGGTGGGCGGCGTCTCGATGTCGGGAACGTCGGCGGCTGGCGCACCGGCAAAGCACACGCGGACGGCCTGCGTCGGCCCGGTCAGCTTCTGCAACGTCTTCGCCGGCAACTGATGGGCAAGGTCTATCTGATCGGCGCGGGGCCAGGGGCGGCCGACCTCATCACGGTGCGAGGCGCACGCCTGCTGGCCGTGGCTGATGTCGTGCTGCACGACGCGCTAGTCGAGCCGGCCATGCTCGATCATGCAGGTCTGCAAACGAAGCGGATGGCTGTCGGCAAACGTTGCGGCCAGCATTCGACCGCCCAGGCCGAAATCGACCGGTTGATCGTCGACGCGGCGCGTGAGCACGACGTGGTCGTGCGTCTCAAAGGCGGGGACCCGATGCTGTTCGGCCGCGCCGACGAAGAGATGCGCGCTCTCGAAGCAGCAGGCATCGAATACGAAGTTGTGCCAGGCATCACGGCGGCGCTTGCGGGCGCCGCCGCGTTGCGTCGTCCGCTGACGCTGCGTGGCGTAGTGCGCAGCGTGGCGCTTGCCACCTGCAGCCGCGCGGCGGATTCCGCCGAATTCCCCCAATCTGTCAAAGCCGATTCGCTGGTGTTCTACATGGGCCGCAACAGCGCGGCCGATATCGCCCGCCAATTGATAGCCGAAGGTCGCAGCGGCGATACGCCGGTGGCTGTCGTCGAGGCTTGCAGCACGCCGCGCGAGCGCATGCTGACGCTCACGCTAGCCGGTCTCGCGGAAGGTGCGGCAAGCGCATGGTTCGATCGGACGCAACCCTCGCTGCTGATGATCGGCAGGGCGTTTGCCCCGCGTAGCGACAAGGTCTAGCAGCGCGCCTTTCTTGCGCGCGCTCCCGTTTCCTTTCACTGGCTATTGTGGATGCCGTCTGCGGAACAGCGGCGAAGGCTCGTCGAACGCGCCCTGATACTGCACCGTGAACTCC
>NZ_JBANLK010000064.1:0-28772 GCF_054968425.1 Paraburkholderia sp. AV2
GGGGGTGGCGTGGGGGGGGCTGCCTACCGGGGGGGTGGGCGGGGTGGGTATGAAAACCCGCTTTTTTCCCCCGGGGGGGGGGGTCGGGGGGGGGGGGGGGGGCCTCCCGCCCCCCCGGCCCCGAACTTACGCCCCGCCCCCCGAAGCCAGTCCCCCCGGATGCGGCGCAAGCGGATCGCTTTCCATATGGCGCATGCCGTGGGCGCACAGCAACCGGTACAGCGTCACGCGCGAGATGCCGAGCTCCTGCGCCGCGTCGCCAAGACGCCCGCGATGGCGCAGCAGCGCGAGTTCGATCGCCTGGCGCTCGGCCGCCTCGCGCGCCTGCGATAGCGACACCGGGACCACCTCGACATAGTCGCCGAGTTCGAGGTCGCGCGCCGTGATGGCCCGCCCTTCCGACATCACGATCGCACGCCGTACGCGATTGATGAGCTCGCGCACGTTGCCCGGCCAACTGTAGTTATGGAGCGCGGCGATCGCATCGGGCGAGAAACCGCGCAGGCGCCGGCCACCGTCCTTGCGGAAACGTTCGAGCATGTGGCGCGCAAGCAGTTCGATGTCCTTGCCGCGCGCGCGCAGCGGCGGCTCGTCGATCTGCAGCACGCAAAGCCGGTGATACAGATCCTGGCGAAAGCGCCCTTCCAGCATTGCCGCACGCATGTCGACGTGAGTCGCCGAGATGATGCGCACGTCCACCGGAATCGATTGATGGCCGCCAAGGCGTTCGATCTTGCCTTCCTGCAGGAAGCGCAGCAGGCTTGCCTGGCTTTCCAGCGGCAGATCGCCGATTTCGTCGAGGAACAGCGTGCCGCCGTTGGCCGCCTCCACGCGCCCGATCTTGCGCTGGCTCGCGCCCGTGAACGCGCCGCGCTCGTAGCCGAACAGTTCGGATTGCAGCAGATGCGGGGGAATCGCGCCGCAGTTGATCGGCACGAACGGCGCGGTGCGCCGCGACGAGCGTTCGTGGATCGCGACAGCGGTCAGTTCCTTACCCGTACCCGACTCGCCCGAGATGAACACCGGCGCGTCGGTCATCGCGACCTTGCGGATCGAGCGGAAGAGCGCGAGCATCGCCTCGCACGAGCCCACCATCTCGCCTTCGGTGCCGCCCGTGGTGTCGTTCGAGGCCGGTTCGACGAGCGAGACCATGCCATAGGCGTGGCCGATCGAATCGACGATCCGCTCGCCGTTCCACGGCACCGTTACGTAATCGAAACAGTAGTCGCGCACGAGCCGGCGCAGCGTGGCGTCCTTGAGCTGGCCCGTGGTGGTCGCCGCGACCCAGCCGACGTTAGGCAACGTAAGGCAAGGCTCGAACGAGCCGATCTCATGCAAATGGAAATGACTGGAAAGGTCGAGCAGGCCGCCGGCCGGAAGCCCTGCGCGCAGCGCCCGCCGCGCGTCGCGGGCGGTGCCGACCACCTCCACCTGCCAGCCGCGCTCGTCGAATCGCTCGTGCAGCGCCTTGTCAGGTTCGCGCGTCACGTAAATCAATTGCCGCGTTGCGGATTCCATTATTCAGATCCTCTCGCCAAACACTGCGTTGGAGATTGACGGCACGCACCTGAATGTCCAGACACGCAGCATTAAGCGCCATTTCCACCGCATTGACTGAATTGGCGGCGAACGGACAGGCTTTCTGCTGACGGCATAACCCCGAGTCGTGGCGTGTGTGTGTCAGTAGCCCTTTTGGCCTTTTTTCTTATGGGCAGTACGACGTTTTCTGAAGCTTACTATATGCATTGGGCTCGTGGATAGGAAATATGCCCAACGAATCAATGCGGGACGGATGGAAGGGCTTCCATTGCGCGATATTCCCTTATCGTCCGAAGAAAATAAATCGGATGTTTCCTTTCTCTTAGCGCGCCGCCGAATAAGACGGCATTCCACAAAATGTTACCTGCGAGCAATCCGCAGACCCGATTCAGCATTGCGCGTTTCAGCACTGAAACATTTTGACGAAAATCGGCCATTCAAATTTCGCAGAAAATATCGCGAATCGAAGCGCATCAACGGTTTGCGGCACATGGCACACGTTTCGCTAAATCTCCGGCACCAGGAGATACGCCATGCGACTCAACCACCTCAACGCCAGACGCCAGTTCAACGCCAGTGCCGCCGCCCTCGCGGCTGCCGCGCTGCTCGCCCTTGCGCCGTCGGCCCATGCGCAGTCGTTCGATGCCGGTGCGCAAGTCGCCTCGGCCGCCGCGAAGGTGTTCGCCGATGTCATTCCTGCAACGCCCGACGCGTTCGGCGCGCCGAGGGCGATGTCCGCGACGCTGAAGCTGGCCGCGACACCCGACGACGACACCGCGGACACCGCAAGCGGTCCGCTCGCCGCCGACCCGTCGCCGCAAGACGACGACAGCGTGGTGGCCGGCATCGGCGCGCTGGACGATCAAACGCTGTCGCGCCAGCGCGGCGGCGCCGTCGGCATGGTGATGGTAGCCGCCACCCCGCAGCTCATGCACGGCGGCAACAACGTCACCTTGTGGGACGAAATCGCGCCGCCCGCACCCATGCCGATCCCGGTCGACGGTTCGCAGGCCGCGCAGGGAAATATCACCAGCTACACCAGAAGGTAATCCGATCGAGAGAGCAAACCGTGCCGCCGGGGCGGCGCGGCGTCCGGCGCGGCGCACAGAGGGTGCGCCCCGGACAGCAGGAGACCGACATGTCAGCACGCATCACCACGCCAGCCGCAGGCCGGCGTTCAGCGAGGATCGCCGCAGTCGTCTGCGGTTGCCTTGCCGCGGGTGTAACGACAGTGGCCATGGCGCAGCAGGTCACGAATCCGGGCGACATCATTGTCGAACGCGATGTCACGCCGCGCGGCGCCTTCGACAGCGTCCCGAGGAGCCAGGATCCGGTACTCGTGCGGGCGACCACGTTCCCGGCCAACACGTTCGACCCGACCATGGCCGCCGTCGTCTCCGACGCCGAGCTCACCAGCGCCCACGGTTCGACCGGCATCATCGGGAGCAACACGGCGGGCGCCACGGCCGCCAGCATGCAGGCGCTCACCGGCGTCCTGAGCGGCCGGGAAAGCGGCAACAACATGGCGATGGGCGCAGGCGTCCAGGCCGGAGGCATGGGCAGCTCGATCACGTCCGCCGTGACCGGTGCACTGGCGCCGATCTCGGCCGCCCTCGGAGCCGTGAAATGAGCGCCCGCCGGCTTCTTCCGGCCGCGCTCGCCGCCGCCCTGCTCGCCGGCGCGGGCGCCGCGCAAGCCCAGGGTGTCGTCACGGCGAACGCGGTGATCGCCCCGGACGCGGCAACCGGCACGCTAGGCTCGGTCACCGTCAACGAGGTGGCGGGCCTGAACAACGCGCAGTCCAACCAGTTGACCATCACGAGCGGCACCCCGCTCACGGTCAACGGCACCAGCAGCGAACAGAGCGCGGGCGCGCGAGTGCGCGTGCCGGTCGCGACGGCGAGCATCGGCCAGGGCGCCTTTGCGAACGCGTCGGGCGCGGTCCTGGTGAACCAGGCTGCGGGCGCAGGAAATACCCAGAGCAACAGTGCGCGAATCGGCACTGCTGTGATCGGTGTTGAAACTGTCTCGGACGGAGATCTGTCTGCGACAGCTGCAACGAACGGTGGTCCGGGCAGATCGGCCGAGTCCAGTGGCATTCGTGAAGCGAGTATCGGCAGTACGGCATTCAGGAATGCGACTGGTCTCGTGCAGGTGAACCAGACCGTCGGAGCCGGTAATGCTACGGCGAACAGTTTTGTGCTCCGTCCCCCGGCGGGCACTCTTTTCTAACTGACCAATCAGTATCGGAGCGACATCATGAAGCGCACTCTCATTGCTGCGGCAGTTCTCGCGGTATCGTCCGGCAGCGCCTTCGCCCATAGCTGGGCGGATTCGTATCTCTTCAACGCAACCGGCGTCACCCAGGGCGCCGAACTCTGGGGCGGCGTTCTGCTCTATGGTTGCGTCGGCGTGTCGAGCACCACCGGCGCCGTCGTCAACAATACGCAGAACGTCAACCTCGACGGTGTCAGCCTGACGCCGAACCTGCCGACGGGCTCCTATCAGACCGGCTCGACGACCACCTTCACGCACAACACGACGAGCACGGTCAACATCGGCGGCACGGCATCGGGCTCGCTCACGACGACGAGCTACCATGCGTCGGCCGGCGCGCAAGGCTTCCAGGAATCGTCGGGCTATGCCTATGGCAACCAGTCGGCATTCGCCGCCGGCGGCGGCTACGAATATAGCCAGCAGAGCGCGGGCATCGGCGGCTACTTCTACAACACGAACCAGAGCCAGGGCGGCCATCTCTCCGCAGGCGGCCAGGCCGGCGGCTCGTATGGCTCGTATCACTACGGCAATCCGTTTTTCGGCAACAGTGGCGGTGGCGGCTACGTTCAGGGCGGCCTTTCGGCTGGCTATAACGAATCCAGCTATGCCAAGGGTTCGGGCGTAGGCGGCTACTTCGAAGGCACGGAAGGCTCGGGCCAGGGTGCGGTGTGGGGCGCCCAGGCGAACGAGGGCTCGGGCTACCAGGCCTACGGCGAGCAGTCGAGCGGCTACAGCGTGGGCGGGTCCGTCAACTCGAACTCGGTCAGCGCCCAGTGGAGCGTGAAAGCGCATGACGACACCACCAACACGACGACGGTGGGCGCGGTCACGACGCACTACAACGGCATCCCGACCGGCTCGCTCAACGCGAACATCGGCGACGGCAGCTCGGGTGCCATGGGCGTGTCGGGTAACGTCGGCATCAACATCACGGAAGGCGTGGACAACGCGCAAAGCAACGATGCGTCGCTGGCCATGATCGATGCAGGCAGCGTGTTCGGCAATGCCCAGGTCTTCAACAATCAGTCGACCTCGGGCAACGCGTCGATCCACAACTTCAACGTCAACGCATCCATCGGCAGCAACGCGCTCGCCGGCGCAACCGGCAACATCGGCGTGAACGTCGCAGCCGGCGTGGGCAACGCGCAGAACAACAGCCTTGCCGCCGCCAGCAGCACCGACACGAAGGCCCCGAGCGGCGCTGCCATGGTCGCCACCGACCAGAACAGCCAGACGGCCAGCCTGAACTTCAACGGCTCGTTCGGCGGTACCGCTACGCTGGCAGCCAATGCGCTCGCCGGCGCCAGCGGCAACATCGGCGTGAACATCGCCGGTGGCGCGGGCAACGTCCAGCACAACGGTCTTGCCATCGCCGCTCTGACCGTATCGAAGTAACCGCACCAGCGCAGCACGCGCGCCGGCTGCCACTGCAGCAGCCGGCGCGTTTTAGCCGCAATAACCTGCGTGGGACCGGAGCCAGGCGCATAAGGCCCATCCGGATCGACAGGAGACCACCATGCCCGGGCTCGACCGGTTCCCGGCGTCAACCGCTTGCGTCGTTGCGCTCGCAGCTTGTGTTTTGTGTGCGCAAGCCCACGCACAGTCGACGCTCGATGCGACTAACCTCATTGGCGTGCCGGTGAAGTTGCCGATTCGCTCGATGAAGGACATTCGCTACAGCGGCATCGTCACCCAGCAGTTCGACTACAGCTGTGGTGCTGCTGCACTCGCGACACTGCTCAAGGACGGCTACGACATCGATATTCCGGAGGTCGAACTGATTCGCCGGATGATGGTGTACTCGACGCCCGCGGTGGTCGTGAAGAACGGCTTTTCGATGCTCGACATGAAGAAGTTCGTGGAAACGATCGGCCTGCGTGGACGAGGTTTTCGCGTCAACACCGACGCGCTCTATCACTTGCAGATTCCCGTTCTCGTGCTCATGAACATCGATGGCTACGAGCATTTCGTGATCGTGAAGCATGCCGAAGAAGGCCGCGTGTTCATTGCGGACCCGGCGCTCGGCAATCGCATCGTCACCGAGGACGATTTCGCGAAGACCTGGAATGGCCTCGTCTTCGCGGTGCTCGGCAAACCCTTCAGGGAGGATTCTCCGTTACTGCAGAACAACCAGTCGCTCGCACTCAAGCTGCGCGCCAACGCCCTGGCGAACGGTATGGCGGCGACACCCTTTGTCGATTACGGCCTCGAAAAGGCCGTAATGTTCTGATGTAGTGATCCAGCCATGAACTGCAAGCTCTCAAAGTATGGCGTCACGGCAGCGCTCCTCGCGCTCGCCTGCAGCCATGCGAGCGGTGCGCCTGTCGCCGGAGGTATCGAAGCCCAGACCTTGCCCGCCTTTCTCTCGGCCGGCCCCGCTACGCAGCAGCAGAACATTCAGTGCCTGCCCGTCGACGACGACGTGCTATCCCATCAGACCGGCAAGTATGCCGGCAGCAACATGATTTCCGGGTTCGTTCTGAGCCTGCTTTCTGAATGGCAATTGCCAAATGGCGCGACCGCCGTCGCGCAAGGCGCACTCAGCGTCACCCAAAGCGTCACCCACCAGTTGACCGCCCAGATCCAGACGTCGGCCAGCGTCACGGGCGGCAACCATTCGCATGACACCGGCGCCAATCCGAATGCCGTTGCCACGGGCGGTCAGAACGTGGCCGTCAACGGGATATCGCAGATCACGCAGGTTGCCGGCAACAGCAATAGCGGCAGCAACGGCGCCACCATCGAGTACAGCAACACGTTGCCTCAGCTCACCGGCGCCTCCACCTCGCCGACCTCGTTTGCCTCGAATGCGAGCGGCAGCGTCACGGCTGGCATCTCGTTCGCGAATAACAGCATCAACCTGTCGTTGCAGACGCCCGCCGGCATCGCGACGCAGAGCGTCGTGCCAGGCAACGCCCAGCAGGCCGGCGCAATCGCCCAGTTGCTCCAGATCGCAGGCAATAACCAGCAGGTCGCCAATCGACTGGCGCTGACTCTGCAGACGCAGCAGATGAGCGGCGCCATGATCCGGCAGACCGGTTTACTACAGGCACTGCGTATTAGCCACTAACGAGGAGGCACCGTCGCGGGCGAGGGGCTCGCGGGCAGTACGGCAAGAGACCGAGAAGCATCGTTGTAAGCGGGCGCGAGACCGCAAAGCGCGGAAAAGCGCCCGTCTGCAAACCCGGGGGGAAACAAGAATGAACACGATGTCCACAAAGGGTTGGCCGCGCCTCAGACTCGCGGCCATACCCGCAGCCGCCATGTTGTTCGCCTTTGCGCAGTCGGCACACGCACAGGCGCTTCAGGACCAGTCGGTCGACGACCGCCTCAACACGCTGATGCGCGTGGTCGACGAGCAGCAAAAGCAGATCCAGTCACTCGAGCGCCAGGTCACGAACCTGGAGATGCAGCAGCGCGGCCGCGGCCTGCCCGGTGCGGGCGCGCCCGACGCTGCGTCCGATACCGCGGTCGCGGAACAGCCCGGCGCGGACGGCTTGCCCGTCCCGCTGCCGCCGCTCGCCCAGGCGGTACCCGGCGCCACCGCGCCGGGTTCGCTTACCGGCACGGCGACGGGCGTTCCCGTCAATCCGCCCTCGCCCGACAGCGGCCCGACCACCGGCGCGACCGGCAGCTCGGCAGCAAGCGGCCCGCAACAGGGCGCGCCGGTCGGCGTCAATCCGGCGAACGCAGCGAATCCGGCGAGCACGGCCAGTCCGACGGTCGGCACGACGCAGCAGAGCGAGCAGCCCACCCGCACCGCCTCCGAGCAGGCCGTCGCGGAACGCCAGGAAGCGCCGCTCTTCGACCACAAGCTCACGCTCGACTGGGGTATCAGCGACACGTACTACGATCGCCGCCAGTTGCAGCTTTCGGGCTTCCTTGCGCTCGACGCGATCTTCCTCGGCAACATCAACCTCGGCGAGACCAAGTCTCATCAGTTGATGGCCGATCTCGACGTGCGCTACGGTCTCACCGACCGCATCAGCGTCGACGTCGACGTGCCCTACATCTACCGGCACAGCACGTTCATCGTGGGCGGCGCGGGCGGTGCGGCGAGCACGCTTTCCGATGCCTCGGCCAATTCGAGCAACATCGGCGACGTGAACTTCGGGATCTACTACCAGTTCCTGAAGGAAACCAACGACATCCCCGACGTGGTCGGCAGCCTGCGCGTGAAGTCCGACACCGGCAGCTCGCCGTTCGGCATCAAGCTGGAGCAGATCTCGGGCGACAACACGAACCTCGTGGCGCCGACCAGGCTGCCCACCGGCACCGGCTTCTGGAACGTCACGGCCGGCTTGTCCGTGCTGAAGACCTACGACCCGGTCGTGCTGTTCGGCAGCTTCTCGTACACCTACAACATCTCGCGCTCGTTCGCCGATATCTCGTCGGTGGTCGGGCAGACCGAGCCGGCCGACGTGAAGCTCGGCGACATCATCCAGTTCGGCGGCGGCGTGGCGCTCGCGTTCTCCGACAAGGATTCGGCCAGCATCTCCTACACGATGGCCATCGAGCCCCAGTCGCAGACCAAGGCGCCGGGCGGTAGCTGGACCGGCGTGCCAGGCAGCGAAACCACGGCCTCCGTGCTGAATTTCGGCCTGAATCACGTCGTCAACAAGCACCTGACGATCAACGGCGCGGTCGCCGTGGGCCTCACGCCCGACGCACCGAACTTCGTCGTCGGCGTGCGCTTCCCCTACACCTTCTGACGAACACGAGGTCGATCGTGCGCGAAACCTCTCACCTGAGCGCTACCGTGACGCCGTTCGCCGGGGCGGGCCAGCGGCCCGCCGTCGTGCCGCCGCCGCAACCGGGCCGGCCGCTCGCCGAAACCGACGACACCGCTGCGGGCAGCGCGACGGAAACCGAGCGTATCCTCGTCTACGTCGCCCGTACGCCGGACCCGGCGCTCACGGCCTACCTCAAGAGCCGCGGCTGGGATCTCGCGACGGCGCGCACGGCCCACGAGGCCTCGCGGCTCGTGAAGCCCGAGGCCGCCTGCGCCGGCATCGTCGATCTGACCGGCTTCGCGCCGCGCGATCTCGCCACGCTCGAAGCGGTGCTGCGGCTGCAGCAGGTCGGCTGGATCGCGCTCACCGATTCGGCGCGCCTCACCGATCCCGAAGTGCGGCGGCTGATCCGCCACTACTGCTTCGATTACGTCCACCTGCCGGTCACGAACGCGACGCTCGACTATCTTGTCGGCCACGCGTTCGGCATGGTGTCGCTGTGCGATCTCGACGCGCCCGGGGCCGCCGCGGCGGCGAGCCACGACGAAGACGAAATGGTGGGCACCTGCGAGGCGATGCAGCAGCTCTTCCGCACGATCCGCAAGGTCGCGAACACCGACGCCACGGTGTTCATCTCCGGCGAGTCGGGCACCGGCAAGGAGCTGACCGCGCTCGCGATCCACGAACGCTCGCCACGGCGCAAGGCGCCGTTCGTACCGATCAACTGCGGTGCGATCCCGCATCATCTTCTGCAATCCGAACTGTTCGGCTACGAACGCGGTGCGTTCACCGGTGCCAACCAGCGCAAGATCGGACGCGTGGAAGCGGCCAACGGCGGCACGCTGTTCCTCGACGAAATCGGCGACCTGCCGATGGAAAGCCAGGCGAGCCTGCTGCGCTTCCTGCAGGAAGGCAAGATCGAACGCCTTGGCGGCCACGAGCAGATTCCGGTGGACGTGCGCATCATCTCGGCCACCCACGTCGATCTCGAAGCCGCGATGCGCGACGGACGCTTCCGCGCGGACCTGTTCCACCGCCTGTGCGTGCTGCGCGTGGACGAGCCGCCGCTGCGCGCGCGTGGTAAGGATATCGAAATACTCGCGCATCACGTGCTGCACAAGTTCAAGATGGACAGCGCCCGCAAGATTCGCGGCTTCACGCCCGACGCGATCGAGGCCATGTACAACTACAACTGGCCGGGCAACGTGCGCGAACTCATCAACCGCGTGCGGCGCGCGATCGTGATGGCCGAAAGCAAGCTGCTCTCCGCCGAGGATCTCGACCTCGCGCAGTTTACCGAGCAGCAGACGGTGACGCTCGCCCAGGCGCGCGAATCCGCCGAAAAGCGCGCGATCGAAGCGGCGCTGCTGCGCCATCGCCACCGCCTCACCGAGGCGGCCGCGGACCTCGGCATCTCGCGCGTGACGCTCTACCGCCTGATGGGCACGCACGGCCTGCGCGACGAGAAGACGATTTTCGCGGGCGTTGCGGAGAACCAGTCCGAACCGCCGGCGGAAAACGAGGAGTGAGGGAGGAAACGCCGTCGGGTAGAATCGCGGGGTACTCCCTACTTCGACTGACTCGATGACGACGCTCACCCTGATCGTCGCGCGCGCGCGCAACGGCGTGATCGGCCGCGACAACGAACTGCCCTGGCGTCTGCCCGAAGACCTCGCCTTCTTCAAGCGCACGACGATGGGTGCGCCCATCGTGATGGGCCGCAAGACTCACGAATCGATCAGCCGCGCCCTGCCGGGGCGCCGCAATATCGTCGTGACGCGCGACGCCACGAAGCGCTTCCCGGGCTGCGATACGGCCACGAACCTCGAAGAGGCGCTCGCGCTGGCAGCGCAGGATCAGGCGCCCGAGGCGTTCCTGATTGGGGGCGCCCAGCTTTACGCCGAAGGGCTCGCGCTTGCGCACAAGCTCGTGGTGACCGAAATCGCCATCGACTTCGAGGGCGACGCCCACTTCCCCGCCCCCGATCCCGCGCACTGGCGCGAAACCTCGCGCCAGACACTGCACGCGAACCCGCCGAACAACTTCGACTTCGCGTTCGTGACTTACGAACGGCGCGACTGAAGGCGTTACCGGGAAGTCACTGCGGGCCCCGCAGCAAGGGCCCGCGGGCTCTTACTGCCCCGCCACCGTCATGCGCTCGATGAGCACCGAGCCGGTCTGCCGCGTGCCGCGCGCGAGCGTGTCGGCGCCCACGGCGACGATGTGGCGGAACATCTCCTGCAGCGTCGAGGCCACCGTGATCTCTTCCACGGGGTACTGGATCTTGCCGTTCTCCACCCAGAAGCCCGACGCGCCGCGCGAATAGTCGCCCGTCACGAAGTTCACGCCCTGCCCCATCAGCTCGGTCAACAGCAGACCCGTGCCGAGCTTCTTCAGCATCGCCTCGAAGTCGTCGCCCGGTTGCGTGAGCGAGCTCTTCAACTGGAGATTGTGCGAACCGCCGGCATTGCCCGTCGTCTGCATGCCGAGCTTGCGCGCCGAATACGACGAGAGGAAATAGCCCTGCACGACGCCGTCCTTCACGACCTCGCGACGGTGCGTGCGCACGCCCTCTTCGTCGAACGGCGCGCTGCCCGCCGCACGCGGCACGTGCGGATCCTCCACGATCTGGATATGCGGCGCGAATACCGGCTTGCCGAGACTGTCCACGAGGAACGAGGTCTTGCGGTAGAGCGCGCCGCCGCTCGTCGCCTGCACGAACGCGCCGAGGATGCCCGCCGCGAGCGGCGCCTCGAACAGCACCGGCACCTTGCGCGTGTCGAGTCCGCGCGCGTGGAGCCGCGAAAGCGCCCGCTCGGCCGCGTAGCGGCCCACGGCCTCGGGCGAAGCCAGCTCGCTCGCGCTGCGCCGCGACGTGTACCAGTCGTCGCGCTGCATGTTGCGGCCTTCGCCCGCGATCGGCGCGCACGAGATGTAGTGGCGCGAATACGGATAGCCGTGCAGGAAGCCGCCGCTCGTGGCCAGCACGAACTGCGAATGCTGCGCGGAAACGCTCGCGCCTTCCGAGTTTTTCACGCGCGGGTCGGTGGCGAACGCGGCGTCCTCGGCGCGGCGGGCGATCTCGACGGCCTCCTCGGCCGAGAGATTCCACGGGTGATAGAGGTCGAGGTCGCGCGGCGCCGTTTCGAGCAGGTCGCGCTCGGCAAGGCCAGCGCAGTCGTCGTCGGCCGTGAAGCGCGCGATGTTGTACGCGGCCGCCACGGTGTCCTTGAGCGCCTGCGGCGAGAAGTCCGAGGTGCTGGCATTGCCGCGCTTGTTGCCGATATAGACGGTCACGCCGACCATCTTGTCGCGGTTGTGCTCGATGGTCTCGACTTCGCCGCGCCGCACGGACACGGAAAGCCCGTCGCCCTCGGAGATTTCCGTCGCCGCGTCGCTCGCGCCGAGCGTCTTCGCGTGCCGGAGGATGTCCGAGGCGATCTCTTTCAGTTCGTCCTGGGTATGCGGGAAAAAGCGTTGCCGGGCTTCGATATCTGCTGCCATTGTCGTTACGGTCCGGTTCCGGGCCGCCTGGGCCCGCTGGTGTCCACTAATCGTGTGTCGGGAAATTCGCCTCATGGGCGCATCCCGCGATCATAGCAAGGTATCGGGCCCCGCACCGAGGCGGGTTTTCGCGCGCCTCCCGCGAGCCCGGCGCCGTCGCGCCCGCAAGCTACAATATCGTCCATGACACGCAAAACCCGCACTCAACCCATCCACGACGCTCCAGCCGATCAGGACGACAACGGCTACGATCGTCCCAGCAAGTCGCAGCTCAAGCGCGAAATGACGGCGCTCCAGGAACTGGGCACCGCCCTCGTCGAGCTGCCGAAAGACGCGCTCAAGCGCATGCCGATGACCGAAGACCTCGCGGAAGCCGTCCACGAGGCGCGCCGCATCACCGACCACGAAGGCAAGCGCCGCCAGCTCCAGTACGTGGGCCGCATGATGCGCGGCCTGAACGAAACCGAGGTCGCCGCGCTGCGCACGGCGCTCGAAGAGCACCGCGGCGTAAACCGGGCCGCCACGGCGCGTCTGCACTGGATCGAACGCACGCGCGAGAAGCTGCTCGCCGACGACGCCGCGCTCACCGAATTCATTCGCCAGCACCCCGCCGCCGACCCGCAGGAAGGCCGCACGCTGATCCGCAACGCGCGGCGCGAGCAGGAGCAAGGCCGGCCGCCCAAATACTTCCGCGAACTATTCCAGTGGATCAAGACCGCGAGCGGCAGCCCGGACGAGGCCGACGATACGGCCCCTGACGGGGACGAGGAGCGCGACGATGACGAAGCCTGAGCGTCGCCACCCGGACGAACTGCTGATCGGCCTCGTTTCGGTGAGCGACCGCGCGACGGCGGGCGTCTATGAGGACAAGGGCATTCCGTCGCTGACGGAATGGCTCGGGCTGGCGCTGAAGTCGCCGTGGCGCGCGGAAACGCGCCTGATCCACGACGACGCGGCCACGATCTCCGCCGCGCTCACGGCGCTCGTGGACGGCCTTGGCTGCGACCTCGTGCTGACCACGGGCGGCACCGGGCCGGCGCGCCGCGACGTGACGCCCGAAGCAACGCTCGCGGTGGCGACGAAGGAAATGCCCGGCTTTGGCGAGCAAATGCGCCAGATCAGCCTGAACTTCGTGC
Organism: Paraburkholderia sp. AV2; assembly: GCF_054968425.1. Classification (NCBI taxonomy): domain Bacteria; kingdom Pseudomonadati; phylum Pseudomonadota; class Betaproteobacteria; order Burkholderiales; family Burkholderiaceae; genus Paraburkholderia; species Paraburkholderia sp. AV2. The sequence continues at coordinate 13,190 of NZ_JBANLK010000064.1, forward strand.
CGACGGCGATCCTCTCGCGCCAGGTCGCGGTAATCCGCGAAACCGCCGATCACGCGGCGCTGATCATCAACCTGCCGGGCCAGCCGAAGTCGATCCGGGAAACGCTTGAAGGCCTGCGCGACGAGACCGGCGCCGTGAAAGTACCGGGCATCTTCGCGGCGGTGCCGTACTGCATCGACCTGATCGGCGGGCCGTACATCGAAACCGATCCGAACGTCGTCATGGCGTTCCGGCCGAAAAGCGCGCAACGCCCGCCGCGCGCCTGAACCACCCTTCGCTGCGGGAGGCGGGATTTACTTCGCCGCCCCACCCGCTCCAGCGTCTGCCGCCGGCGCCTGGCTCGCGCCGGGCACGAGGAAATGCTCGCGGTAGTACTTGAGTTCGTCGATCGACTCGTGGATGTCGGCCAGCGCCGTGTGCATCGCGCGCTTCTGGAAGCCCTTGTAGATGGCCGGCTGCCAGCGGCGGCACAACTCCTTGAGCGTGCTGACGTCGAGGTTGCGGTAGTGGAAGAAGCGTTCCAGCGTCGGCATCCAGCGCGCCATGAAGCGGCGGTCCTGGCAGATCGAGTTGCCGCACATCGGCGACTTGCCCGGCGGCACGTACTGCGCAAGAAACGCGAGAATCTGCCCGGTGGCGCTTTCCTCGGTCACCATCGAAGCGCGCACGCGCTCGATGAGGCCCGAGCGGCCGTGCGTGTTGCGGTTCCACTCGTCCATGCGGTCGAGTTCGGCTTCGGTCTGGTGAATGGCCAGCACCGGGCCCTCAATCACCTTGTCGAGCGTCGAATTCGTCACCACCACGGCGATTTCGATGATCCGGTCGTTGTCGGGGTCGAGCCCCGTCATCTCCATGTCGAGCCAGATCAGGTTCATGTCGGTGCGTTCGAGCGGCGCCTGGCCGGCCGTCGTGGCGGAGGTCGTGTCAGTCATGAAAGGCAATCCGGAAAACGGTGAGGACGCGGCAGGGAAGCGCGAGGGAAGCTGCGACGCAGCGAGCTTGCAGTCGCCCAGCCGACAAGATCATATAATTGTCGCATAGATACCACGGACCCCACGGATGGCTAATTTGTCCCCCGCGCTGACCTTCAGCGCTCTTTTCGTGTTCGCAGTGCTCGCCATGGCCGCGACCAAGCTCTGGCTCGCCACGCGCCAAACGCGCTTCGTCGCGGCCCACCGCGGCGCGGTGCCCGCCCGGTTCGCGGCCACCATCCCGCTCGCCGCCCACCAGCGCGCCGCCGACTACACGGTCGCGCGCACGCGCCTCGGCATGCTCGAAATCGTGCTCTCCGCCGTCGTGCTGATCGCGCTCACGCTGCTCGGCGGCGTGCAGGCGCTCGATCTCGGGATTTCCGGCTGGCTCGGGCGCGACTATGTCGGGCAGATCGCGTTGATCGGGGCGGTGCTCGCCATCAGCGGCGCGGTGGAACTGCCGCTCGACTACTACCGCCAGTTCGTGATCGAAGAGCGTTTCGGCTTCAACCGCATGACGAAGCGCATCTTCGTCATGGACCGCCTCAAGGGTCTCGTGATCGGCGCGGCCTTCGGCATCCCGCTGCTGTTCGTCGTGCTGTGGCTCATGAGGCAGGCCGGCAGCCTCTGGTGGCTGTGGACCTGGGCCGTGTGGGTGGCGTTCCAGATGCTCGTGCTCGTGCTCTACCCCACCTTCATCGCGCCGCTCTTCAACAAGTTCGAGCCGCTCAAGGACGAGGCCCTGCGCTCGCGCATCGAGGCGCTCATGCAGCGCTGCGGCTTCGCGGCCAAGGGGCTCTTCGTGATGGACGGCAGCCGCCGCTCCGCGCACGGCAATGCCTACTTCACGGGCTTCGGCGCGGCCAAGCGCATCGTGTTCTTCGACACGCTGCTCGCGCGCCTCTCGGGCAGCGAGATCGAGGCCGTGCTCGCGCACGAGCTCGGTCACTTCAAGCGGCGCCACGTCATCAAGCGCATGCTCGTGACCTTCGCGATCAGCCTTGCGCTACTCGCGCTGCTGGGCTGGCTCTCCCAGTGCGTCTGGTTCTACGAGGGGCTCGGCGTGCGGCCGTCGCTGCTCGGCGGCAACGAAGGACTCGCGCTCGTGCTGTTCTTCCTCGCCGTGCCGGTGTTCCTGTTCTTCATCACGCCCCTGGGCAGCCTCAGCTCGCGCAAGCACGAGTTCGAAGCCGACGCATTCGCCGCGACCCAGACCGACGCGCAGCAGCTCGTCAACGCGCTCGTGAAGCTGTACGAAGACAATGCCTCGACGCTCACGCCCGATCCGCTCTATACCGCGTTCTACTACTCGCATCCGCCCGCTTCGGAACGGATCGACCGACTGCTCGCGCACGCATGAGCCGGCGCGGACCAAAAGCCGCCGCGCGAGGCGGACAAGGGGGCGCGGCCGGAACCGCTGGCGCAACGTCGAGCGGCACGCTGCACGGCGTCGTGATCGCGGCGCACGGCCGCCACTACCTCGTCGCACCGGAAGGCAGCGGCGCGCCGCTGCAGTGCTTCCCGCGCGGCAAGAAAAGCGAGGTGGCGGTGGGCGACCGGGTCGAATATCAATCGACCTCGGCCGACCAGGGCGTGATCGTGGCGATCGGCGAGCGGCGCAACCTGCTTTATCGCTCCGACCAGTTCAAGTCGAAGCTCTTCGCCGCGAATCTCGACCAGCTGCTGATCGTGCTCGCCACCGAGCCGCACTTCAGCGAGGACCTGCTCGGCCGCGCGCTCATCGCCGCCGAGGCCAACGGCCTCAAGCCGCTGATCGTGCTGAACAAGATCGACGTGGAAGCCGCGCTGCCGCTCGCGCGCGCGCGGCTCGAACGCTACCGGGCGCTCGGCTACACGGTGCTCGAACTCTCCGTGAAGGGCCAGCCCGAAGCGGCGCGTGCGGCGCTCGCGGAGCATCTGCGCGGCCACGCGACAATCCTGCTCGGCCAGTCCGGCATGGGCAAGTCGACGCTCGTCAACCTGCTCGTGCCCGACGCCGAAGCGGCCACGCGCGAAATCTCGACGGCGCTCAACAGCGGCCGCCATACCACGACGTTCACGCGCCTCTATATGCTGCCGGACGACGGAACGGATGGCACATCTTCAGGCGGCGCACTGATCGATTCGCCGGGCTTTCAGGAGTTCGGCCTCTACCATCTCACCGAAGGCACGCTCGAGCGTGCGTTGCCCGAGTTCCGTCCGCTCCTAGCGCACTGCCGCTTCTACAACTGTCATCACCTGCACGAGCCGGGCTGCGCCATTCTCGAGGCGGTGGAGGATGGTCGCATTGCACCCGAGCGTCACGCGCTCTACGCGCAGCTCATGCACGAGATCAGCCAGGTCGTGCGCTAGGGAGCGCCCACACCATGCTCAGGCTCGTGCGCGCCCCGAATCTGCTGATTGCCCAGCACTGGATGAACATTCTCGCGACCGCGGGCGTGCCGTGCGAGCTGCACAACCGCTACCTGAGCGGCGCCATGGGCGAAATCCCCGCCGAGCAGTGCGCGCCCGAACTGTGGCTCATGGACGAGCGCGACGAGAAACTCGCGCTGCGCCTCATCGACGAGGCGAAACGCGGACCGCCCGCCGGCACGCCGTCATGGCGCTGCCCCGCTTGCGGAGAAACGCTGGAAGCGCAGTTCACGGTCTGCTGGCAGTGCGGGCGAGAGCGTGACATCCGCGACGAATGACGCAACCAGAGGTGGAATGCAAACGGCCCGCTCATCGAAGCGGGCCGTTTTGCGTGAGGACGCGGTATCGGGAAGCGCGCCGGCGGATCAGAACCAGACGGCGATCGTGAGCATGAGGAGGAGGATCATCCACAGGATCACGGCGCGCCAGACCAGCCCCACGGCCGACTGCAGCGTGCGCGGCGTGCAGTCGTCGCCGACCGTGTACGGGCCGCCTTCGCCCGGTGTGGTGGCGAGCGCGTCGAGGCTCGACTGCTCGGCGAGCGGACCCGAGAGCCGCGCGCCCAGCGCGCCGCTGCCGGCCGCGAGCAACACGCCTTCGTTGGTATCGGGCCACTGGTTCGCGTGATTGCGCCAGGCGTAGATCGCATCCTCGAAATTGCCGACGATCGCGAAGCCAAGCGAGGTCAGCCGGGCCGGCACCCAGTCGATCACGAAGAACACGTGCTGCGCAAAGTTCGAGAACGACTCGCTGCGCTCGTCGGCCGGACGCGACCACTCGCGCGCGAGATATTCGGAGATACGGTACAGCACGGCGCCGGCTGGGCCGATCGGCACGAGAAACCAGAAAAACACGCCGAACACGTGCCGGTGCGACGCCACCACGGCATGGATCAGCGTGTGGCGCACAATCTCGCTCACCGGCATGTCCACGGTGTCCATGCCGGTCCACTCTTGCAGGATCTCGCGCGCGCGGGGCACGTCGTCGTTGTTGAGCGCGAGATGGATGTCGGTAAAGTAGTGGCTGAACTGCCGGAAGCCGAGCGTGAAGTACACCACCACCACGTTCCAGAGGAACGCCAGCACGAAACTGATGTGGTAGAGCACGTAGTACACGAGCGCCGTGCCGAGCGTCCACGGCAGCACGACGACGAGCCAGGCGATGACGCCGTGCTTCTTCTTGCCCGCGTCGAAGCCGTGCGCGGCCCATTCCGCATTGAGACGCACGAGCCCCATCACCGGGTTGTTCGGCGAAAGCGCCCGCACCTGTTCGATGACGAGAGCCAGCAATACGGAGAAGAAGGTCATGCGACGCGCCGTGCGATGCTTGTTAAGGAAATTGTTGCAAAGATATCACAGGGCCAGATGTGCCTGAGTGCCTGGCTGCAAACGCACAACACTTAAGCACCTGGGTAGTCCGGAGCGCTTGTTTCGAACTCACCATCGGAGCACGCCGCCAGAACACACCATCAGGCCAGCAGGAAGCGATAGAAGTTGCGCAGCATGCCGGCTGTCGCGCCCCAGATGAAATGCGCGCCGCCCACGCCCTCCTCGCCCGCCGCCGGATACGGCATCGCGAAGAAGCGCCGCTCACCGCCTTCCCAGCGCAGCACCCGCACCTGGTGATGGGCCGGATTCATGAGGAAGCTGAGCGGCACCTCGAAGATTTCGGCCACTTCGAGCGTATCGGCATGGACATCGAACGGTTCGTGCACGAGCCCCACCACGGGCGTTACGCGAAAGCCCGTACCGGTCAGATAGTCGGGCAGCGCGCCCAGCACCTCGACGCGCGCCGGATCCAGATGCACTTCCTCGTGCGCCTCGCGCAGCGCGGCGGCCACGGGCGTGGGGTCGGAGGGCTCGCGGCTGCCGCCGGGGAAACTCACCTGCCCGGCGTGGTTGCTCAGATGGTCGGCACGCTGCGTGAGCAATACGGTCAGGCCCGACTGGCGCATGGCGAGCGGCACGAGGACCGCGGCCTCGCGCGGATCGCGCATTTCGGTGAAGCGCGCTTCCTGCGGCTCGGGGTCCCACGGCAGGCGCTGCTCGAAACGCGCGCGCAGACCTTCGGGCGTGAGCCGCCCGGCGGCAACCGGCGGCAGATGGGCGCCGGTCGATTCGATCGGCAGGCTTTCGGGTTCAAATGCTGGACGTCTCAACGGATCTCTCGAGTCACTGCCGGATAACTATTTTGCGTCCAAAACAAAAAAAGCACCCCGGAGGGTGCTTTTTTCTTACAGCTTTTAAGCCTGCTCGCCCGGAGCCGCTGCGCGGTCTTTCGACACCAGCTTTTCCTTGATACGAGCCTTCTTGCCCGACAGGTTGCGCAGGTAGTAGAGCTTCGCGCGACGGACGTCACCGCGACGCTTCACGACGATGCTGGCCAGCAGCGGCGAGTACGTCTGGAACGTACGCTCCACGCCTTCACCCGACGAGATCTTGCGCACGATGAACGACGAGTTCAGACCGCGGTTACGCTTTGCGATCACGACGCCCTCATAGGCCTGAACGCGCTTGCGGTTGCCTTCAACCACGTTCACGTTGACGATCACCGTATCGCCGGGGGCGAATTCGGGGATGGTCTTCTCGCCCAGCACGCGCTGGATTTCTTCCTGTTCGAGTTTTTCGATCAGATTCATGGATTCACTCCGTAAGCCATCATGTCGGCGTTCGTACCTGTGCCGGATTCCCGTGGAATCGCTGCAACGACGGCCCCGATAGAGGATGGATTCACAACTGGCGCCGTTCACGCATGAAGCGGCACCGCCTTGGGCGCCTCGCGGCGCACCCGCCCGAAGCCTTACGCTTCGTCCGGACCCTTCGCGAGACTAGCGAGCCATGCCTCGTCGGCACGGCTCAACATTCTGTTCTTCCTGGCCCGCGCGATCAGATCGGGCCGCTTGCTCCATGTATTGCGCAGCGCCTCGCGACGGCGCCACTGCTCGATTTCCGCGTGATGGCCGCCAAGCAGCACATCGGGCACCCGCACGCCCTCGTATTCCTCGGGCCGCGTGTAGTGCGGACAGTCGAGCAGACCGTCGACGAAGCTGTCCTGCACCGCCGAAAGCGCATCGTTCAGCACGCCCGGCAGCAACCGCACCACGGCATCCATCAGGGCCATGGCGGGCAATTCGCCGCCCGACAGCACGAAGTCGCCAAGACTGACTTCCTCGTCGACGTGACGGTCGATCAAACGCTGATCGATCGCCTCGTAACGGCCGCACAGGATCACGAAACCGGGCTCCTGCGCAAACTGCACGGCGCGCTCGTGCGTGAGCGGCTTGCCTTGCGGCGACATCAACAGCACGCGCGGCGCGCTCACGCCCTGTTCGGCCTGGGCGGCTTGCGCCGCGCCGATGGCCGCTTCGAGCGGCCTCGCCAGCATGACCATGCCAGGGCCGCCGCCATACGGGCGGTCGTCGATCGTGCGGTAGTTGTCGGTCGTGAAATCGCGCGGATTCCACGTACGCAACGTGTAGCGCTGCTGCTTCGCCGCCCGGCTGGTGATGCCCCAGTCGGTCAGCGCACGGAACATCTCGGGAAAGAGCGTCACGACATCGAACTGCATCGCTCTCTCCGTTCAGCGAAATGAGTACAAACTGATTACAAGCGCACGCTCAGTAATCGGCTTCCCAGTCGACGACGATACGCTTCGCCGCGAGGTCCACCGACTTGACGTACACGCCGACGAACGGGATCAGCCGCTCGCCGGTGGCCGGCTTGCCGTCCTTGCCCGTCGACGGATACTCGGTGCGCAGCACCGAGTGCGCACCGTTGTCGATCAGGTCGGCGACCTTGCCGAGTTCGACGCCCGCCTCGTTGACGACGTCGAGACCCATCAGGTCGACCCAGTAATACTCGTCGGCCTGGGGGGCGGGAAATTCGGCGCGGCTCACGTAGATACGCGAACCGCGCAGGAGCAGTGCGGCGTCGCGATCGGCTACGCCTGCCAGTTGCCCGACAACGCTGTCGCCGTGCACCTTCGCGGCAATGCGCACCGCGGACTGCCGCTCGCGGCCCTTGACGAGCCACCAGCGCTTCGCCGCCAGCAACGCGCTGCCGCCTTGCGCATGCGGCGCGACCTTCACCCAGCCCTTGAGGCCATAGGCGTCGATCACGGCGCCGACTTCGACGGCATCGGCCGGAAAGCTCGACTCCGTTGCGGGCAGCAAGCCTTCGGCCGCAGCCTTCGGAACCTCTGCCGCACGTTCGGGCTGCGACTTGCGCACGAACGCGCCAAAAGACGGCGCAGCACGGCGCGCAGCGCCAGCATCCTTGCGCGGTTTGACCGAAGCCGGCGCATCTGCTTTTGCGGCTTTTGCGTCGTCATGCATCGGCGAACCTCGCATCAAGCCAAAGCTCAAGCAGCAGGCGTTGCCTTTTGCGATTCCTTCACGAGACGCTCGACGGCCGGCGACAGTTGCGCGCCAACGCCTTGCCAGTACGTCACGCGGTCTTGCGCGATACGCAGCGTTTCACCCTTGGTAGCGACCGGGTTGTAGAAGCCCACGCGCTCGATGAAACGGCCGTCGCGGCGGTTGCGCGAGTCGGTTGCGACGATGTTGTAGAACGGGCGCTTCTTCGAGCCGCCGCGTGCCAGACGGATGATGACCATACTAGAATCCTTGAAAACCGGGGGTTCGGGACTACTGAAACAGACGATTATATCCCGAAACCGAAGCCATAACAAACACTTAACTGAGAATCCAGGAGGGAAAGTGCGATGAATGGCGATCGATCGAGGCGGGATGGCCGCGCGGAAAGGGCTCGGACGTGGGTTCGCACGGCGCTGCTGCGGCTTTTTGCAGGCCTGCCGCATCGCACTCTGTCCCCGCATACGAACAGAACACCGGGTTGCGACAGGGTCCTGCGCGCACGCCAGGCCGGCATTCTGACATACCGTACGGCCGCCGCCGCTCTCCTCGCGCTTACCGCGCCGTTTGCGCTGGCGGCCCTCCCCATCGAGCGCATTCAACTGCCGCCCGGCTTCCACATCGAAGTGCTCTCGGACGACGTGCCGGCCGCCCGCGAGATGACGCTCTCGCCCAGGGGCATCCTTTACGTCGGCAGCATGGACGGCCACGTGTACGCACTGGAACTGCGCGACGGCAAGCTCGCCCGGAAACATGTGATCGCGTCGGGACTGGAAATGCCCGTGGGCGTCGCGTGGCACGACGGCGCACTGTACGTCTCCGCCGTTTCGTCGATCCTGCGCTACGACGCCATCGATAGCCATCTCGACGACCCGCCCCAAGCCGTCGTCGTGACGAACGCCCTGCCGGCCGACCGCCATCACGGCTGGAAATTCATCGCGTTCGGTCCGGACGGCAAGCTCTACGTGCCGCAGGGCGCGCCCTGCAACATCTGCCTTCCCGCGAGCGACCCGCAGCGCACGCGCTACGCGATGATCGGCCGCATGGACCCGGACGGCAGCCACTACGAGACGATCGCGCGCGGCGTACGCAACACGGTGGGCTTCGCGTGGCATCCCGAGACGCACGAACTCTGGTTCACCGACAACGGCCGCGACATGATGGGCGACGACGTACCCGACGACAAGCTCAACCGCCTCGCACGCGCCGGCCTCGACTTCGGCTTCCCGTATTGCCACGGCGGCGACGTGCCCGATCCCGAGTTCGGCGCGGGCCACCCATGCAGCGGATTCACACCGCCGGTCATGAAGCTGGGGGCGCACGTCGCCTCGCTCGGCATGCGCTTCTACACCGGCACGATGTTTCCGCCCGACTACCGCAACAGCATTTTCATCGCCGAGCACGGTTCGTGGAACCGCAGCAGGAAAGTGGGCTACCGCGTGGTGCGGATCACCGCGAATCCGGACGGCACGAACGCGCGTCAGGAGGTATTCGCGCAAGGATGGCTCAACCCCGACGACACCCAATGGGGCCGCCCCGACGACGTGGAGCCGCTGCCCGACGGATCGCTCCTCATCAGCGACGACTACGCGGGAGCGATCTATCGCGTGACCTGGACGAAACCGTAGGCCGCGCGGCACTGCGCACGCACGGGCGCGCGACGTACAATGCCCGACGGCTGCCGCCGTTGCGGCATCAACGACTTCGCGCCTTCGCCCGCCCATGTCCCAAGCCTCTCCTTCAACGCGCTTTCGCTCCAAGACGCTCACCGCCGCGCTCGCGTTCTTCTTCGGCAGCCTCGGCGCCCATCGCTTCTACCTCTATGGCCTGCGCGACTTCTGGGGCTGGGCGCACGTGTTCGGCACGTTGCTCGGCGTTCCGGGCGTGCTGCTGCTCGTCGCCAGCGAGCGCGCCTCGACGGCGGGCTGGGTGCTCGCGGTCATCGGCGCCGTTTCGGTGCTCTCGGCGTTTCTCGCGGCCATCGTCTACGGCCTGCGCCCCGACGCGAAGTGGGACGCCCAGTTCAACGCGCAAGCCGGCCGCCAAAGCCGCTCGGGCTGGGCGGTGGTCTTCGTCGTGATCTTCTCGCTGCTGATCGGCGCGTTCCTCCTCATGTCGGGACTCGCGCTCTCGTTCCAGACGTATTTCGAATCGCAGGTCGAGGCCGCAAAAGCGCTCTCTCAATAGCGCTCTCCCGATAGCGATCTTTTCCCGCGTTAGAAAAGATCGAGCTGCGGCTTTTCGCGCGCGGACTTCGTGCTCACGAACTCCGACATGTCGAGAATGCCGTGCCGCCGCTCGTTCAGTCCGAGCCGCCGCACCGCCTTGTGAAAGCGCTGCTTGAGCAGTTCGGACCAGAGACCCGTTCCCTTCATGCGCTGCGAGAACGCGGCGTCATAGTCCTTGCCGCCGCGCATGTCGCGCACGCGGTTCATCACGCGCCCGGCGCGCTGCGGAAAATGCGCGGCGAGCCATTGGTGAAAGAGCGGCGCCACCTCCCACGGCAGGCGCAGGACGATATAGCTCGCGCTCGTCGCGCCCGCCTCCGCGCAGGCTTCGAGCACACGCTCCATGTCCGGCTCGGTGACGAAAGGAATCACCGGTGCAATGCTCACGCCCACCGGAATGCCCGCCTCGGCCAGCGTGCGGATCGTGCGCAACCGCCGCGCCGGGGAGGCCGCGCGCGGCTCGAGCGTGCGCGCGATATCGGCGTCGAGCGTCGTGATCGTGATCGCGGCCATGAACTGGTTGCGCTGGGCCATCGGCACGAGCAGGTCGAGGTCGCGCTCGATCAGCGACGATTTCGTGATCGCCGCGAATGGATGCCCGCGCTCGGCCAGCACCTCGATCACGCGGCGCGTGAGGCGCAGTTCTCGTTCGATGGGCTGCCACGCGTCCGTGCTGACGCCGAGCGCGATCGGCTCGGGCTCGTAGGACGGCTTCGACAGTTCGCGTGCCAGCAATTCCGGCGCATTGACCTTCGCGTAGAGCCGGCTTTCGAAGTCGAGCCCCGGCGACAGGCCGAGATAGCTGTGCGTGGGACGCGCGAAGCAGTAGATACAACCGTGCTCGCAGCCGCGATAGGGATTCAGCGAAACGCTGAACGGGATGTCCGGCGACTGGTTGCGCGTGAGGATGCTCTTCGCGTGTTCCTCGAACACCTGCGTGCGCAATGCGGGGGCCTCCTCGCCACCATCTTCGGCGCCGGGTTGCCGCCAGCCGTCGTCGAAAGTCTCGCGCTGATCCACTTCGTAGCGCCCCTGCAGGTTCGTGACCGCACCGCGCCCCTTGCGGGGCGCCGGTGGCGCAATGGGTTGCCACGCGTCGGCATCGTCGTGCGGCTCGCGATCGGGATCGTTCACAGGGAAATAAAAATGCGGCTCGATACTGTATAAATATACAGTATCGAGCCGCATTGTCGAGCCCGAAAAACGGGGCCGCCTCGCCTCAGGCGCCAACCGCGATCGTCAGTGTTTCCTTGATCTCTTCCATAACGACGTAGCTCTTCGACTGCACGGCGCCGGGCAATTGCAGCAGGATGTCGCCAAGCAGCTTGCGGTAGTCGGCCATTTCGCCGATGCGCGCCTTGATCAGATAGTCGAAGTCGCCCGAGACCAGATGGCATTCGAGCACCTCGGGAATCTTCTGCACCTCGCGTCGAAACTGCTCGAACATGTTGCCGCTCTTGTGGTCGAGCGTGATCTCGACGAACACCAGCAGCGCCGCTCCCAGCACGCCCGGGTTCACGCGCGCGTAGTAGCCCATGATGACGCCGTCGCGCTCCATGCGCTTGACGCGCTCGATGCAGGGCGTCACGGAAAGCCCCACCTGCTCGGCGAGATCCTTCATCGCCATGCGCCCGTCCTCCTGAAGCAGCTTGAGGATGCGGTGATCGAGCCGGTCGAGTGCGCGGACCGGCTGGCGCTGCGTTCTCATGTTTTTTTCCTGAATATTTGAGAAATACAATAACTAAATCTAGGCATACAACAATAGCATAGCTAATAACACTAGCTACGCCGCTCAAAGCGTGTTTTTTCCTGTTTGCCCTGCCCTGTCACGTGGCAAGGCGGTCTGGAACCGGCGTCGCATCAACAATATCTATTGGAGCAGCAGCTATGCGAGTCGTCATATTGGGCAGTGGAGTGGTCGGCGTGGCCAGTGCCTGGTATCTGGCGCGCGCGGGCCACGAAGTGACGGTCATCGACCGCGAAGCCGGCCCGGCGCTCGAAACCAGCTTTGCGAACGCCGGCCAGATTTCGCCGGGCTATGCCGCGCCGTGGGCGGCGCCGGGCGTCCCGCTCAAGGCGATCAAGTGGATGTTCGAAAAGCATGCGCCGCTCGCCATCCGCCTCGACGGCACGAAGTTCCAGCTCCAGTGGATGTGGCAGATGCTGCAGAACTGCTCGGCCGAACGCTATGCGCTCAACAAGGGCCGCATGGTGCGCCTTGCCGAATACAGCCGCGACTGCCTGCAGGCCCTGCGCGCCGACACCGGCATCCAGTACGAAGGCCGCACGGGCGGCACGCTGCAGGTGTTCCGCACGCAGCAGCAGTTCGAGGGCGCGGCGAAGGATATCGCCGTGCTCAAGGAGGCAAACGTGCCGTACGAGCTGCTCAGCGCAGCCGAACTCCAGCGCGCCGAGCCGGCGCTCGCCGCGGTCTCGCACAAGCTGACGGGCGGTCTGCGCCTGCCGGGCGACGAAACCGGCGACTGCCAGCTCTTCACCACGCGTCTCGCCGCGATGGCCGAGCAACTGGGCGTGAAATTCCGCTACAACATGCCGATCGACAGCCTCGCGGTCTCGGGCGATCGCATCGCGGGCGTGCAGTGCGGCAGCGAGTTCGTGCGCGCCGACGCCTTCGTGGTTGCGCTCGGCTCGTTCTCGACGAAGATGCTCGCGAACATCGTGAAGATTCCGGTCTATCCGCTCAAGGGTTACTCGATCACCGCGCCGATCGTGAACGCGGATGCCGCGCCGGTCTCGACCGTGCTCGACGAAACCTACAAGATCGCGATCACGCGCTTCGACAATCGCATCCGCGTGGGCGGCATGGCGGAGATCGTCGGCTTCGACAAGACGCTGCGCGAAGCGCGCCGCGAGACGCTGGAAATGTGCGTGAACGACCTGTTCCCGGGCGGCGGCGACACCACCAAGGCCACCTTCTGGACCGGCCTGCGTCCGATGACGCCGGACGGCACGCCCGTGGTCGGCCGCACGCCGCTCCCGAATCTGTTCCTCAATACAGGCCACGGCACGCTTGGCTGGACGATGTCGTGCGGTTCGGGCCAACTGCTCGCCGATCTCATTTCGGGCAAGCAGCCCGCGATCAAGGCCGACGATCTCTCGGTGTTCCGCTATCTCGGCGAAACGCAAGGCGCGCACCGCCCCGCCTACGCGTAACGCCGCGGCTTCGACAGCACGCCAGGCACAAGCGAAAATCGGCGCCCGAGGGCGCCGATTTTCATTGGCGCATGCTGTTGTGCGACAGGCGGGTCAGAACTGGTCTTCGGAAAGCGCCAGCACGCCCTCGGCCCCCTTCGCGCTGACGATCGCCGCTTCGAGCGCCACCGCCTGCGGCAAGACATGTTGCGCGTAGAACTGCGCAGTCGCGATCTTCGCGCCGTGGAACGCCGGATCCTCTGCATTCAGCCGCGCCGATGCGAGCATCGCGCGTCCCATCTGCCAGCCGCCCAGCACGATGCCCGCCAGCTTCAGATACGGCACGCTACCGGCGAACACGGCGTTCGGATCGCTCTTCGTGTTGGCAAGCACATAGTCCACCACCGAAGCCAGCGCCTGCTGCCCTTGCGACAGGTGCCGGTGCATGGCCTTGAACGGCGCGTCTTCGTGCGAGCCCAGCGCTTCCACGGTCCGGGCAATGTCGGCGATCAGCGCCTTCACCGCCGCGCCACCGTCGCGCAGCGTCTTGCGGCCGACCAGATCGTTGGCCTGGATCGCAGTGGTCCCTTCGTAGATCGGCAGGATGCGCGCATCGCGGTAGTACTGCGCGGCGCCCGTCTCCTCGATAAAGCCCATGCCGCCGTGCACCTGCACGCCCAGGCTCGTCACGTCGATCGAGAGCTCCGTGCTCCAGCCCTTCACGATGGGCACGAGATACTCGTAACGCACCTGATGCTGCGCGCGCACCGCCTCGTCGGGATGGCGATGCGCGAGGTCGCTTTCTGCCGCCGCCACATAGGCCAGCGCACGCGAGGCTTCGGTGAGCGCGCGCATCGTGCCGAGCATGCGACGCACGTCCGGGTGATGGATGATCGTCACGGCATCCTTCGCCGATCCGTCGACGGGACGGCTCTGCACGCGCTCCTTCGCATACGCCGCGGCCTTCTGGTACGCCCCCTCCGAAAGAGCGACGCCCTGCATGCCGACCGCGAAACGCGCCGCGTTCATCATGATGAACATGTATTCGAGGCCGCGGTTCTCTTCACCCACCAGATAGCCCACGGCACCGCCATGATCGCCGTACTGCAGCACGGCGGTGGGGCTCGCCTTGATACCGAGCTTGTGCTCGATGGACACGCAATGCACGTCGTTGCGTGCGCCAGGCGAGCCGTCCTCATTGATGAGGAATTTCGGCACGATGAAGAGCGAAATGCCCTTCACGCCGGCGGGCGCACTAGGCGTGCGCGCGAGCACCAGATGGACGATGTTCTCCGCCATATCGTGCTCGCCCCAGGTAATGAAAATCTTCGTGCCGAGGACCTTGTAGCTGCCGTCGCCCTGCGGTTCGGCGCGCGTGCGCACGAGCGCGAGATCGGAGCCCGCCTGCGGCTCCGTGAGGTTCATCGTGCCGGTCCACTCGCCCGAGATCAGCTTTGGCACGTAGCGCGCCTTTTGCGCTTCGGTGCCTGCCGTAAGCAGCGCCTCGATCGCGCCGTCGGTCAAGAGCGGGCACAGCGCGAACGACAGGTTCGCCGCGTTGAGCATTTCGATGCACGGCGTCGCAACGAGCTTGGGCAAACCCTGCCCTTCGTACTCCTGTGGATGCTGCACACCCTGCCAGCCGCCTGCGGAGAACTGGCGAAACGCATCGGCAAAGCCCGGTGTCGCGCTGACGTTGCCGTTATCCCAGCGGCTGGGATTGCGGTCGCCCTCCGCGTTCAACGGCGCGAGCACTTCGCCGCAGAGCTTTGCCGCTTCTTCGAGCACCGCCTGAACGGTTTCGGGCGTCGCGTCTTCAAAACCGGGCAGCGCCGCGATCTCGTCGAGGCCTGCCAGTTCCTTCATCACGAACAGCATGTCGTGGATCGGCGCGTTGTACATGTCTGTCTCCTCCGCGGGTTGCGAACCATAAAAAAAGGGGCGCCGTAGCACCCCTTCCTGTCATGCCGGACGCCGTGGTTCAACCCGCGCGGCGTCGGTCAGCACCGGCAATCAGCCGAGTTCCTTGACCAGCTCCGGCACGAGCGTGAACAGATCGCCCACGAGGCCATAGTCGGCCACGCTGAAGATCGGGGCTTCTTCGTCCTTGTTGATCGCGACGATCACCTTCGAGTCCTTCATGCCCGCCAGATGCTGAATGGCGCCCGAGATGCCCACCGCGATGTACAGCTGCGGCGCCACGATCTTGCCGGTTTGACCCACCTGGAAGTCGTTGGGGACGTAGCCTGCGTCCACTGCGGCACGCGAGGCGCCCAGTGCGGCGTTCAGCTTGTCGGCCAGCGGCTCCAGCACCTTCGTATAGTTCTCGCCGCTGCCCATGCCACGTCCACCCGAGACGATGATCTTCGCGCTCGTCAGTTCAGGACGGTCCAGCTTCGTCACTTCGCGGCTCACGAACTGCGACAGGCCGCTGTCTGCCGCCGCTT
>NZ_JBANLK010000065.1:0-27656 GCF_054968425.1 Paraburkholderia sp. AV2
CCGCCAAACGCCCGCGGCAAGGGAGGCTCGTGGGCGCGGATAGGGGTAAAAGAGACAGGCCGGACACACTCCATGCCCGACCCCCCCGCCCCCCGCCCCAACCGCGGCGCGCGGTTCGCCGATATTGCCGAAGCGGCGGGCGTCAGTCCCGCCACCGTCGATCGCGTGCTGAACGAGCGCGGCAGCGTCTCCGCGGCCATGCGCGCACGCGTCGTGGCGGCGGCGCGGCAGCTTGGCGTGCCGCGCGTCCTGCCGGCCACGAGCCATGGCCTCGTGCATATCGACGTCCTGCTGCCGCAAAACGCCACGCCGTTCTTTCAGCGCGTGGCGCAAGGGCTCGAGCGCTCGATGCAAATGCTCGACCGGCGCATCGTCCTGCATCGCCAGATCCTCCCGGAAGCCGACGACGACGTGATCACGCGCGCCATCCTGCGCCCGAACTACAAGCGCGCCGGTTTGATCGTCACGACGCGCGACACGGCTGCCGTGCGCGAGGCGCTGCGCACGGTGATCGCGCGGGGCGAACCCGTGGTCACGATGGTGACCGATATTGCGGAGGTCGAACGAATTCATTACGCCGGCATCGACAACGTGAGCGCAGGCCGCACGGCGGGCTACTTGCTCGGACGCCTCGCGAAGGGGCCCGGCCGGATTCTGCTCGTGTGTTCGCGCAAGGACTATCGCGCGCACGTGGACCGCATCAGCGGCTGCCGGGCACAGTTGGCCGAGGCGTTTCCCGACCTGATCTGCGACGGCGAGGCGATGGAGCATTTCGACGATGCGGACCGCTGTCACCGCGCGGTCCTGAAGGAGCTCAAGCGCGGCGACGTGGCCGGCATTTACAACAGCGGCTATGCGTCGGCAGGCATCGAGGCGGCGTTACGCAAGGTGGGGGCAACCGGGCACGTGGTCTGGGCCGGGCACGAGATGCTCGACCTGCACCGCCAGTACATCGAGCAGGGCACGATGGACATTGCGATCGACCAGGACCCGGACGGACAGATCATCTCCGCCTTGCAGCACGTCCTGAACGCGTGCGGCGTGGTGGAAACCCCCGCGCCGCCGGGACCGGTGGAGTTCCGCATTTTCTGCTCGGCGAACGTGCGGCGCGACCCTTATCTGGTCGCAAGAAGCTAAGTCCTGCCAGGCAGGTTCACACCGCTGCTCGCTCGCCCGACGCCGGCGCCAGAGTGTCCAGTTCGCTCCACAGTTCGCGTATCCAGTCCCGCATCAGCAGCGATTCGGCCCAGCGGTCGGTGGTGTCGTTGCCGTCCCGGCCGACGATGGCGTACGGCTGCGGCCCGAGTTCGCAGGTGAAGGCGAGCGTGTCGTTCTCGCCCGCACGTCGGCGCCACGAGCGAAAGCCATAGCGCCACCAGTCGAGAAACAGATCCACCCACTTCCGGTGCGGCGCGAACGAGATTTCGATCTGCACCTGCTCGCGGCTCGCCACGCGGCCGTGAAAGGCCCAGGAATTGTCGAGAATCCGCTGGATCAGCGCATGATTCTCCTGCGAGACGGGCCACGCGAACTCGCGCCCGACGAGGTAATGCGAAAGATCTCCGAGCAGCGGGAGATCGGGACGCGCATCGAGCAGATCGAGTGTGAAGTAGAGGTCCGTGGTCAGGCGGTCGCGATGTGTCTCGATGTAGACGGGCATGTCCACCTGCTCCGCAAGACGCCGCCAGCCATCCACCAGGACCAGGGCTTCCTTGAGGGTGCGCGGACGCACGTCGGGTTGCAGATCGACATGGTGCAAACCAAACTCGGTCGCCAGTTCGAGCACGGGCTGCAGATCGTCGATGGTGGCGGGAAAGCATTGCCCTTCCGCCGCCAGCCCGTAGGCCTTGCGCAATTCGGCCAGCCGCTTCACGTCTTCGCGCTTCGTGCAGTGCGCGCTGACACCGTCAAAACCGGCTTCGGCAATCATCCGCACGTTTTCTTCGAGCGAGCGCTCGTAGCCATCGGTATGGCGGCGTTCCATTGCCCAGAGGGACTGGAACACCTGCAGTCGTTGCGCCATCATGTCTCCGTTGCGGCGGGGGTAGCGAGTCGCAGGGGTACTGCGTTTAGAGCAGGCTCTTGAGCTTGACTTCGGGATTGGCCAGTTGCTCGGGGTCGTGCGCGCCACCGCGCTCGACCAGCATTCGCGCGAGCCGCATTTCCTTCGCGAAACCGCTCGCCGGGCCGAAGCCGCTCGCGCCAACCAGCTTTCCTTCGACATCCAGATCGAAATAGATCTCCCCGTTGCCGTTTATCGCACGCACGATCGTGCGCTGCCCAAGCGCAGGCTCGCCTGCCACCTGCAGTTGATGGTCGTATTGGTCGGACCAGAACCAGGGCGTTTCGCGGTACGCCTCCTGCGCGCCCAGCATGTTGCGCGCCGCGACGCGCGCCTGGGTTTCCGCGTTGTGCCAGGTCTCCTGGCGAATGCGATGCGCGCCGAACCGGCTGGGAAACACGGCGACATCGCCCGCCGCGTAGATGCCGGGCGCCGAAGTCTGGAGCATTTCGTCAACGAGAATCCCGCGCTCGATAGCCAGTCCGGCCGCCCGCGCCAACTCGTCGGCCGGCTCGATGCCGATACCGACCACCACCGTATCCGCACGCAGCACCTGGCCGTCTTCCAGCACCACGGCAAGCCCTCCGTCATCGCGCGGCTCGAACGCACGCGGTGCGGAATTCAACAGGATCCGCACGCCGTTGCGCTCGTGCAGCGCATGAGCGCGCGCGGCGATCGCGGCCGGCACGGCACGTCCGAGCAGGCGCACGCCGCCCTCCACCACCGTCACCTCGCATCCGCGCGCGCGGGCCGAGGCCGCCACTTCGAGGCCGATGAAGCCGCCGCCCACCACGACAACGCATGCCCCCGGCGCGAGCCCCGGTCCGATCGCCGCAGCGTCGTCCAGCGTGCGCAGGCATTGCACGCGCGCGCCGGATGCGCCCGGCACCGAAAGGCGCCGCGCATGACCGCCAGTTGCCAGCAGCAGCGCCTCGTAGACGATCGTTGCGCCATCATCCAGATGCAGCGTGCGCGCGGCAGGGTCCAGCGAGCGCACCGTCGCAACCCGGTGCTCGATCTGGTCCTCGCGCCACGCTTGCGGTGCACGCAGGCCGCATTGGCCCGGTTCGCGTTCGCCCGTCAGCACGGCTTTCGAGAGCGGCGGCCGCTCGTACGGCAAATACGGCTCCGCGCCGATCAGCACGATGCGGCCGTCCCAGCCCGCCTCGCGCAGGGTTTGCGCAGCGCGGCCGCCCACGTGACCCGCACCCACGATAGCCATTACGCGTTCGCTGCCCATGGCGTCAGATCTCGATGAAGATGCGTCCGGCCTCTACCCTGGCCGGATAAATCTTGAGCTTTTCGCATACGGGCGCACAGAGCGCCCGTCCGTCGCGGATGTCGAAGCGGCCGTTGTGCTTCGGGCATTCGATCGTGTGGCCCATCACGAGGCCGTCGCACAGGTGTACGTGCTCGTGCGTGCAGAGCCCGTCGCTCGCGTAGACGTCGCCGTCCACGCGATAAAGGGCATAGGTCTGGCCGCCGTGATCGAAGCGCATGACGTCCTCGTCCTCGATCTCGTCCAGCGCGGCTGCGTCGATCCATTGCGTCATGTCGTGTCTCCTCGATTCGTTATCGATATGTTCAGGACTGCTTCGTCTCTCAGCTAATGCCCGGCACTGGCCGCGTGACGTGATATTCGGGGTTGCGCGTCTGCCGCACGAGCGCGGGGATGATCTCGGCGTAGGCGGCCAGGCTGCTCGAATAGGCAGGCGGCATGTCCGCCCTGACGAACTCGTGCAGCCGCGGCAGCGCATGGAACGGGATCATCGGGAACATGTGATGTTCGATGTGGTAGTTCATGTTCCAGTAGAGGAAGCGGAACACGGGATTCATCATGACCGTGCGACAGTTCTTGCGGTGGTCGAGGACGTTCTCCGGCAGCCCCGCGTGCTGCGTGAGGCCGAAATAGAGGTAGAGCCACGCGCCATAGAGACTGGGCAAGCCGATATACAGGAGCGGCAGCACCGAATGGAAGCCGATGCAGGCGGCCACCACGGCCGCATAAACGAGGAGCGTGAGGCGCGCTTCGCGCACGACCTTCGGCCACTCGGATTCGGGTATGAAGGTTTTCTCTTCCGCACCGACGTTGCCGAAGGCCGCGGAAACGATCTTCGGCACTTCGTTCGCGACATGCTTGATCGCGAAGACGTTGAGCAGGATGGCGAACCAATCCGTCGGGCGCGGCGCGCCGATCTCGGGATCGCGGCCGACCACCAGCGTATCGGTATGATGCCGCGCGTGACTCCAGCGCCAGACCGTGGGGCGCCGGAAGACCTGGAACGAGGCGAGCTGATAAACCACGTCGTTCATCCAGCGCGTCTTGAACGCCGTGCCGTGCCCGCACTCGTGCCAGCGCGAGTCGGCCGGGCTGCAATAGAGCGTGCCATACAGGAAGAAGGCGGGGATGGCCCACAGCGAATGCGCATGCCACGCGAATCCCGCGAGCACGCCGCTCGCCACGATCGCCGCGTACCAGATCAGCGTGTCGCGAATCGCGCGCGCGTCGTCGCGCTGCATCAAGGCCTTCATGGTGGCCCGCGGCACGGGGCACTTGTACCACTCGGCATTGACGAGGCCCGCGGCGCGCGCCGCCTCGCCCGCACCGCCTATCAGCCGGTAAGCCTGATGCCCCGCGAAGGCGGACGCCTCGCGCGAGCCTGTTTGCGTGTTCGACACCGCTGTCTCCTTGATCCGGTTCGCCGTGGGTTGCCCGGCCCGTCAGTTCATCTGCTCTCGAGATCAAAAATAAGCGCGGCGAACGGATCGCTCAACGGAAACGTTGACGAAATCTCGTCAAATTGGCTGGGGCGCGCAGTCTTCAGTGTTCCGGCGGCAGGTTCTCCCGAAGGTAGATCGAGATTGGAGTTTGTAGCGGCAGCCAGGAAGGCGTGCCCCGGTTGTAATGCCGGAGAAGGAGTACAAGAAGATGTGCGAAAACTCGCGCATCCTGCTCGCCTGCTACGGGGCCATCTTCGTCTGGGCGATCCTCGCACATAGCTGGCTGCCGGTGCTGTTTCTCTTTTTGGCGCGCGCTTACGGCACCTGGCTGCACGAACTCTGCGCCCTCACGCAACACAGGCCTCAAGGAGAACGTGCTCGACCATCGCGTCTCGAGCCGCACCGTGAAGCTAAATCCTGTCGTGCGTTTTCTTTACTGGAACATGAACTATCACGTCGAACGTCACATGTTCCCCAGTGTGCCATTCCACGCGCTGCCGAAATTTCATGAGACCGTGGCTGCGCAGATGCCCGTGCCTTACTCCGGCCTGTGGCCCGCGTGGCGGGAGATTCTCACGATCTTCGCAAAGCAGCAGCGCGATCCTGAATATGTGGTCGTGCGTGAGTTGCCGCCTGGGAAGCAGGGAAGCGTGGTTATATGAGCGGCAGGCTGGCGCATTGAAATTCGAATGAAAGGCCCCGCCGAAGCGGGGCCAAGTCCCAGGTTACCTGGATTCCCGTGGTGCGCGTCTTGCACTGAATCGCCGCCATCCAAAGGTGCCAACGGGTATAACAATGGCGGCGCAAATCAACCCTGTTGCAATAACCAGGACCAGGAGTCCGGGGTCATCCATTTGTAACACTCCGGGGTCATAGCCTGGTTTGAATTTACGCACCACCCATAGCGCAAAATCATTCGTTATCTGGTAAAAATTGATGGGAATTTCATACCAGATATGAGACAAAATAAAATGACCAATAAAGAAAACCATGGCAAGCCATAGACCAAGCGACCCAATGCACCAACCGACGAATGCTAATCGCTTCATCGCACATCAACCTGGCCGTACGCTTTCATGTCGCTACCCGGCACGGGCAGATCCGGGGCGTGCTGGCGGATATGATGTTGAAGCCGGTCGAACTCAGCCGGATTTTTAACCGTGATACAGCCATCGCTTTCATGGTGTGGCCCGTCTGGATGCAGCCGGAAATTCCCGCGCCTGATACCGTTGATCATCGTGCTATCTCCGGTGTAGGGGTTCCAAAGCATAAACCATAAACGCCGATCGGTCGTACCGACAAAGGGACCAAGCATATCGCGAAGCCAGCCCATACGCCCGCCTGATTGACGGTCAACGATATAGTACGTGCCGGGCGGGATAGCCCCGACACCAACGTCGGCGACATCAACTGGACTATCGCGGCCCCTGTCGTGTCCAGAATAGGCGTCTACTGCGCCGTAGCCAGAGCAAACGAGCGTAGACATTTCCCGATTATTGAGTGTGAAGGTACAAAAGACAGGCATAGTGTCGATCCCTTAGAAGTAGTTCCAGGAATCTTTGAATATCATGTTGCCCTCGGTGTAATTCCACGTAATTTCCTCATAGCGAAATTCCACCACTTCAAAGTGATTTCGATGCTGATTTGTGGCCTCCTTGATATTCAGAACTCGCGGAGAAATTCCAACGACCTTCACGTTTTTCATAAGAATGATAAAGTAAACCTCTTCTAGCCCCGCCTCGTTCGTCCGATAGAACCTCAACTCTCCAGACTGCAACGTTAGCCCGCATGCTACGGCTCGATAAAGAAGCGCGGACGAACGATCGATTTCCTTTTCGATGGTGAGTGGGCGATGCGTGCGCGTGCCCATCAACTTTCCAGTTTGACCGTCCGCAGGCATATTCAGGCCGTGCGACAGACTCAAAACTTCGATGCTGCCTTCGCGGCCCAAAACCTCGCTGGACCCAGGAATGTCCGCGCCGCCATCATCTTTCAACCATAGATGCAAAGGAACTGCCATTGCGAAGCCTCCGTTGATGGTTTGAACGTGTCTGCCGGTAACGCAACCGGTGACAATCCGGGCAAAGATTTCGCCCTGACAGGCAATATCAGCATGGGACGAAAGCAGGGACTATCAGACACGGATGAAAGGCGCGCGAACAACAACGGCTCTATTACATCCCAATGACACACAAGCATGCGACAAGCCGTAGAAACCCTCTACACCCGCGCGGGGTTGCACCCTCAAGTTCTCCGGTAGCCCTGCCGTTATGCCCTGTGCATGCAAGGGCGGGGCCAGGCAATGAAAGCACGCGGTGCACCAGATAACAGGAGCAAAGACGCGCATGGCCCGACGTTCAGGGACGTGAGCGCCGCGCTTTCCGGCAGGTTGCGCACGCGGCTCGTCACCGGGCTCGCCGTCGCCGCCATTCTGGCCGCCATCGGGCTCAATACGACGCTCGCGCTGCGTCAAACGCAGGAACAGAACCACACGCTCGGCCAGCAGCAATCCGTGGCGCTCCTCAAGCGCAATCTCGACGCGCTCCAGGACGCGCTGCTCGACGAACACGAACAGCTCTATACCGTGGTCGGCATGCGGCCTTTCTTCAGACGGCCGGCCTCTGCCTACATCTATCCGCTGCCGGCACTGCTCGATTACGCGAGCGCGGCGCAACAATCCTGCGGCAGCGAATCGCGCTGCATTGCCCTGCTCGACGAACTGAAGGACATGATCCGGCACCTCGGCAAGCTCAGTAACGAGTTGGCCATGCGCGCGCTGCTCAAGCCAGGCAGCGTGACGATCGGCGCGCCCAAGCTCGGGGAGCTCGACGCCCGCTTCTTCCAGAC
This sequence comes from Paraburkholderia sp. AV2, assembly GCF_054968425.1. Taxonomy (NCBI): domain Bacteria; kingdom Pseudomonadati; phylum Pseudomonadota; class Betaproteobacteria; order Burkholderiales; family Burkholderiaceae; genus Paraburkholderia; species Paraburkholderia sp. AV2. Next base: position 7,631 of record NZ_JBANLK010000065.1, read on the forward strand.
CATGCAGAAGATCGGCGAAGTGCGCATGGCCGAGGACGAACATCTCGACACCTCGGTCAGCAAGGCTTCGCACGACGCGGAAGTGGTCTCCGACCTGCTGCTCGGCTCGGGTCTCGCCGCGGCCCTCATGCTGCTCGCGCTCCTGTACCGCAACGGACGCATCACGAAGTCGCTGCGCGTGGCCTTGCGTACCGCCGACTCCAACCGCGAGAAGTACCAGCGCCTCTTCGTGCGTAACCCGCTGCCGATCTGGATCGTCGACGACGAATCGGGCCGCATCGTCGCCGTCAACGATATGGCCGTCGAGGCCATGGGATATCGCGCCGACGAAATGCTGCGCATGACGCTCGACGATATCCGCACCGGCGAGACCCCGTTGCACGGCGCCACGGTTCCGCAGGCCCGGGGGCTGCAGGACGGCATGGCCGGCATCTGGTCTCACCGCACGAAGCAGGGCGAAATGCTTTCGATGGCGGTCTTTCATCTGCACACGGAACTCGACGGCCGGCGTGCGACGCTATGCGTCATGGAGGACATGACGAAAGAGCTCGCCGCGCAGGCCGAGCTGTTCCGCTCGATGCAGATGCTCGAATATGTGCTCGACAATATTCCCACCGGCATTGCCTGGAAAGATTCTTCGCACCGCTACGCAGGCGGCAACGAGATCTATGCGAAAGACGCGGGACTGGTCTCGCGCAAGGCGCTCGTCGGGCTGACCGACGACCAGTTGCGCTGGGGCGACGATCCGGCCGCGGTGCGCGCGGAAGACATCCGGATCATGACCGGCGAACTCGTGAAGAAGCGCATCGAACGCGAGGCCATTGCCGTGGACGGCAGCACCGTCTGGATCGCCGAAACGAAGCTGCCGTTGATCGACCCGTCGGGCACCGGCGTGGGCGTGCTGACCGCCTACGAAAACATCACGGCGACGCGCGAGTCGCAGTTGGCGCTGCGTCTGCAGGGCCGCGCGCTCGACGCGAGTATCAGCGGGATCGTCATCGCCCAGGCAAAGGAGCACGCGCACCCCGTCAGGTACGTCAACCGCGCGTTCGAAAAGCTGACGGGCCTGCGATTCGAAGAGGTTGCGGGCAAGGACTTCGGCACGCTCTTCGCGGTGCGCGACACGCCCGATGGCGCGGGCCATGCAGCGGCAAATGCCGTAACAAGCGCGGTAACAAGCGCGATAACAAGCACAGCCGCCAGCGAAACGGCAAACGAGGCAGCAAGCGGCTGGGCCGAAGTCCACGCCGCGCTGCAGTCCGACGCCGACGCGAACCTCACGCTGCAATGCCGGCATCGCGATGGCGACGTCTACTGGATCAACATGCTGGTCGCGCCGGTGCCCGCGCCGAACGGCAAGGTCACGCATCACGTCGCCATCATGAGCGACGTGACCGCCGTGATCCGCTATCAGGCCGAACTCGAACGCCAGGCCCAGTACGATACGCTCACCGGCCTGCCGAACCGCAAGCAACTGGATGACAAGCTCGCCGCGGCGCTGCAGCGCGCGGCGCGCTCGGGCGACCCTGTCGCCGTCATCTTCCTGGACCTCGATCATTTCAAGGAAGTCAACGACTCGCTGGGTCATCGCATCGGCGACGCGCTGCTGGGCCAGATCGCAAGGCGTCTCGAACGCATGATCGGCGGCAGCGGCACGGTCGCGCGCTACGGCGGCGACGAATTCATGGTGGTGACCGAGGGCATTTCGCGCAGTGAGGTCGCCGCGTTACTGGACGAGCTGCTCGTCGTCATGACGGAGCCCGTGCGGATTTCCGCTCACGAGCTTTTCATCGAAGCGAGCATGGGCATCAGCGTCTTTCCCACCGACGGCGCCGACGCCGACACGCTGATCCGCAACGCCGACGCCGCCATGTATCTCGCGAAGCACAATGGACGAAACCAGTACCAGTTCTATCGTCCGGAACTAAGCGAGGCCGCGGCGTCGCGCCTGCGCGTTTCGACGCGATTGCGCCGCGCGTTCAAGAACAGCGAGCTCAACGTGATGTACCAGCCGCAGTTCGACATGGCAAGCGGCGGCATGGTCGGCGCCGAAGCGCTCCTGCGCTGGACCGACTCCGAACTCGGCGAGGTCTCGCCGGCGGTGTTCATTCCCCTCGCGGAGGACACCGGCCTCATCCGCGCGATTGGCGAATGGGTCCTGCGCGAAGCCTGCAACGAAGGGGCGCGGTGGAACGCCATGCCGGGTAGCCGCCTGCGCGTTTCGGTCAATGTCTCGCCGCTGCAGCTCGAACACTCCGACCTCGTCGATCAGGTGCGCCGCGCGCTCGGCGATTCGGGTCTCGTCCCCGAGCTGCTGGAGCTCGAAGTGACGGAGGGCGCACTGATACGCCATCCTGAACATGCGGCGAAGATTCTCGCCAGCCTGCGCGACCTGGGCGTGCGCATCGCCATCGACGACTTCGGCACCGGCTATTCGAGCCTGAGCTACCTGAAACGCTTCCGCGTGGACCGCCTCAAGATCGACCGTGCGTTCGTGAAGGAAATCGGTCAGGACCCGGAAATGGAAGCGATCACGCTTGCGGTCATCGCCGTGGCGAAGGCCTTCAATTTCGAGCTGATCGCCGAAGGCGTGGAGACCCGCCGCCATCGCGACTTCCTGCTGGAGAACGGCTGCACCCAGGCGCAGGGCTTTCTCTATAGCCGCGCGATCAGCGGCCACTCCATCGCCCGGTTCCTGAGCGCTGAACCGACGGCGGCTCAGCCGGGTCCCGCCGACTGACGCCGTTCACCGCCGCCCGCTCACGTTAAGGCATCCTAACCGTATTGCTCAGATAGACGAACGCGTGGTTCCGGGTAGCTCGTCCTGCGCGTGCTTGACCGGCAACGGTTCGATCCGGCCGACGATCACGAGATAGCTGAACGCGCCGAGCACGCAAAAACCGCCCGCAACCACGAGTGGAATCGTGAACGAGCCCTTCGTCAACGCCACCATCGCGCCGGTGAACGTCGTGATGACGATACCGGCGATGTTCGAGGCAAAGTTCTGGATCCCGCCTATCGAAGCGACGTGGCCCGGCGTCGGCGCGACGTCGGCCGGCAGCGCCCAGATGCTTGCGGCGGCGAACGCAAGGCTGCCGTACGAAATGCCGAAGCACGCGAGCATGAGCCAGGTGTCCGACGTGAAGGCCGAAAGCGTGATCGCCGACGAGGCCAGCATGCCGCCCACCATGCAGGTCTTGCGCGCCGCGGTGAGGCTCCAGCCGCGGCGCACGAGCGCGTCCGAGGCCCAGCCGCCCAGCCAGCCGCCCGGAATCGAGATCAGCGCCGGAATCATCCCGAGCGAACCGAGCGACTTCAGCGAGAAGCCGCGCGTCTGCACGAGATAGCTCGGGAACCAGGTGATGAAAAAGTAGATGACGAAGTTCAGGCAAAAGAAGCCGAGCATCATCCCCCACAGCGTGCGGTAGCGGAACAGCGACGCCCAGGTCACGCCGCCATTTTCGCGGGCATTGCGTTGCGGCGCGGGAGCCGCGTCGGGCTCGCCCGTCATGTCGCCGTGCGCGGGCGCGCGGTAGATCGCGAACCAGCCGATCACCCACACCACGCCCAACAGACCCGTGATGACGAACGCGGCCCGCCAGCCGAGCGTGCCGACGATCAGCGCGACGACGGGAATCGACAGCGCGGAGCCCACGCGCGAGCCGCTATCGAAGATGCTCGTTGCGATCGCGCGTTCCTCGCGGCGAAACCACTGGCTCACGAGCTTCGCGCACGACGGATAGGCGCCCGCCTCGCCCATGCCGAGCAGAAGCCGGCAGCCGAACATCCCCACCACGCTCGTCGCGAAGGCCGTCGTCGCCGTGAACACCGACCACCAGCCGACTGCCAGCGGCAGCGCAATGCGCGCGCCGACGCGATCCACGAACCAGCCGAACGGCATCTGCATGAGCGCATAAGTCCAGAAGAATCCGCTCAGCAAGAGGCCCATGTCGGCCGGGCCGATGCCGAGCGCCTTCTCGATCTGCGGCGCGGCAACGGCGAGGTTCGCCCGGTCGATGTAATTGACCGCGATGGCCAGAAAGCTCAGAAACACGACTACCCAACGCATCTTCCTCATGGAGCTGTCTCCTCTCAGGGGTATCGTTGCCGGGATGCTGTCCTTCAGGCGGGCGCACGCGCAGCGACCGCCGCACGCAAGCGCGGCTGCGCCAGCTCGAGACCTAGCTCGCGTGCCAGATCGATGACGGGCGCGAAACGCCGCGCCTTCTTTTCCTCGTGATTGCGGGCGATGTCGGCCAGCCGGTGATCGAGGAAGGGATTGCCGAAGCGCTCGCGCAGTTCGTCGAGATAGGCGCGCGCCGCGTCGCCCTTGCCTAGTGCGTCGAATACCGGCACCACTTCCTCGCGCCACAGCGCTTCGAGCTCGCCGCGCATCGCCGGGTCGCGCATCGCGTGCAGCGTGTTCTCGTCGGCCGCCCGCCCCTCCGCGAGCCAACGCTCGGCGAGATACGTGTGCCCCAGGTTCAGCAACAGCAGCTTGAGCCGTACATAGTGGTCGAGATCGTCGGTCACGACGATCGACTCGTGTTCGCACGGCAGCACCATGCCCGCTTGCCGCTCGATCGCCCAGAGCGCGTAGGGCTCCGCAATGGCTCCCACGGGCGCGATCGGCTCGGACACGATCCGGTCCACCAGCGAGTTCACCCACATGCAGCCGTGCTCGACATACTCGACGAAGCCCGGCGCGGCGTTCCACTCGCGCGCGAGCTGCGCGACGAGCGCGCGCAACGTGTCGCCATTGCGCGTCACGAGTTCGCAGGGATACAGCGTGAGCGGCTCGGCGCCGGCATCGTAGCGGGCCTTCAGCAACACCGCTAGTTTCGCGACGAAACCACGCGGCACGCGTGCGCCAGGCGCGAGCAGATCGGCGCTGTCTTCCGGATAGCGCGCATAGCCCGTGTCGCCTGTGTTCGAGATCACCACACGCGCATCGTGCGCGAAACGCTCGCGCACGGCGGACCAATCGAGGTTCGCGTCGAGCGCTTCGGCAATCGCATCGCACTCGCGGGTCTCGTCGATCGTCGTCTCGTGCCGCACGCCGCGAATCCGCACGGGGTAGCGGCCGCGTTCGCGCAACGCCTCGATGCGCGAGCGGCTCTCGGGATTCGAGGTGGTCTGCACGACCGTGATGCGCCCGAGCGCGCGCCCTTCGCGCAGCGCTTCGGACACGAACAGATCGGCATGCGCCTGGAGAAAGCGGCTCGTGCCGAACTGCAAAATCGGTTGTCCCATGCTGTATTCCCTTTCAGCAGGCGACGAGCGCCTTGATCACCCCGGCCTCGGGCGCGAGCAGCCCAGGGAACGTTTCGGGCAACGTATCGAGTTCGAGCCGGTGCGTGTTCAGCACGTCAGTGGGAATCTTGCCCGCACGCATGGCGTCGAGCACGGTCTCGAAATCGGCGGGCGTCGCGTTGCGGCTCGCGAGCAGCGTCGTCTCGCGCTTGTGGAACTCCGGATCGGAGAAGCCAATGCGCGCATTGACGATCGAGATCAGCACGTACTTGCCGCCATGCGCGACGAATTCGAGGCCGCGCTCCATCGCGCCCGCGTTGCCCGTGGCGTCGAACACGACGTCGAAGTATTCACCGTCCGTCCACTCGCCGAGCGCCCGTGCGTCGGCGCCTGCGCCCGACGTATCGAGCGTCACCGTGCTGTCGGCCCCTAGCGACGCCTTGCAGACCGCCAGCCGGTCCACGCGAGCGTCGAGCACTACGACGCGCGCGCCGCGCAGCCTGGCGAAGATCAGGGCCGCCATGCCGATCGGCCCCGCGCCGACCACGAGCACGCGCGCGCCGGCCTGCACGTCGGCCCGCGCCACCGCGTGCGCGCCGATGGCGAGAAATTCGATCATCGCGGCCTGGTCGAGCGACACGCCATGCGCCGGGAACACGAACTCGTGCGGAACCGCGAGGTATTCGGCCATGCCGCCGTCCGCGTGCACGCCCAGCACGCGAATGTTCGTGCAGCAGTTGGTCTTGCCCGCGCGGCACGCCACGCAGCGTCCGCACGAAAGGTAAGGCATCACGTAGACGGCATCGCCCGCCTTCACGCGCGCGCCGGGCGGCGCCGACTCGACGACGCCGGAGAGCTCGTGGCCCATCACGCGCGGATACGACAGATAGGGCTGGTTGCCCGTGAAGATGTGCAGGTCGGTGCCGCAGACGCCGATGCGCTTCACGCGGATCAGCACATCGCCGGGGGCGGCCTCGGGCTTGGGCCGTTCGACGACTTCGAGCCGGCCCGGTTGTTCGCAGATGACGGTTTTCATGGGAGGGTTGGGCTGCGTGCGAAGAAACGCGCGTCCTGGAACGCGACGCGCGCCGGCCACTCGCTCTAGAGTGGCCTGACCAGTTGCGAAAATACAAGCCATAATAGAATTGGTCAAGCCACCTTTACCCGGGGGTCCGGGCCGCGGCGCACGCGCACAGGCTGGGCCACGGCCGCTTCGATTTACAATCGCGGCTCCCCGCTTTCGGGCCGCGCAAGGCCCGCGGCATCACACAACGGCAGCACCCAACGACAGGAACCCTCGTGGTCGCCAAACCCGCCGAATCCCGCCGCCTCTACCTGCAGATCGCCGACAAGCTGCGCGCGCTGATCGCCGAGCCGGACTTCGCGAGCCACGGGCGTCTGCCTTCCGAGCGCGCGCTGGCCGAGCGGCTCGGCGTATCGCGGCCTTCGGTGCGCGAGGCGCTGGTGGTGCTGGAGCTGGAGGGGCGCGTGGAAATCCGCATGGGGTCCGGCGTTTACGTGTGCGCGGCGGCCCCGCATGCCGCGCCGGCCGAGGAAGAACTGGGCGACAGCCTCGTCGACGTCATGAACGCGCGCGCCGTGCTGGAAGGCGCGATTGCGGGAAGCGTCGCGGCGTTCTGCACGCCCAGGATTCTGAAAGCACTGCGCGCGATTTACAACGCGATGGAGCGCGAAGTCCACGCCGGGCACATTCCGGAAGCGGAAGACCGCGCGTTCCATGTCGCGATCGCGCAGATGACGGGCAACGAGATCCTCGTGCAAACCGTGGGAACGCTGTACGACAAGCGCCATACCCCGCTTTCCTCGAAGCTGCGCGACCACTTCGAGAGCGAGACGACGTGGCTCGCGGCGCTTGCCGAGCATCGCGACATCCTGGAAGCGCTCGAAGCGCGCGACGCGATCCAGGCGCAGGCCGCGATGCAGCGGCACTTGAAGATTTCGCTCGAACGCGTGATGGCGCGGCGCGGCTGAACCAGGAGCCAGATGAAAGCCTTAGCCACCTTATGCGCGATGAGCTGCATGCTGTTGGGATGCGGCAAGTCTTCCGCATGGCGTGCCGACCGCAAATAGACGACCCGCATGGCTCGCACCTCTCCCGGCGCCTCAACACCGCCACCGCGCACCGGCGGCCTCGCGAAGAAGGGAGTCTGGCTTCGGTCGGCGATCCTGTTCGTGTTCGGCGCCATCTTGTCCATAGCGGGCATGGTGGGGCTTTTCGACACGAGCAAAATGCTCCTGGCGCGCAACTGGCCCGTCGTCACCGCGCATCTCGACGCTTGCGACGCCACGCTGCGCAGCGGCCGCTACGATGATTACTGGGATTTTTCCGCCAGATGGCGCTTCGGACCCGGCGAGGCGCAGCATCTTGAAGAAAACTGGACACCCCCCGGCGCGCCCCGGTATCCGCACCATAACCCGCGCGAGATTGTCACTGCCGGGCAGATGGCCGAAATCAAGGCACGTTATTGCAACGCGCCGGAGACAACGCAATTGCGCGTCTCTCCAACGTTCTCCGGCCAGGCCGTCATGAATACGGACGTAACGGACGGCGCATGGAAAGGCAGCCTGGCCGGTACCCTCATCACCCTGCTGGGCGGCCCGATGCTGATCGCGGTCGCGATTTCGGGCTGGCGCAGCGCAACCGGGCCCAAACGCGCGAAGCGAAAGCGATAGAGCCGCACAAGCGCGCCGGACAAGCGCGCCGGTTCAGTTTTCCGGCTGCGGAAGATACTTCAGGGGATCGAGTTGCTGACCGTTGCGGCGGATCTCGAACTGCAGCATACCGTTGCCCGTCGCGTCCGCGCCCATTTCTGCAATGGGCTGCCCCTGCGCGACAACCTGGCGACTCTTGACCAGCAAACGCCCGTTGTGCGCGTAGGCGGTCACGAATCCGTCGCGGTGCTGGACGATGACAAGCGGCCCATAAGCTTCGACCGCGTTGCCTGCATAGACCACGAAACCGCTCGCCACGGCCTTCACGGGCTCGCCCGCGTTTCCGGCAATGAGCATCCCGCGCGTTTTCCCCTCGACGAACGCTTGAGCGACGTGGCCCTGTACCGGCCATACGAAGCGCGCGGCTCCATTTTCCGCCGGCGCGGCCGGACCTGGCGTCGCGGGCCGTTCGCGGGATGACGCGCTTTCTTCGCCGGTTGTTTGCCGTTCGCGGGACACCGCGCTGTCCGCATCGCCGTTCGGCCATTTCGTCCATTTCGGCGCCCGGCCGAGCACCTTGTCGACCGACTCGTCCACGATCCTGATTTCCGCCCGGCGATTCTGCGCGCGCCCTTCTTCGGTGTCGTTATCCGCGATCGGATGATCGGAGGCGTAGCCGCGAATCGTAATGCGGGAGGCGGCAATGCCATCGCGCTCCAGTGCCGCTGCGACGACCTGGGCACGGGCGTCGGACAGAGCCAGATTGGCGTCGCGTGATCCGACGTTGTCGGTGTGGCCTTCGACCACGACCCGCTTGTCGCTGCGTGCCACCATCGCGGCCGAACGAGCGATGGCGGCGCGGGTATCGGCGCGCAGATCCGAGCTGCCAAAGTCGAACAGGACATTTTCCGGCAGGCGGATCGCCACATCGTTCTGCGCCTGCGTTACATCGACATCGGCTGCCCAGTTCAAAGCCTCCTCGCGGCTACGGTCGATCCCCGCACAGGCGGCGAGGTGAATCAGTACGGCGATGGAGAGAGCTAGCCTTGCGAAACCTTTCATGGCGTCCTGTTTCCCGGCACTCCGGGCAAGATGGCTTCAAACACAACGGGCGTGCCAGCCGCGAATCGTAGCTGGCACGCCCGTCGACACAGAGTACGGCGTAATCAGAGAGGCGCCGCGCGGCGCCCCGCCGACCCGATTCCGGATTTAGAAGCGATGACGCATCCCGGCGGCTACACCCACCTGATTGGGCGTCGACGACGCCGGCAACAAATCGGCGATGGACGTCGAGTTGCTCAGCACATAGCCTTGGCCGTCGTTGTAGATGTCGCCTGCGGCATGCTGGTACACGCCAGCAAAATACAGATCGGTGCGCTTGCTGAGCGAATAGTCCACGCCCAGCGTTGCCGAATGCCATTTCGGACTGCTCGATTCCGTGCCCGAACCCGATGTCTTACCCCAGGTGTACGTGTACTCGCCCACCAGCGCGAGCGCCGGCGTAAGCCCGTAGGTGCCGTTCAGCTCGATGTTGTCGAAGCGCGCGTCGAGGGGAAGGTCCGCACCCGCGAGATTCGTATTCTGAAGCTGGGTCTGCGTCCAGAGCACGCCGACCGTGCCCGGGCCGAATGCATAGTTCGCGCCCACGCCGTACGTGCGCTGCAGGCTCGCGCCTTGCGGAACCACGACCGCGCCACCCGTATTGGCGACGCCATTGGGGTCGTCGTTCGACTGATCGTAAGCCGCGGCAATCGTCAGCGGACCGTTCGAATAGCCGGCGCCGACACTCCATGCGCGGCCGTTGGCGAAACCGCCGGCCTGATTGCTGAAACCGTACAGCGCGCCGAAGTGGAAGCCCGAATAATTGATGCTCTCGTACTTGACCGCATTGGCAATAGAGTACTGGGCGCCGATGTTGTCGTTGTTCAGCGGATGCGCCGCGACGTTGACACCGCCGGCCTGGCCGGCCAGCGACAGCGGCGACAGGTAATCGACCACGGAATCGTACTGACGGCCCAGCGTGAGCGTGCCGTAGTCCTTGCTCTGGAGGCCGACGTAGGCCTGACGGTTAAACAGCGCATTGCCGGCGAGACCGCCATTCGTCAGGTCGAAACCGCTCTCGAGCCGGAAGATCGCCTTGGTCCCGCCGCCCAGGTCTTCAGCACCGCGCAGACCGAAATACGTGTTCGACAGCGTGCTGCTGTTTTCCGCCCAATTGCTGTGGCCCTGCCAGTTATTGACATACAGCAGGCCCGCATCGATCGAACCATAGAGCGTGACGCTGCTTTGCGCGTGCGCTGCGATGCTGAATGCGCCAAGTACACCGAAAGCAACCAGTGTTTTTTGAAGCTTGAGTTTCATCATGTTCGTTCCCGTTTCCCGGCCGACATCCGTCTGCGGTTTGCAGATCGACGGGGCAACGTTGCCCCAGCCGGACGGGCGAAAATATAATCGGCACCGAGGGAACGAATGGTTGTGCGCGTACAACGCGGAAGGTGTATTCCGACAGCTATTGCGCACGCGCAAAGTTTGCGCACAGAACGGCTACGGATATCCGGCGCACCGTGCCAGGACGGACCTGGACGTATCGTTAGTTGGCCGGAGCCTCGATCTCGAGATCGAGCACGATCGAGCTGACCGACTTTCCATGCGCATCGAGGGCGAGCGAGCGCGTCACGCCGCCGCCCAGCGCCTGGCCGAGCACGAAATTGAACGCCGCGAGTCGCGGCAGTTCATAACGCACCACCTCGCCATGCACGAAATCGGCAAGCCACGCCTTGACGCGCTCCGCACCCAGCGCTTCACGCAAATGTTCGTAGTGCTTCGGATCGCGGCAGATCACCGAAACGTTCAGCGTATTGCCCTTGTCGCCCGTGCGCGAATGCGCGAGTTCGCGTAGTTTCATCTCATGCCTCCACGAAGGCGAATCCGGGCGTGACGAAGCCGCGCGGCAACAGCACCGACTGCACGGCCAGCACCTCGCGCACCGACTTCGTCACGCCGCCGCCGCCCGCGGGCCCGTTCGTATAGAGCGTTTCGACCTCGTTGCCGATGCGCAGCGCCTCGCTAGCATCGGCTGTGCGGCCGGCTACGCGCACGCGCACTTCGGCCGGCTCGTTGCGCTGCGCGGCGCCCGTTTCCCCATACAGCGAATTCAGCCCGATCAGATCGAAGCGCAATTCGTCCGTAGCGACGCCCGTCGCCGCCAGGCGCTCGCGCACGATATCGAGCGCGAGCTGCGCCCGTGCAACGGCGCCCGGTCCGCCATACGAAATCTGCCCTTCGCCGATGAAACCGTCGACATAGGCCACCGAGACCTTCAGCGTGGCCGTCCTTGCGCTTCCGCGCCCACCGCTAATGCGCACGCGGTCGGTCGCTTCCTCGACAATCTCCACTTCCGTGAAATCGGCGACGACATCCGGCTGCAAGTAGCGGGCTGGATCGTGAATCTCGTAGATGAGCTGTTCCTTGCAGGTCGCCGCGCTAACGCGCCCGCCCGCCTGCGGCAGCTTCGTGATCGTGACCGAACCGTCGGCCGCGACCTCGCCGACCGGAAAGCCGAGGCGCGCGAGATCGGGCACGTCCTTGTAGCCCGGGTCGGCAAAATAGCCGCCCGTGACCTGCCCCGCGCATTCGAGCAGGTGGCCGACCACGGTCGCCTGGCCGAGCGTGGCCCAGTCGTCGAAGCGCCAGCCGAACTCGTGAATCAACGGTGCCGTGAACAGCGACGGGTCCGCCACGCGGCCCGTCAACACGATATCGGCACCGGCGGCGAGCGCCTCGACAATCGGCGCCGCGCCCAGATAGGCATTCGCCGAAACGATACGCTCGCGGTAACGCGCGACATCGTCGCCCGACTCCTCGAAGCGAAACGGCTCGCGCAGCACGACGTCGAGCACGTCGTCGCCGCTCACCGCTGCGATTTTCAGTCCGCCCAGGCCGAGCTCGCGCGCGATCTGCGCTGTCCTGCGCGCGGCCGCCTGCGGATTGGCGGCCCCCATGTTCGAGACGATGCGCACGCCGTTGCGCGCGGCGCCGGGCAGCACGGCGCGCATGCGTGCTTCGAGCAGCGGATCGTAGCCGAGCTGCGGATCCTTGCGCCGCGCCTGCTGCGCGATGGCGATGGTCCGCTCCGCGAGACATTCGAACACCAGATAATCGAGCTTGCCGTGTTCCACCAGCTCGACGGCCGGTTCGATCCGGTCTCCCGAATAACCCGCGCCGGCGCCTATCCTGACGCGCCGCGCCGCGCCGGGTCCGCTCGGGTTGCCTGTCCCTTGGGTCGCTGTCATTTCAACACCACCATCCGATAGAACCTGATCAGAAAATGCCCAGCACGACGCAGGCGATCGTCATCACGATCGACGCGCCGAACAGCAACGGAAACGTAAACTTCTGGTGCTCGGCCAGTTCGATACCGCACAGGCCGACGACGAGGAACGTGGCGGGCGTGAGCGGGCTCACGGGAAAGCCCGTCGTCATCTGGCCCAGCAGCGCCGCCTGGCCCACGTGCGCCGCGGGCACGCCGAATTGCCCGGCCACCTCGGCAATCACCGGTAGCACACCGAAGTAAAACGAGTCCGGGTCGAACAACATGCTGAGCGGCATGGCCAGCAGCCCGAGCACGACGGGAATGTGACTCGCGAGCGACGGCGGCACGAAGCCCACCGCCGCCTGCGCCATCGCCTTGAGCATGCCGCTGCCCTGCATGACGCCGGTGAACACGCCCGCCGCCAGCAGAATGCCCGCCATCATCAGCGCGGCGCGCGCGTGGGCGTCGATACGTTTGCGCTGCATGTCGACATTCGGATAGTTCACCATCAGCACAATGCACAGCCCCACCATGAACACGAGCGCGGGCGGAATCTTCTCGCCCATCACCACCATCAGGCCGAGCACGATCACCGTGAGCACGATGTTGAACCAGAAGTTGCGCGGGCGCCGCAGCGCCGCTTCCTCGGGGGTCAGCTCGCGCTTCGGCAAGGCGATTTCGCCGCCCGCCGCCGCCACGCCAAGGCGCTTCTCCTCGCGGCGCCCGAGCCACCAGGCCGCGCCGAACACGAACACGAGACCGATTGCCTGCACCGGAATCAGCGGATTGAACAGCGCCGAAACAGGCAGATGCAGCGAAGCGGACGCGCGGATCATCGGCCCCGTCCACGGCAGGAAGTTGATGCCCGCCGCCATCGAAGCCGCCGCCGCCAGCACGCGCCGGTCCATTTGCAGCCGGTCGTAGAGCGGCAGCATGGCCGGAATCGTCACGAGGAAGCACACCGCGCCCGAGCCGTCCAGGTGGATCAGGAGCGCGAGCAGCGTCGTGCCCATGACGATGCGCGTGGGACGCGTGCCCACGGCCCGCAGGATGCGGTCGATGATCGGGTCGAGCGTGCCGGCGTCCGTGATGGTGCCGAAGTACAGGATCGCGAATACGAACATGCCGACCACGGGCGCGAGGCTCTTCAGCCCGTCGATCACGAACTTGCTCGTATGGAATCCGAAACCACCGATCAACGAGGCCGCGATGGGCACGACGATGAGCGCGACGAGCGGCGACATGCGCCGTGAAAGGATGGCGCCGAGCAGGACGGCAATCGTGAGAAGCCCCAGCACAGGCAGCATGGTCGTGTCTCCAGTCTTGTCTTTTGATGAGAGGGAGGGTAAGTTCGACGCTGCAATAACGCAATTGAAATGATTTGATTGCAGCAATCAGAGAACGCTATGGATCTGAATCTGCGGGAAATTCGTGCGTTCGTCACCGTCGCGACGGCCGGCAACTTCACGCGTGCCGCCGCGCAACTGCATCTCTCCCAGCCGGCGTTGACCGTGCAGATCCGGCGTCTGGAAGAGATCGTCGGCGCCCGGCTCTTCGACCGCAACAGCCGCAGCGTGGCGCTCACGCAAACGGGCCGCGAATTGCTGCCGCTGCTGCAGCGCTCGCTGGAAGACATGGAGCGGGTGCTGCGCGACGCCCGGGCGCTGGGCGGCGGATCGAGCGGCACGGTCCGGCTCGCATGCCTGCCCACCTTCGCGGCGAGCACGCTGCCCGACCTGATCCGCGCATTCCGGCAGCAGGTGCCGCGCTCGACGTTTCTGATTCGCGACGCGGTGGCAAGTCACGTCCTTGCACTCGTGCGCAGCGAGGAAGTGGATATCGGGCTGACCGGCGGCGACGTGTTCGACGCTTCGCTCGACGTGCTCTATCGCGGCTCCGACCGGCTGGTGGCGGTCTGCCCGAAAACGCACGCGCTGGCCCGCAAGCGGCGCATCGGCGTGGCGGACCTCGCGCGCTCGCCGCTCGTGCTGACGGCACCGGGCACGAGCGTGCGCAGCGTGGTGGATGCGGCGCTCAAGGCCAGCGGCGCCACACCCGAGATCGCCTGCGAGCCCACCTACATGATGACGGCCGTGGCCATGGTGCGCGGCGGCCTTGGCCTCACGATCCTGCCGCAAAGCGCGCGCGAGGTGCTCGCGGAACCCGAACTGGTCGCGAGACCGATCGACGATCCGGCCTTCGTGCGCGCCACAGCGCTCGTGAAAAAGCGCGGGCGTACGCTGCCGGGCGTCACGGATGCGTTCGTCAGGCTGATGCTGAGCCGGCTGGGCCAGAAGAGCGGCCCTGCCCTGGCGAGGCGCAAGTGACCACCGGCGTCAGAGATCCAGCACCAGCCTGCTGCCGCGCCTCGCGCCGGAGACGCAGATCATCATCGACTTTCCGGCCGATCGCTCGGCCTCGCTCAGCACGCTGTCGCGGTGCTCGGGCGCGCCTTCGAGGACCGCCGTTTCGCAGGCCCCGCAAATCCCCTCGCCGCAGCTATAGTCGCATGCCACCCCCGCCGCAAGCAGCGTGTCGAGCAGGCGCGCGCCGGCCGGCACGTCGATCGTCCGGCCACTGCGCTGGAGGTGCACGACGTAAGCGCCCACCGGAGCGGCAAGCGCGGCCGGAGCGGCCGCAAAGCGTTCGAGGTGCACGTTGACGAGACCCGCGGACGCGCATGCCGCCTCGTACGCAGCCAGCATGGGCAGCGGCCCGCAGCAATAGGCGTGTGCCGCTTTGTTCTGCCCGGCCAGAAAAGCCGCCAGGTCGAACGCCTGACCGTCGTGCTCGTCGTCGAACCACAGCACGACGTCGCCGCCGAGCGCGGCGAACGCATCGAGAAACGCCGCCTGCGTGCGGCTGCGCGCGCAATAGACTACGCGTGCCGCCTTGCCCAGTTCGCGCAGGCGCCGGTACATGCAAAGAATCGGCGTCACACCGATTCCGCCCGCGATCAGCACGCTTTCATCGGCGCTTTCGTCGAGTGCGAAAAGGTTGCGCGGCGCGCCGATCGTCAACACGGCGCCGCAGTGCAGGCTCTCGTGCACGAAGCGCGATCCGCCGCGGCTCTTCGGGTCGAGCAGCACGCCCAGTACGTAGCGGCCGGTTTCGTCGGGTGAGTTGACGAGCGAGTAGCTGCGCGTCACGCCGTTCGGCAGGTGCAGATCGATATGGGAGCCCGCTGTGAAGGCGGGAAAGCGGTGGCCGGCTTCGGGCACGAGCTCGACGCCCAGCACACCAGCGGCTTCGTGGCGCAGCGTTCGCACGCGTGCCTGCAACAAGGGAGAATGCGTCATCGTTTTCCATTCATCAAACAAAATTCATACAGCGCACATCGGGTACGGCGAACGCATCACGGGCCAGCGAGGCAAGCCGGGAACGCTGCGTCCCGGCGCCGGATAGCCGGACTCCATGGGAGTCAGAACTTGTGGATGATCGCAATGCGAGCAGCAGCCTGTTCATGGTTCGACGAGGGCGTATACCAGTAGAAATCCTGCCCCTGCTGGGCAACGACATCGCCCGAAGCGACCTGGTACGACACGGCCGCATAGAAACTCGTGCGCTTCGAGAGAAAGTAATAGGCTCCCACCGTCGGCTGGTTCCAGTGAACGTGATCGGTCCTCTCGTACTCGTATGCGGCAATGCCCTGCAGGAACGGCGTGATCTGCCAGATCACGCCGCCTTCGTAGATCCAGACCGTCTGCGACTGGCCGTAACCCTTGAACGTCGTCGCCGTGATGTTGCCTGCCGCCGTCAGGCTGCCGAAGTTATACGAGGCCCCAAACTCCGCCGACGACTGCCGGTCGATCGCGAAGTTGCCGTCGGGGTAAGCATCCACGCCGCCCGAGGTCGTCGCCTGGCCAAGGAACGACGACACGCCCAATTGGCCATAGGGGTCGAAAAACGCAGGATTCCTCACGCTCGTGTAGACCGCCGCAAGCTGCAGACTGCCGCCGTCGTAGCGCAGCCCCGTGCTGAACGCGCTGTCTTTGGCGAGACTGCCCGGGACGCCGCCAAAGGCATACATGAGACCCAGTTGAACCCCGTCGTAGACCGGTGTCGTGTACTTGACCGCGTTGTTCAGGCGGTCGCCGCCCTGCCGGTCCACGTCGCCGATATGCCCGCCGGTTGCCAGCGCATAGCCCGCCGGGCTGAAATAGCCGAGCGTCATGAAGTCCCATGCGAAGTCGTACTGGCGGCCGAGCGTGACGGTGCCGTACGGCGTCGACAGACCGACCCAGGCCTGGCGGCCGAACAGCGCGCTGCCAATGCCCGGAACATAGGAGCCTGTGTTGAGATCGAGGTCGCTTTCGAGGTCGAAAATCGCGCTATAGCCTCCGCCGAGCACCTCGGTGCCGCGCAAACCCCAGCGGCTGCCGAAATTCACGCCCGACATGGCGCCAATGAAGCGATTGCCGCCCTCGTTGCTGACGTAGGTTATGCCCTCGTCCAGCAGGCCATACAGCGTAATCGAGCTCTGTGCGTGGCCTGGTACGCACAGGCATGCCATCGCCGCCATGGCGGCGAGTTTCAGGGTGGTCTTCATGAAATTGATCTTGTAGTGAAGGGACAGTTACGTGCGGACCTTATCGCGACGTCATCCGGGTCCGGATATCTCGCTCGATATTTGTAGTACTACGAACTATCAATAATGGATCGATCTGCTTTCGTCTTCCTCCCCTGTTCGTGCCGTCGCCGCGTCGAGGGCGGCCGATGGGTGGCTTTCCATGAGCGGCGCGTGGCGCGCCCTCATGGAAAGCGTATGCGCCGGAGTATCCGGCAACTGCGAAGCAACTGCCCGGCAACTGCGAGGTTAGTCGGATTCCACCATGGCCTCGGGAGCGGCGCCATGCACCACGAAGGACGTGGCGCCGCGCGTCTTCTGGCCGATCGCGGCCTCGTAGGCCAGCGTCACATCCAGGGGCTGGCCGGCCTGGCCGATGAAGTCGCGCAGGTAGGGCCCGAGTAGCGGATGCCGGTCCTGCTCCTCGCGCGGCAAGCCGTTGATGAGCTCGTCGCGGCAGGCGGAAGGCAGCACAATGTTCCGGTTGATTGCGCTGTCGGTAATCAGTCCCTTCGGCTGCTTGCCCGCGGCCACCGCATCGAGTTCGTCGAAGAAGCGTTTGCGCAGCATCACAATGCCACGGTCGCTTGCACCGAGTGTCTCCTTCGTGCGGTCCGTGATGCGGCCTTGCCCCACCCAGGCGGCGAAGTCCTGGTTCGCCACGTGAGTCTTGATCCATTCGCCGTTTTCGTCGTAGAGCGGGCCATACCATGACGGGATGCGCTCCTGTACGTAGGGCTCCTGCTCTTTCGGCACGCGGCTGAAAACCCACAACACGCTAAGCGTGTTTTCGTCGTCGATCGGCACGCGCCATTCGAAGTGATGGCCCAGATAGAACGCGTTCGGCCACAGGGTCACGCGGCCGATAGTCCACATCGGATTCTGCTGGGTCTCCGCCGCCCGCAAGCGCTTGTAGACGAACCCGTACTCGAATTCCTCGTACTGCGTTTTCAGGTGCGTGGGCACGTACTCGGCCTCGCTATCCTGCAGGCGGGCGGTCCAGTTGTTGTGCGTCCATTCGAAATGGATCGGATCGATCGAGTTTTCCTGGCACTGGAACCAGTTGCACGGCAGTTCCGCGAAAACGGCCTGCGCAAAGCCGTCTTTGTAGTTGAAGAGATCCCAGTCCGGCAGTTCCGGCGCGGGCGCAGGCCCCATGTAGGCCCATAGCATGCCGGCCTTCTCGCGCACTTCATAGGCGGCGACCTTCGTCTTCTTGCGCAGGCGCGCCTCGGGATCGACGATCTCCTCGAAGGGCTGATGCACGCATTGTCCGCCGGCCTCGAACTGCCAGCCGTGGTAGGCGCAACGCAGTCCCTCGCGCTCGACGAAGCCGAACGCGAGATCCGCGTTCCGATGCGGGCAATACCGTTGCACGAGTCCGTAGCGGCCGGACAGATCCTTGAACAAGACGAGATCTTCGCCGAACAGGCGTATCGGGCGCACCGCCTTGTCGTCGAATTCCGTCGCGCCTGCGATGGGATGCCAATAGCGGCGGAGGTATTCACCCATCGGCGTTCCTGGACCAACCTGGGTCAATAGCCTGTTTTTTTCCGCGCTCAACATGACTGCTCTCCTCCTGATGCCATACGGGAACGCAGGTTCGCGCCTCGCGCCGACGCGGCCGTCTGACGCACGCGCGTAGCCTGCCTGAATCGAATACTGCTTCGGATACCGCGCGTGCAGGCCGGTAATGCGATTCTTTGTCGCCAGTATGTTTGGAGCAACACCCGGAGGTATCAAACAGGTAGCTGTTCGTCCCGGGTTTCTGGAGCGGCCACCGGAAAGCAGGCTTGCCGGGGATCAGGAGAGAGACAGGATGTGGCTGGCGAGCTGCCGGTTATCGGCACCCGCCAGCCAGCGGGTTCAGACGTTCTTGATAGCCTCTTGATAGCCGCGCATTACTGCAGGTTTTCGAAGATGGCCGCAATCCCCTGGCCACCGCCGATGCACATCGTCACGAGCGCATAACGGCCGCCGATACGCTTGAGCTCGTACAGCGCTTTCACCGTAATGAGCGCACCCGTTGCCCCCACCGGATGGCCAAGCGAGATGCCCGAGCCGTTCGGATTGACCTTCGCGGGATCGAGCCCAAGCTCTTTCGCGACCGCGCAGGCCTGCGCGGCAAACGCCTCGTTCGACTCGATCACGTCGAGGTCGGCAGCCGTGATGCCCGCGCGTTCGAGCGCGAGGCGCGATGCCGGCACGGGGCCGATCCCCATGTACGCCGGGTCCACGCCCGCGTGCGCATAGGACACGAGGCGCGCGAGCGGCTTCGCGCCGCGCTTTTCGGCAACGCCGCGCTCCATCATCAGCACGGCCGCCGCCGCGTCGTTGATGCCCGACGCGTTGCCGGCCGTCACCGTGCCGTTCTCCTTCGCGAACACCGGCTTGAGCTTCGAGAAGTCGTCGGCGCTCGCCTCGTGGCGCACGTGCTCGTCGGTGTCGAACAGCACTTCGCCCTTCTTCGACTTGAGCGCGACGGGCAGGATCTGATCCTTGAAACGCCCTTCGGCAATCGCGCGCGCGGCGCGGCGGTGCGACTCGAGCGCGAGCGCGTCTTGCGCCTCGCGCGTGATGCCGAATTGCTTCGCGACGTTCTCTGCCGTCACGCCCATGTGGATCGTCTGGAACGGATCGTGCAGCGCGCCCAGCATCATGTCGATCAGCTTGCCGTCGCCCATGCGCTGACCAAAGCGCGCGGCCGGCACCGTGTACGGCGCGCGGCTCATGCTCTCGGCACCGCCGCCGATCGCGATCTCCGCGTCGCCAAGCAGGATGGTCTGCGCCGCCGAAACGATCGCCTGCAGGCCGGAGCCGCACAGGCGGTTCACGGTCAGCGCGGGCGTGTGCTGCGCGACGCCGCCGTCGATCGCCGCGACGCGCGCGAGGTACATGTCCCTCGGCTCCGTATGGATGACATTGCCGAACACGACGTGGCCGACCTCTTCGCCGGACACGTTCGCACGCGAGAGCACCTCGCGCACGACGCGCGCGCCGAGATCGGTCGGCGCGAAATCCTTGAGGCTACCGCCGAAATCGCCGATCGCGGTACGGACGCCGCTCACCACCACCACTTCCTTCGCTGCATTGCTCATAGTGTTGCTCCGGTTCGTTCGCGCATTCACGCGCGTTCATGCACTACATGTTCGGATAATTCGGTCCACCGCCGCCTTCGGGCGTGACCCACACGATGTTCTGCGTCGGGTCCTTGATGTCGC